>CAMAPN010000001.1 GCA_945860275.1 Bifidobacterium breve
GAAGGATGTTCTAAAAGTAAAAGAGTTGACGGTGCGCCTTCTTCAAGAATCCTCTGGTGAGTCTCGCGCTGCAAAAGTAGGCCCGCTTCGTACTCGACCAGCCCTACCCACGCAGTATCAAGTCGGGATTCGGTCGCTACGGCCATGTCGGTTAGCCTACCCAAGGCAGAGGAATACGCCCTATTTCCGGCAAGCGAGATAGAATTGAACTCTATTGCCGGCCGCACTGCGGGCGAGCATCCACTTCTACCGTAACTTTTGAGAGGGCGGGGCAGCTATGTCTACCGAGATTAACGAAGCGACCATCGCAGAGCGAACGACCAAGGCGCGCAAGGGCCTCTGGATAGCCATCATCATCGTCTTTGGTTGGCTCGCGATTGGAGGAGTCTCGGGACCGGTCTTTTCGAAGATTTCAACTGTCCAAGAGAATGACAACTCGGCTTTCTTGCCAGAGAGCGCCGAATCAACCTTGGCCAGCAAGATAACCGTTAAGTTCTCAGATCAATCCTCAGATCTCTTGCCCACCTTGATTCTCTTCCTCGGTGAGCTCAATCCGACAACAAACCCGGAGGCTTTTGCGCAACTCAATACCTATGCCGCCTCCCTAGGCTCGAAGATTCTCCCCGAATCGAAGAAACCGCTCAGCCAATATTTCGCTCCGGGAGCACCCCTCCAAGCTATCCCTTCAGCAGATGGCAAAGCTGCTCTCATCAATGTTCAGTTGAATTCAAAAATTGCTGGCGAGAATATTGAAGAGAAACCGCTACTGCCACTCATTATCGATTTCATTAGAAGCGATTTGGAGAAAGAGTTCGCGAAAGCGGGAGTGGAAACCCACGTTACGGGCGCCGGTGGAATCTTCGCTGATCTCTTTGGCGCATTTGGATCGATTGATACAAAGTTACTCTCCACTACTCTAATTGTAGTTGCCATCATTTTGATCGTTGTTTACAGATCTCCATTGCTTTGGATACTCCCATTGTTTACCGCTGCAACTGCACTGGGTTTTGCCACCATGATTGTTTACTACCTAGCAAAAGCGGAAATCATTGACTTAAACGCACAGACTCAGGGAATCCTTGACGTTTTGGTATTGGGTGCCGCGACAGACTACGCCCTCTTACTTATTTCGCGTTATCGAGAAGAGCTTCATAAGTACAAATCTCGTTTCGTGGCTATGAGCGTCGCGCTTCGAGGCGTGGTCGAACCGATTGTCGCATCCGGCTCCACCGTCATTGCCGGCTTAATGGTTCTGCTCTTAAGTGATCTCTCAAGCAACCGTGGCTTAGGTCCCGTCGGTTCAATTGGCATTGCATGTGCAATGTTCGCAGCTCTTACTTTGTTGCCGTCGCTGCTAGTGCTCTTCGGTCGTTGGATTTTTTGGCCAAAGAAACCACGTTTTGAAAGCGAAGACGAGAAGTTATCTGGACTGTGGGCCAAGGTTGGGGATTGGGTTGATCGCAAACCTAAACCTATTTGGATTAGCACCGCGCTCCTACTGATCATTTTCGCTGGATTCTCGACCACACTTAAATCAGATGGCTTGGCACAAACAGATGCATTCACAACGAAGCCTGATTCGGTCATTGGTTTGGCAAAGCTTGGTGAACATTTCCCAAGTGGCGAGGGAACGCCAGTGGAGATTGTCGTTAAGGAAAGCGATCAGCAAGCATCCATTGCTGCTATCTCAAGAGTGAAAAATGTTGCATCGGTCGTGCCGGTCACTAAATTCGATATGGCGACCATGTCTCCGACAAAAGAGGTAAAAGTTGTCGATGGCTCCGTCCTTCTGTACGCAACTTTGGAAGTCGCCGCTGATTCGACAGAAGCTAAGAACACTATCCCGCTTATTCGCGAGGCGGCAAAATCGGTAAATCAAACGAGCTTGGTTGGTGGTCAAACCGCTATCGGTTATGACGTCGATCAATCCTCTCGCCGCGATAACCGAGTCATCATTCCGATTGTGCTACTTCTCATCGCGCTAATTTTGGGAGTGCTCCTCCGAAGCATTCTTGCGGCAGGGCTACTACTTGTCACAGTAGTGCTCTCCTTCTTGGCAACCCTTGGCGTATGCGCGCTCGTATTCGAACATATCTTTGGCTTTAAAGGCACCGATGCGAGTTTCCCACTCTTCGCCTTCGTCTTCCTTGTGGCCTTAGGCATCGACTACAACATATTCCTTATGACTCGCGTCCGGGAAGAAGCGAAACGAATTGGCACTAAAGCCGGCGTCATCAAAGGTCTAACGGTCACTGGTGGCGTCATCACTTCTGCTGGAATCGTTCTTGCTGCCACTTTCGGCGTGCTCGGTGTGCTGCCTTTGGTATTCCTTGCAGAGCTAGGTTTTGCCGTTGCATTCGGAGTATTGCTTGACACGCTCGTTGTCCGTTCATTGCTAGTTCCCGCGCTCGTGCGAATTCTTGGGAGAAAGATCTGGTGGCCTTCCAAGCTCTCGAAAGAAGGACTTGATTGAACAAGCTACGAGTTGGACTAGTTGGCTACGGCCTAGGCGGGCGCGTATTCCATGCACCTTTGCTCATAGGGGCAGGGTTTGAAGTCGCAGCAATCCTCACCAACTCTCCAGAGCGAATTGCTAGTGCAAAAACTGATGTTCCGAGCGCTGCAATCGTTGCGACGATGCAAGAGCTCCTTGCGCTTGAACTCGACCTCGTGGTGATTAGCTCTGCCAATCAAGTGCACGCAGAGCAGGCGCTGAAATCAATAGGCGCTGGCGTGGCAACAGTTATCGATAAGCCCGTTGGACGAAATCTTCCTGAAACGAAGGCAATACTTGCCGCTGCAGAGAGCGCTGGAGTCAAGGCGTCTGCATTTTTCAATCGTCGCTGGGATAGTGATGCGTTAACGGTTAAGCGAATAATTCGTGAACGTTGCCTTGGGCCAATCCATCGCTATGAATCACGTTTCGAACGTTACAAACCAGAGATTGCCTCATTTGGTTGGCGAGATCAAAGCGATCAGGAGAGTGGCGGTGGGTGGCTTCTTGATATTCAGACGCATTTAGTTGCTGGCGCCCTCGATCTTTTTGGACCAGCGGAGGTTGCATTTGCTGCAATGCGAAATGTCCGCGGCGCATCCGATGATGATGTCATCATCGTGTTGCATCACTTGATGGGTGTCGATTCTTATCTGACAGCTAGCGCCGTTTCAGGTTTCACTGGACCTCGCGTTCGCCTTTCTGCCCGAGGTGGAACAGTGGTGATTGACGAGCTCGATCCGCAGGAAGAGATGTTAAAGCGCGGCGAGATTCCGCACGGCGGTGAATGGAATTCACCAACGCAATCAACGGCGAAGTTATACCGGGGCGATAATGAAAGTTTCGAAGTAGTTCCAGCGGAAAATGGAAATTATGTTGAGTTCTATCTCCAGGTAAGAAACGCACTCACATCTGATGCCCCGATGCCAGTTTCTCATAAGGATGCCCTGGAAGTAGCACGCTTAATTGATATCGCTCGAGAGATTTCCTTGCGATGATTCTTGTGATTGGCGGGGGATTGGCCGGCATTAGGGCCGCCCTCACCATTCAAGAAAGCGGTCAACAGGTCCATCTGGTGGAAGCACAGCCGAGCGCGGGTGGGCGATTAGCGACAGAGATTGTTAATGGTTTTACGATTGATCGCGGTTTTCAAGTGATCAACCCTGGCTATAGCGAATTACGCAGACTAGATGTTCGAACACAGTTTCATCCGATTTCAGCAGGAGCGGTTGCGGTGATCGATGGTCGAACTACTTTTTTTGGAGATCCCCGGCGGGAATTGCGGAGCATTTCACGAGCGCTACCGAAAATCATCAACGATCCAAAACCGTTTTTCGGATTACTTAGAGGCGCTTTGTTGACGCAAGTTCGAGAGGGAGAGAGCGCTGATCAGTTCTTGCAAAGATTAGGGGCAACCGGCGCGCCTTATGAGCAGCTCATCGAACCCTTCCTGCGCGGGGTATTCCTCACAGCGTTACCGGAGGTAGACGCGCGTTTTGCGCAGCGCGTGCTGCGCACGTTATTTCGCCACGTTCCAGGGTTGCCTGATGGGGGAGTGCAGGCGCTTGTCCAGGAGCTCCGCCATAGAGTGAAATCAATCCAATCAGGCGAGCGGGCCCTCGAGATTTCTCGAAGTGGTCGAGGATTCAATGTAAAGACCACTAACGCGACCTTCGCTGCGCGCAAAGTTATCGTGGCTACGGATTACGCAAATGCTCAGCAATTCTCGAGCGCTATCCCTAAAGTGACCTTCGCTCGTTCGACTGCGTGGTATTTCACCTTGGAAGCGCAGATTTCTTATCAACATCGGCTCCATGTCGCACCTCTAGCTTCAGGACCAGTCGTGACAGCAGTTGATGTTGCAGCTGTTGTGCCAAGTTACTCACCAGATGGCAGAGGGCTGCTTTCAGTGACAACGCTTGAGGAAAGTTCGGAGCGCGAGGTTCGTAACCACCTGCAACAAATCTATGGCGAATCCATTAACGGGGAACTGATCTCCCGAATTGATATTGAGAGCGCCCTTCCGATTATTCCCCCAGGAGCGCGACGACGCGGAATACTTGAAGATGCGGGACTGATTTTTGCAGGAGATTACCTAACTGAGCCCTCACAAAATGGCGCACTACTCTCTGGACGTTTAGCTGGCGAGAGCGCAATTAATAATTAATTGATAGTTATTGCGCAGCAAGCTTTGCCAGCGCCGGCGCTAAATGTGGAAAATCAAAAACGAAACCAGCTTCATCCAGTACTGCAGGCAGCACTCGCTTCGAGCCGAGAATCTCCGTGGAAAATCCACCCAGGGTGACCTTAAGTGCGAAACCAGGAACAGGCAGCAACGCGGGACGCTTGAGTGCGCGTGCGAGAGCTGCAGTGAATTCACTATTGGTCGCAGGATTTGGCGCGGTGAGGTTTACTGGACCGGAGATGTCATGATCGATTAAGAAATCGATGGCACGAACTTGGTCATGCACGGTAATCCATGACCACCATTGCTTTCCTGAACCGAGTTTGCCACCTAAACCAAACTTAAACAGCGGCATCATTCGACCAAGCGCACCACCGGTGGGATCAAGAACTAACCCCGTGCGAATCTTGGCCGTTCGCACTGAAGGTGCTCCATCTGCAGCGCGCTCCCATTCGAGGCAGACTCGTGCAAGGAAATCATCCCCACCCCGATCATTTTCGGTAACAGCTCTATTGCCAGTTTCACCATACCAACCGATAGCGCTCGATGAGATTAGCGATTTGATTTTGAGTTGCTCTGCTGCATTGGCAATCGTTGTGGTGCCATAGAGCCGTGAATTGAGAATTTCTGCTTTGTAACTGGTGCTCCATCTTTTATCGCCAACTCCTGCTCCAGCGAGGTGAACGATGGAATCAACTCCTTCAAGAGCGACTAAATCAACTTTGCCATCAATTGGGTCCCAGAATGCCTCATCTTTTGCCCGTGGTTCACGGCGAACTAATTTAATAACTGTGTCGCCTTTTCCGCGCAAGTGCGAAACGAGGGCTGAACCAATCAACCCCGAAGCGCCGGTGACGGCAATAGTTCGTGACATGTTTATCTCTTAAAGACCAAGATCCGCTTCGAAGCGACCAAGCTCCAAGCGCTCTTTCAGAGTTCCAAGGAAGCGCGCTGCATCAGCACCGTCGACGATTCGATGATCGTAGGAGATCGCAAGATAAACCATAGAGCGAATCGCAATCTTCTCTTCGCCATCAGCCTCAGTGATAACAACGGGACGTTTCACAATAGAACCAATGCCCAGAATTGCAACCTGTGGCTGGTTGATAATCGGCGTATCAAATAGCGCGCCACGACTTCCGGTATTGGTAATCGTAAAGGTGCCACCGCTTAACTCATCAGGGTTGATTTTGCTATCGCGAGTACGAAGCGCAACATCATTAATCCGACGAGCAATACCACCTAGGTTGAGATCGCCGGCATCCTTGATCACTGGAACAAGCAAGCCGCGTTCGGTATCGACAGCGATACCAAGATTCTCAGTGCCGTGATAGACGATGTTCTCGCCATCGATTGAGGAGTTGACCACCGGGTGCTGCTTAAGCGCTTCACATACCGCAACTGCGAAGAATGGCAAGAAGGTGAGATTTACACCCTCACGCTCTTGGAACCCACCTTTAGCTTTTGCTCGAAGTTTCGCGATTTTCGTGACATCTACCTCGACGACCGTTGTGAGTTGGGCTGAGGTGTGAAGTGACTCGACCATCCGTGCAGCGATCACCTTACGAAGGCGCGTCATAGGTACGGTCGTGCCACGTAATGGCGATGCTGTGACGGTGGCAGAAGCTTTCGCCTTGTCATGTGGTGATGCCGCGGCTGGGGAGACTGGGGCAGCCGGAGCAGCTACTGGTGCGCTCGAGAGAGCGCGAGCGCGTTCTGCGGCATCATAAACATCTTGTTTACGAATTCGGCCACCAACTCCGGTGCCCGACACGTTCGCGAGATCAATCGACAATTCAGCTGCAAGCTTTCGAACAAGAGGTGTGACATATGAATCACTCTCCACACGCGATGCTGGCGCGGCAATGGTATTCATAGGCGCTGCTGCTGGAGTCACTGCTGGAGTCACTACTGGTGGTGCAACTGGAGCAACTGGAGCAACTGGAGCAGTTGGAGCAGTTGGAGCGGGGGCAGGTGGCGCGACGGGCGCAGGTGCGCTTACCTTCGCTGGAGCAACTGCGGAGCCAACCGCCGAGATTGCTGCGAGTTTGCCACCAACGGGGATTACTGAATCAGCCGGAGCGAAGATCTCACTAACTGTCCCGGCGACAGGGGAGGGAATTTCGGTATCGACTTTATCGGTGGACACTTCAAGGAGCGCTTCATCCATGGCAATAGCATCGCCAACGTTTTTCAACCAACGAGTGACAGTTCCCTCGGTCACAGATTCACCAAGTGCTGGCATAACGACTATTTCATTTGCGCCACCCGAAGGGGATGCCGCTGCAGGTGCAGCGGGTGTTGCGGGTGCTGCGGGTGCTGCGGGTGCTGCGGGTGCGCTCGCAACTGCAGGCGCTGCCGGTGTAGCTGCACCATCATTGATAACAACAAGATCGGCGCCCACTGGAACAGTTTGATCGACGGCTACGAGAATCTTGGCGACGGTGCCTGCAACTGGTGATGGGATTTCGGTATCGACTTTATCGGTCGACACCTCAAGGAGTGGTTCATCAACGGCGACCTGGTCGCCCTCATTTTTCAACCATCGAGTAACGGTGCCCTCGGTCACGCTCTCCCCGAGCGCTGGCATCACAACATTAAATGACATCTTCTTCTCCTCTAGTCCCGTCTCGTCCCGCTAATCGTAATTACTATCCGTGCGCGTGCAATGGTTTACCGGCCAAAGCAAGGTGCGCCTCGCCCATAGCCTCTGACATTGTGGGGTGGGCGTGGATTAACGGCGCCACATCATCTGCCGTCGCCTCCCAGTTGTAGATTAATTGCGCTTCGGCAAGAAGTTCACCGACTCGGCTACCGACCATATGAACGCCTAGCACTGGGCCATTTTTCTCAGCAACGAGCTTGATGGATCCTGAAGTGCGCAGAATCTGAGATTTGCCATTTCCAGCTAAATCGTAGACAAGCTCTACAACATCATGGCCACGCTCTCTCGCTTGCGCAGTGGTTAATCCAACTGAAGCAACCTCTGGTTCAGAGTACGTGACTCGTGGAACTCCATCATAATTAATCGGACGCGGATTGAGTCCGGCAATCTCTTCAGCTACAAGAATTCCCTCGCCAAATCCAACATGTGCAAGTTGCAAGGTAGGGATGAGGTCGCCCACGGCATAAACGTTCGCAACATTAGTGCGGCACTTTTCGTCGACGAGAACATAACCGCGATCCATCGCCACGCCAATTCCTTCGTACCCAAGATTGGCTGATGTTGGTCCGCGACCAACAGAAACGAGCAGTAAGTCAGCCTCGAATTCGCGCCCATCTTCGAGCGCGACTTTAACCCCAGAGTCTGTAGGTGTTGCGCTCTTAAAGCGGACGCCTAATTCAAAGTTAATTCCTCGTTTACGGTATGCACGCTCCAACAACTTAGAAGTTGATTCGTCTTCGAGCGGAACCAAATGCTGTAAACCTTCAATGATGCGAACATCGGAACCAAAAGATTTCCATACGGATGCAAATTCGCAACCAATCACACCACCACCAAGCACGATGACGCTCTTGGGAACATAATCAAGTCCAAGGGCATGATCACTTGTCACAATGGTTTTTCCATTGATCTCTAAACCTGGAAGAGTCTTTGGATATGAGCCAGTTGCAAGCACAAGATTCTTGCCAGTGATCTTTTCACCGTTAACTTCCACCGTGTCTTTGGAAATAACCTTGCCATGTCCCTCGATGAAAGTGATGCCACGACTTTTTACCAAGCCTTGTAAACCTTTATAGAGTTTTGTGATGACGCCATCTTTATATGTATTGACGCCCCCCATGTCGATGCCGCCTAGCTCGGCAACAACTCCAAATTCGTGGGCTTCCCGAGTGTTATCGGCAATCTCGCCTGCATGGAGCAGGGCTTTGGTTGGGATGCAGCCGCGATGCAGGCAGGTGCCGCCAAGTTTGCCGGCTTCGATGAGGGCCACAGAAAGGCCAAGTTGCGCTGATCGAAGTGCACAGGCATAACCGCCTGATCCTCCACCAAGGATTACTACATCAAAGGACATCTACTTACTCCTGACTGTTATCTGCCGTAGTAGTCATTTCTGGTTTACCTATGGGGTTATCTTCCCACTCCTAGCCAGCACTTGTGACCTCGGCAAAGTGGACCAGCGAGCGGATCGCAAAGCCCACCCCACCTACCGGGGTGTAGCCATGTGGTTGATCCTCATTGAAGGAGGGGCCGGCGATATCAAGGTGGAGCCAAGGCAGATCGGCAGGGACGAACTCTCGCAAGAAGAGTCCAGCAACGAGCATTCCGCCCATTCGCTCCCCAATATTGGCAAGGTCAGCCACGGGGGAGTCCAGCGAGGGGCGAAGCTCTTCAGGCAGCGGCATCGGCCAGAAGCTCTCGCCAGCTGCTCGAGCAGCATGGAGGAACTCCTCTCGGAAAGCATCATCATTTCCCATCACCGCAGCAGTTCTTTTACCAAGGGCAACTATCTGGGCGCCAGTGAGCGTGGCAACGTCGATGATGCCATCGAGCCCTTTAGTCACTTCAGCGGCGCGCACCAAGGCGTCAGCGAGAATTAACCGACCTTCAGCATCAGGATTAAGCACTTCAACAGTTTTCCCGCCGTAAATCGTGATGACATCGCTAGGACGAGTGGCGCTTTCGCTCACCATGTTCTCAGCAAGTGGCGCCCACGCATCTATGGCGACGGGAAGTTTCAGGTGAGCAATCGCATTGATTGCACTGATAACTGCTGCCGCCCCACTCATATCTGATTTCATCGCTTCCATACCTTGCGCTGGCTTTAAAGCGAGACCACCAGTGTCAAAGGTGATTCCCTTGCCGACGAATGCAAATTTCTTCTTTGCTTTTGCTGGTTTATATGAAAGGTGCAGCAGCCGAGGTGGATTAGCAGATCCTTGGCCGACCGCAGTGATGCCGCCATACCCCTCCGATTTGAGTTGCACATGAGTTTTTACGCTCGCGCGCACGCTAGCGGGAAGAGCTGCCTTTGCGAGAGCTACAAATTTTTCAGGCGTGAGGTAGCTCGGCGGCATATTGATCAAATCCCGCGAGAAACGAATCTGTTCAACGAGAATTTCAGTTCGCTTAATGCTCGCCGCTGCGCTCTTAATCGCACGTCCCGGTATAAATCCGATCTTGGACAATGACGTGGGTAGTTTTTCAGCTCCTTTGAATTGATGAAAATGATAGGCACCCAAGGCTGCACCTTCAGTTACTGCTTTGAATTCATCGCCATCCTTGCACGCGATGGCAAATGTTGCCCCCTTTTGCCCCAGTAGTGCGCGCGAGGCGACGCCTGCAGCTCGTCTTAATCCTTCTAAATCGGATTTCTGTGGAATTGCCACTGCCACGATTAATTGTCCGTCAGGATTGGTAAGTGAGCGGACCTCATCGCTTTTGCCTACCGCTTGCGAATTGGTGAGAGCTTTCACTAGCCATGCCTCTTCTTTCGATGTGAATGTAGAGGCGCTGGCGACTAACGTGATCGGCGACCCTTCGCGTGAGCATGTATAGCCGATGACAATTGGAGCAGATTTACCGAGATCTCCCAGAGAGAGCTTTATCGAGAGTGTCATGGTGAGAGCCTAACGATTCGAGGTAAATTGAGCGGATGGAATCGCCATTGTTTTCGATTCATCAGGCTCTCGGAGCAAAGCTCGGAGATTTCGCTGGATGGCAGATGCCATTGGAATATCCCGCCCCAGTAGGTGGCGGCACCCTTGCCGAACACCAAGCCGTACGAGAGAAGGCTGGACTTTTTGATGTCTCACACCTTGGAAAGATAGAAATTATTGGACCAGGGGCGAAGCAGTGGGCAAATCAGATCTTCACCAATGACTTAACTCGCATCACCGCAGGACAAGCTCAATATTCCTTGCTCTGCAACGCCGAGGGAGGAGTAATTGACGATGTCATTATCTACTGTCGCAGTGACGATGATGTACTCGTAATTCCAAATGCGGCGAATGCTCTCGTTGTTTATCAGGTGCTAACGGAGCAGATTGATAGCGCGAAGTTTTCGCTCAACAATCGACACCAGGATTTCGCAGTGATCGCGCTCCAAGGTCCACTTTCAGGTCAAGTGCTCGCATCAGTGGGGTTGCATCGCGATCTCGAATACATGTCCTTTGCTGATGTTCATTTTGACGGAACGTCGTTTACTCTATGTCGGACTGGATATTCCGGCGAGCATGGGTACGAATTACTTCCACCTAAAAATCTGGCAAGTGAGTTGTGGAGCGTTCTCAGCCGTGAAGTTTTGCGGATTGGCGGCAAGATTGCCGGTTTAGGTGCTCGGGATACTTTGCGAACTGAGATGGGATATCCACTGCACGGTCACGAGTTATCACTTGAGATCAATGCACTGGAGGCAAATCTTTCCTGGGCTATTGGTTGGAAGAAGAAGATATTTCATGGCGATGGCGCGCTTCGAGCAGAGCAAGCAAAAGGGGTCAATAGATTGCTCCGCGGTTTATTGCTAACCGAGCGGGGAATTCCGCGCGGTGGCATGTTAGTGCGTAACAGCGTTGGTGCGGTTGTGGGTGAAGTGACTAGTGGCACTTTTTCTCCCACTTTAAAAGAGGGCATTGCTCTGGCGTTCATCGAATCAGGAATTGAAGTTGGTGAACAGCTATTAGTAGATGTCAGAGGGCGCAATTTGAGCGCGGTAGTAACTAAGCCGCCTTTTGTTACATCGCATGTACGCGGTTAAACACCACGTTGCCACGTTGCATTGCACGACGGAGTGAGTGCAGAACTGCTGGCCCCAGCACCACAATCAAAATGATATTGAAAATAGCGCGGGGGATATCCCAGGCTAATGCTGTAGCGAAGTGAAAGATGAAAAATCTTTGCAAGTTCTCGAGAATGCTCGCGCCTGGAACATAGGCAATTGACGATGCCGGCGAGACGATCCACGGCCAGAGCTGCAGATCCATCAGCAAACCAAAGAGCACAGCGATCATTGCACCGTAGCCTGCGAGCAAAATTATTTCAAAACTTTTCGACCTAATCTGCGGTAGCGCCCCCGCGCCCCAGCCAATCCAGGCCGCGCACATCATTTGAAAAGCAAGCCATGGGCCTACTCCTCCGGTAAGAAGAGCAGATGCCAACATCGTTGTTAAACCAAGGATAAATCCAAATCTCTTGCCGAGCGCTCTGCCTCCAATAATGATGAGGAACCAGATTGGCTCCAATCCAACTGCGCCCGCACCTATTGCACGAAGGGCAGCGCCGGTTGCGCTAAGAACCCCTAGGAAGGCAAGCGCTTTCACATTTAACCCGCCATAGGTAATTTCAATAATTGCAACTACGGTAACAAGCGGCATAAGAGCTAAGAACAACCATCGCGCTGCTTGATCGTTCTCGGCTGTAACAAATAACGGCCAAGTAAATGCAAGGAATCCGATAATTGAAGCGAGCGCAATAGTGAGCGCCGAGAGTGTGCGAGCATGCAACTGCTGTTGCTGGCCAAGCGTTATTGTCATTTATTCTCGCCTAAGGATTGCAAAACTTCGGAGACGGTCAACCATCGAGCAGGTGATAAGACTTTTGCTACTTGAGGCGCGAAGGCAGGAGATGATGTGAGAATGTCGGAAACTTCACCATCTGCAACAATTTCACCATCGGCGAGCACGACAACTCGTGTTGCAACATCGGCGACGATTTCGACATCATGTGAAGCGAGGATTACTGCAGTGGAATCGGAGATCATTCGCCCAATTGCTGCAACTAGTCTCTCTTTAGCTTGATAGTCAAGCCCGCGCGTTGGTTCATCGAGTACGAGTAGTGCTGGCTTGCGCGCAAGAACGATAGCTAACACGAGGCAAAGTCGTTCACCCTCCGAAAGATCTCGCGGATGCACGGTGAGGTCAATCTCGGGCAGTAAATCAAATAACGCACGTTCAGTTGTTCCGGGTGGCACATGGCTATCCCGGTCGCTGTTTCGAAGTTCTTCCAAAACGCTTTGCCCGTAGAGAAGATCGCTCGCCTCTTGCGGTACAAACCCAACATGGCTAATGAGATCAGCACCGTGAAGCGTATGCGGATCTTTGCCGAGTACCTCGATAGCGCCACTTGCTCTCTCACGCAATCCGATCATGCTCGTGAGGAGCGTGGATTTACCTGCGCCATTTCGCCCCATCACCGCGAGAACCTCGCCGGCTTTGACAGTAAGCCAGACATCTCGAAGCGCAATCTTTTCTCCATATCGGATAGTTAAATCGGATATCGAGAGAATTTCCTTCGCCAATGGATTTGCAGATAGTCGAACCGGCGGAGTTATTTGTTGGGCCAAATGGCTGATGCTACGGCGAGCATCTCGAACAGTCATTGGGACTTGGTCACTTTTCAATGCTCGGGAGAGTTGGATTATTGGCGGTGCTAGCGGGGAATCTTTGAGAATCTCTTCGGGCGCTCCGATAGCAACATGCTGTTGATCTTTCACATAAATAACTCGATCTACAAATTGAAGAACCCGCTCTAATTTATGTTCGGCAATGATCACGGTTAGTCCCAAGTCGTGGACAAGTCGAGATAGCGTGGCGAGGACTTCCTCTGCCGCAATTGGATCAAGAGCGCTAGTTGGCTCATCAAGAAGGAGAATTTTTGGATTCATAGTTAACACAGATGCAATTGCAACCCGTTGTTGTTCCCCACCGCTCAAAGAGGTTAGTTTTCGCTCCCTCAATGGAGCGAGTGCGAGAAGATCCAATGTATCTTCGACGCGCTTACGCATTACTTCAGGTGCAATACCCAGTGATTCCATTCCAAACACAAGCTCTTCTTCAACGGTATCTGTAACAAAACCAAGCGCAGGGTTTTGCCCCACTATGGCAATGAGATCAACCAAATCGCGCGGTTTTTGCAGAGCGGTATCTCGACCATCAATTCTTATTGCTCCAGAGAAAATCCCTCCTGTGTGATGAGGGACTAATCCATTCATCAATCTGAGCAATGTGGATTTACCGGCGCCGGTATCACCCATTATCAGTACAAATTCGCCTTCAGGAACGTCGAACGATAAGTTCTCAAAAATAGTTCGTTGTACATATGGGTATATCAATGTGACATTTTCAAATGAAATCATGAGCGGGCCTTGCCAGATGTAACGCAAAGAGGCGCCATGCATGTAAGCAATAGCGCTCCTGCAATAAGTGGGTTGAAAGCGAAATTTGCGATGATTGCCAGGGTGATTGCGCCAATTGATGCAACCATCACCAGTAACTCTTCTTTGCGCCAGGGGATAGGGCGATATTTGCTACGAGTATTCATCTGATTCCCAAGCGTTAAGCCACAGGCAAGAAAGAATATTGAAAAAGCAAGCGTAATTGCGTAACGCGAACCGATAAGCATCTGTAACAGCGAGAAAAGCAAAGTTCCGGTTCCGATCAAAATCAATATGGTGGGCGCTTTCTTTCTGCCACCAGCAACCGCGTCAGGCTTGTGTCCATATCCACGAGCTTCCATTGATTCGGCCATGATCAGTGCACGTTCTAGGGATTCTTCAAAAAGGGGAATAACGCTCCTCTTAAAGCTAAAGCGTTTTTCATCGCCACGGAGTTTTCTTGCTTGACTAATACGTTTTAGGCTCATCGCAAAATGAGGAATGAGCGTGGTAGAAATAATCAGAGCAACTCCAGCTTCATGCAATATCCCAGGCAATGAGCGAAGCGTTTGCTTTGGATTAGCCAAGGAACTTGCTCCGGCAAGGGTAATTACTAAAGCGAAGATAGTTAGTGACTCCATTAGTACAAAGTTCAGCCTCTCACTTGTCACATCTCCACCGAGGAGGATTCCTGCTAGCCATTCTGGGAGTCGAATTCGTGGCAAAGTGAAGAGGACTCGTCCATCTCCTGGAACACCAAAAATAATTGCGATAACCATCCGGATGAAAAGGGCGACGCAAGCAATTTTGATGCCGATGGTGAGAGCAGCCGCCCAAGGATCGTTTGAGCGGCGTGCGAACGTCACAACTATGGTTGCCGTAATGATGATGGCAAGCAGCCACACATTAGCTGTCCGGCTAGTGGCTATTGCCAAGCTGATGCCCCAAAACCACCACGCTAATGGATGTAACGTTCGCACTTCGTTCACACGATTCACTTGTTATGCGGTGTATTTCTATTTCAGTGATTCTGGTACAGCTATTGGATCAGCGCCGCAATCTTTACTTGGGAACCCGTTGATTCCACAAATGAATCCACCTTCACCAGCGCGCACTTCAGAGGCTTTGTTAAGCACATCAAGGCCAGTGGCGTCGATTGGCACAGATACGCAACCGCTGGAGGCTTCTGGTGCGCTATCGCCCTCTGGATAAATCACTGGATCTCCGAATTCAATGATGTAGCCGACGCGCTTTTCGCCATCGGTGGCCGTTGTCGCTCCACATAGTTTCGCGAAATCAGGCTGCGCTGCTGGAGCAGAAGGGTCGACGATTCCCTCGGCTGAGAGGGTGTAATTCCAGCCTTCGACTGTCCCGTCTGCAGGATTGGTTGTTGCCGGACCTTCCATGGCAGTGGTCCAACTCGTTCCATCAGCGCTACTTTGGGAGTAGCCCCAATATCGATAACCAACTGCCGAATTTGAACTCGTTGAGTTCTCAGTCGTGTTAGCTGTTTGTGAATTAGAAGAGCAACCTGCGAGTGAAATAGTTATCGAGAGGAAGCTGAAAAGAACAGCTCCAAATTTTTTTATCCTTTTTTGTGACACTGGAATCCTTTCAAGAAAGGGTCCACAAGGCTCTGACAGAGATGGAGATACAAGAGATCAACCATCGTTGCCGCCCCGTAAACCACGACGGGTGTTGTTGGCTTTCTCCATCGAGTAGGTAATCCGACTCATCTTCGTGGAACTATGTGCGAAGAATTACGGTTGCGGGTCAGCGCCGGAGTTACACCGGACTTCCCCTACATCGAGGGAGTATTCAAGTACTCAGATATTAAGTTGTGCGTACCCTCTAAGCATAACCATGAGATGGTTGCAATGGCGAGAGCATTGGGTACTGTTTCGCCATGGAGTATCGTCGCCTCGGCCGCTCTGGCATGTATGTATCGGAAATCGCTTACGGAAACTGGATTACGCACGGCTCGCAAGTGGCCGCCGAAGAGGCGATTAAATGCGTTCGAGCGGCATTCGATGTTGGTATCACTACCTTTGACACCGCAGATGTATACGCCGGCACAAAAGCGGAGACAGTGTTGGGGCGCGCACTTAAAGGAGTTAAGCGCGAGTCCTATGAACTCTTCACCAAGGTTTATTGGCCAACTGGCGAAGGTAAGAATGATCGCGGATTATCACGTAAGCACATTATGGAATCGGTCCACGCGTCGTTAAAGCGCCTACAAACCGACCACATTGATCTCTATCAAGCGCATAGATTTGATTATGAAACCCCTCTTGATGAAACGCTCCGCGCTTTCGATGATCTGATTCGACAAGGTAAGGTCAATTACATTGGATTTTCTCAATGGCGTGCAAGTGAGATTCAGGCTGCACTTACCATCCAAAAAGAACTTGGCTTTGATCGATTTGTCTCCAGCCAGCCTCAGTATTCAATGTTGTGGCGAGTGATTGAGTCAGAGGTGATTCCACTCTCTGAACGCGAGGGGATTGGCCAGATCGTGTGGTCACCTGTTGCGCAGGGGGTTCTCTCCGGGAAGTACCTTCCGGGCAAGAAGCCACCAACGGGCTCACGCGCTACTGACAAGAAGAGTGGCGCCGCCATGATTTCGCGTTGGATGAATGATGACATCTTGCGCGAAGTTGCCAAGCTGCAACCGATTGCACATGACCTTGGTTTAACTATGGCGCAATTGGCAATCGCGTGGGTTTTGCAAAATTCAAATGTCTCGAGCGCGATAATCGGTGCCTCAAAGGCAAAACAAGTTAAAGAGAACGTGAAAGCTGCAGGGGTCAAACTCAGCGCAGATGTTATGCGAGCGATTGATTCAGCAATTGGTTCGATTGCTGAACGTGACCCCGCTAAGGACGTCAGTCCAAACCCGCGACCTTAACTGCTTAAATCAAGTTAAATCAAGTTAAATCAGCTTGGTGCCGCGCTTAACCTGTGGTGCAGGTGTGCGCAACCTTCTGATTTGGGTCGAGCGCATCCATGCATACATAGTGACGCCTTTAACGGACTCATTCGGATGCTTGACCGAGCAAGCTTTCTTGATTTGTCGCCCCATCCAGACTCCATCAAGCACTGAGACTAGAACCACCACGTACATGACCAATGTCGCTAATACTTTGATAGTTACGCTCGGCATTGCGGTCAGAAGTAGCACGACCATGAGCAGTGGTAGGAAGAATTCTGCAATTGACCAACGCGAATCGACGTAATCCCGGGCGAACTTTCTTACCGGCCCTTTATCGCGCTTGGGAAGTGCGCGCTCGTCACCTTTTAGGTAGAGCTCTCGCATCTCCATTCGACGTCGACGGGCGTTCTCGCGCTCTGCCTTCTTCGCTTCTTTAGTAGCGGCTGGCGCAAGCGCAGGGGTGAATTTCTTTGCATTGCGCTTGGGCGTTGGCTTGTTCTTTTTCTCGTCGCTCATGATTTCTCTGGTTCTCCCGTTCGGTTTTATTCCTAGATGAGGCTTAACATTCGATCAAGTGCCACCCGAGCAAAGTGCGCAGTTCGCTCGGCAACCTTTATCTCATTGACAACTCTTCCCTCGACCAAAGACTCCAAAGACCACACAAGATGTGGCAAGTCGATTCGATTCATAGTGGAGCAGTAACAAACTGATTTATCCAAAAAGACAATTTGCTTATCTTGATGTTGCTGCGCGAGGCGCTTCACTAAATTCAATTCGGTGCCGATCGCCCATTTACTTCCCGCAGGGGAGTTGCTGACCGTTTTGATGATCTGCTCAGTTGATCCGATAATGTCGGCGTTGAGTGCAACTTCATGTTGGCATTCAGGGTGCACGATTACTTGAACATCTCGAATTCGAGAGCGAACATCGTTTATCGAATCGAGCGAGAAACGCGCATGGACTGAGCAATGTCCTCGCCAGAGAATCATCTTGGCATTTTTTATTTGCGAATCTGTTAAACCGCCGCGCGGTTTCCAAGGGTTCCACACCACGCAATCCCCAAGCGTTAAACCCATTTGCAAGACTGCAGTGTTGCGACCAAGGTGTTGATCTGGCAAAAAGAGCACTCGTTCGCCTTGCGAGAAAGCCCAGGTGAGCGTGGTGTGTGCATTCGATGAAGTGCAAACAGTTCCACCATGCTCGCCAGTAAAGGCTTTGATCGCTGCTGAGGAATTCATGTAGGTGACAGGGATGGTTGATTGGCCAATTCCAAGCTCGTCGAGCACTGCCCAGCACGCAGCAACTTGCTCATAATTAGCCATATCCGCCATCGAACATCCCGCTGCAAGATCAGGAAGAATCACGCGTTGCGAGGGCGAAGTGAGGATGTCTGCGCTTTCGGCCATGAAGTGCACGCCGCAGAAAACAATGTAGGGCGCATCAGGTCGAGCGGCCGCATCGCGGGCTAATTTGAATGAATCTCCCGTGACATCTGCGAATTCAATGACTTCATCTCGTTGATAGTGGTGGCCGAGCACGAAGACTTGATCTCCAAGAGTTGCCCTGGCGCGTCGAGCGCGCTCACGCAAATCTGGGTCACTGGGAGCTGGCAACTCTCCTGGACAGGAAACCCCACGCTCGCTGGCAAGGTCGCTACCTTGCCCGAGTAATAAGAGATCGGTGATGCCCATGGCGCTATCTTCGCAGGTTTTCGACAAACAGGCGCGAAACTGGGCTCCGGGAAGATTTAAAGCGCGCTGTGCGTTCCATGCTATGGCAGGATTAGATACATCGAGTTCTTCACGAAAGGAAGTCCGACAATGAGCGCTGAGGTCACCATATCCGCCACTTCTGATGGCGTTGTCCTCTCTGACAAAGCAGCATCCAAGGTCAAAGCGCTTTTGGAGCAGGAGGGTCGAGATGACCTCCGACTTCGTATCGCGGTTCAACCAGGAGGGTGTTCTGGCCTTCGTTACCAGCTCTACTTCGATGATCGCTCTCTCGAAGGCGACATCTTGAAAGATTTCAGTGGCGTTGGTGTTGTCACCGACAAGATGAGCTCGCCGTATCTCATGGGCGCAACCATCGACTTTGTTGACACCATCGAGAAACAGGGGTTCACAATCGATAATCCGAACGCAGGCGGCAGCTGTGCTTGCGGAGATTCATTCCATTAAGTAATCGAACCTAGTCGCAACAGTTCTGCATGAAAATTGCCGTCACCGGCTCGGTGGCCACCGATTACATGATGAGCTTTCCCGGCAAGATTGCTGATTCCATCGTTGTAGATTCTTTAGAAAAAATTTCGCTCTCTTTTCTAGTGAACAATCTTGAAGTTCGTCGCGGTGGTACTGGCGCCAATATTTCCTTTGGTATGGGAGTGCTAGGTGGCTCTCCAGTGCTCATTGCTGCTGTAGGCGAAGATTTCACCGATTACAACTCCTGGCTAACCCGGCATGGAGTGGATACATCGGAGCTGTACGTATCACAAACGCAGTTGACTGCCCGATTTACCGTGACGACCGATGAATCTCATAATCAAATTGCTTCTTTTTATCCGGGGGCAATGAGCGAGGCGAGAAATATTGAGTTAGGCCCAATTTTTAAGAGCAAGAATGGCTTCGACCTTGTACTTATCGCACCGGATGATCCTGAGGCAATGCTCCGTCACACTGAAGAATGTCGTCAACATAAAATTCCTTTCGCTGCCGATATATCGCAAACTTTGGCAAGTCTTGACGGCGAGAGCATCCGGAATCTTTTAGTGGGAGCAAAGTATTCGTTTCTCAATGAATACGAAATGGCATTGGCTATGCAAAAGACCGGATGGAGTAAGCGAGATTTTCTTGACAATGTCGAAATCTGCATCACCACACTTGGGTCAAAGGGCGCTCAAATAGAATCGCATTCGTTTGCGACAATCACTGTTGGTGTTGCCAAGGAGCGAAGCAAAATTGACCCAACGGGAATTGGCGATGCGTTTCGGGCTGGATTTCTCTCCGCAATAGGTTGGGGATTGGAACTGAAAGTATGCGCAGAGGTTGGTTCAATGGTCGCGACTTACTGTCTTGAAACTCAAGGTGGACAGGAATATCGGTTTACACGCGAACAATTCTTAGAGCGATTTGCTGAGAGTTACAGCGACACTTCCACACAACTCGTAGCCAAGGGCCTATCTATCTCTTAGTCACGCGGTACGTGTGCATAGCTATGGCTGCGACAGAATTTCCAGTCATGCGAGCCCAAGCTGAAATATCGCTCTGCGTCGCGGGATCATCGGCCTTCAACACAATCGTTGCCCCTGCTGGCAAGTCTCGGATCGCTTTACCTAGTTGAATAATTGGAGTCGGGCAGAGAGCGCCAATACAGTCTAGTTCTACCTCGTTGTTGTTAACTTCCACTTTAACTCCCCGCTTCCATTCGCAACCTATCAACAATTCCTGGAAGTAGCGCAAGGAATTTCTTGACCTCGCTCTCTGCCACTGCATGCATCAAAGAGATCCTGATGTTGCCATGGGTAAGTTGGCCCATCGCGCGCAGGACATGGCTTGGTTCGATTGCAGTGGCGACACATGCAGATCCCGATGCGACTGCAAATCCTTCGCGTGCAAGGGCAGCGACTAATTCTTCGCCAGATACGTTAAGGATGGATATCGAGAGAATATGTGGCAACGATTGATTAGCGTCGCCACTACCGGCAATGTCAACATCGACAATCGTTTGTTTAATGACGGTCCGCATCAGCGTTATCAACGATCTGATGCGTTCTGCCTCGCGCGCTGAATCACTGAGCCATCCAGTTAGCGATGCTGCAGCTGCCAATGCGAGGGGTAGTGAGAAGGATTCGGGTGCGCGATGGGTTGTATTGATGGCTAATGGATTCGCCCACCGTTGATTCGCATTAATCACCATGATGCCTAGCCCAGCGGGACCATCCCAACTTTTCGCGGGAAAATCTGCCGTTGACCAATACGCTGGAAGCTTCACTAAGGGACCAGCAGCGGCGAAATCTAGATGTAGATGCGCTCCCAAACCGCCGACAAGTGGTGCCAAGTCTGCGAGGTTTTGTCTCACTCCAGTCTCGATGTTCGCTGCTTGAATCGCCACAGTTGAATCGCTCTCAAGCGCTTCAAGTAAGAGATCTCTATCGATTAATCCAATCTCTGATACCGGAATTGTCGCCATCGATTGCGCGCGTGCCCCCACTGCCAAGATTTCTTGCCGTTCGGTCGCCCCTGCAATGAAGGTGCCGTGCGCAAAATGAGAGGCCCCCATGATGGCCACTGGCGAAATGAGCGCCGGTTCACCCCAAAATTCAATTTCATCTGTTCTGACGCCAAGGCCCGCCGCAATCTCTTCCCGTGCCGAGCTGAGTAAATGCCGGGATTGGGCGCTTGCCGCACTGAGTCCATCGGGGCGAGCCCAGCCGCGCTCGAAAGCCGCGCGAAGCACCTCGGCGCCGGCAGGGTGGAGCGGGTGTTCTCCATCGAATGCGCCCGCTGTGACCATTACCACGAGGCAGACGGTACTCGCCAACTCAACGGATGGCGAAAGGGGCGACTATTCTTTTCCTATGGCTGCAGGGGGAGAAGTCCGCTCAATTGAAGGGTTCGGCCCTGCTCGCCCCGAGCGAGTAAGCGCCAAGGGGCGTGGCCTCTTTTCCTTGGGAGCACTTGCGCTCATTCTCTCCGGATGTTCCTCAGAACAACTTCCCGCACTTGGTTTTCCTCGCGGCGTAACTGATATCAACGATCGCTCCCACTTCCTATGGCAATGGGCATGGATTGCCGCCTTTGTCGTTGGTGCATTTACTGCAGTGCTAATTCTTTGGGCAGCATTTAGATACCGAGCGAAACGGCGCGTCACCACAGGTGGACCTGAGCAACTTCCTGAGCAAGTGAGTTATCACATGCCGCTTGAGATTATGTACACAGTAATTCCTTTTATCATCGTTGCAGTTTTGTTTTATTTCACCGCTCGAGATCAATCTGCCATCACGAAGATTTCACCTGCTGGAGTTGCAGTCCATGAAATCGACGTCAACGCTATTCAATGGGCGTGGCAGTTCACCTATCCTGAAGCGAAGGAAAAGACAGTTACGGGTACGCCGGAGAAGCTGCCCACTCTTTATCTTCCTGTTGGTGAGCGCGTTCGCATCAACCTCACTGCCTCTGATGTTGTGCACAGCATGTGGATTCCAGCGTTTATGATGCAGATGCAAGCATTGCCCTATGTCAAGAATCAATTTGAATTCACCGCCCAGAAAGAGGGCACTTATCCAGGATTCTGCAATATGCATTGCGGACGAAATCACTCGCAAATGCGATTTACCGTGAAAGTAGTTTCACCAACGGAATATCAGAGCTACGTCAACGCACTTAAAGGTGGTGTTGCATGACAACATACGCAGAGCGCCCAACTCTCTCGCAAACCCGTCCAACAGAGCCACTGAGCAAGGGTCGGTTAATCGTTAAGTGGATGACCACTACCGACCACAAGGTCATTGGACACCTCTACCTCATTACCTCCTTTATCTGGTTCCTCATCGGTGGCGTGATGGCGCTGTTCATGCGTGCAGAGCTTGCTCGACCAGGTTTACAGTTCCTTAGCGTTGAGCAGTACAACCAGCTCTTTACAATGCACGGAATCATCATGTTGCTGATGTTTGCTACTCCGCTTTTCGTCGGATTTGCCAATGAAATCATGCCGCTTCAGATTGGCGCTGCTGACGTCGCGTTCCCACGAATGAACATGCTCTCCTACTGGCTCTACCTATTCGGTGGCCTCATGGCGATTGCAGGCTTCTTTACCCCTGGAGGCGCACCCTCGTTTGGTTGGACTGCTTACGCACCACTATCCAGCGCTGAATATTCGCCGGGCATTGGCAGCGATCTATGGATCATGGGACTTGCTATTGGCGGTCTTGGAACAATCCTGGGTGGCGTTAACTTCATCACCACAATTTTCTGTATGCGCGCACCTGGAATGACCATGTTCCGGATGTCAATCTTCACGTGGAACGTATTACTTACCTCAATTTTGATTCTCCTAGCCTTCCCACCACTTGCAGCAGCGTTACTTGGCCTCGAAGCAGATCGACGTTTCGGAGCGCTTATCTTCGACCCAGCAAACGGTGGCGCGATGCTCTGGCAGCATCTCTTCTGGTTCTTTGGTCACCCAGAGGTTTATATCCTCGCGCTGCCATTCTTTGGCATCGTAAGTGAAATCCTTCCCGTCTTCAGTAGAAAACCAATCTTTGGTTACAAGGGCCTTGTTGCGGCAACAATTGCGATTGCTGCGCTTTCGGTAGCTGTATGGGCGCATCACCTCTTCACAACTGGACAAGTGCTTCTACCGTTCTTCTCCTTCATGACCTTCTTGATTGGTGTGCCAACTGGGGTGAAGTTCTTTAACTGGATTGGAACTATGTGGCGCGGTCAAGTTCACATGGATACGCCAATGATTTGGTCGCTTGGCTTCCTCATCACCTTCCTCTTCGGTGGATTGACAGGCATCATTCTTGCTAGCCCACCATTAGATTTCGCCGTCTCTGCCTCGTACTTTGTTGTGGCGCATTTCCACTACGTCATCTTCGGCACAGTCGTCTTTGCGATGTTCGGTGGCTTCTACTTCTGGTGGCCAAAGTTCACCGGTCGCATGCTTAACGAGACGCTCGGCAAGATTCATTTCTGGACCGTGCTTGTGGGCTTCCACCTAACATTCCTGATTCAGCACTGGCTCGGAATCGTAGGCATGCCACGTCGCTACGCCGATTACCTCGCCAGCGACGGCTTCACTGGCATGAACATGATTTCCACAGTCGGCGCGTTCCTGCTGGCCTTCTCGACGATTCCGTTCATGCTCAACATCTGGATTACTCGGAACTCACCGAAGGTCACCACTGATGATCCGTGGGGCTATGGCGGATCTCTTGAATGGGCAACCAGCTGTCCACCACCGCGTCATAACTTCACATCGATTCCTCGAATTCGAAGTGAGCGTCCAGCATTTGATCTCCACCATCCAGAAGTAGGCCCTCACTAAGCTTCGGATGTTGTTCACCGCAATAACTAGAGAACCAGAAAGACGAGGTAAGTAGATGAAGTTTGGATGGCGCCTTTTTGGTGGTATCGCTCTCTTTTACGCCATCGTTACTGTCGTCTATGCGCTGTGGGCTAAAGAGGTTGTCGGCATCGTTGCGCTCATTTTGAGCACCTGTCTTGCGATCTTGATTGGATTTTATTTCTGGTTCACTGACCGGCGGGTAGGCGCAACACTCCCTGAAGATAATCTCGAAGGTGAAATCGCCGATCGAGCAGGAGAGCAGGGATTCTTTAGCCCTCACTCCTGGTGGCCATTTGTTGTATCGCTCTTTGCAACGCTGACCGGGTTGGGCTTGATTCTTGGTTGGTGGTTCACTCTTATTGGCGCGACTGCTTTGATGATTTCGATCATGGGTTGGTCACTGCAATACGAACGTCGTTAAACACTTCACGTTAAAAAATATCCCGGCTGCACCAGAACTGAAACCTCGGTGGTGGCCGGGATATTGAGAAGTTGGCGCTAGTTCTTTAGTGGTGTCCACCTTCAAGAGCTTTTACATCTTCAGCAGTTGGTTTAGCGATTTGCTCGCCGAGCATTGCCTTACTCAAACGTCTGCGGACCTTCGCCTTTATCCCTGCCCGTGGCGCAACGCCATTGGCATCAATTGCGGGGGCGTCGAGGGGGAGCGCCTGTTGGTGCTGCGTTAAGAGGTGGGCCTGCTCAGGAGAGATCGGCTCGTGCACTTCAATGTATTCACCGTGTGGCAACATCACTAGACGTCCCGTTTCTCGACCATGGAGAACTAATTCGCGGTCATAGCGCTGAAGCGAAAGACAAACTCGCTTAGTGATGACATAGGCCAGCGGGGGTAGCACGATGATGCTAATTCGCGTGCCCCACATAATCTGGTTGATACTCAAACCAAAGTGGGTGGCGATGAGGTCGTTTCCTCCATTGATGAGTGAAACGATCATGAAGGTCAGCGACATCGCACCTATTGCGGTCCGCGTCGGCGCATTCCGTGGGCGATCGAGTAAATGGTGTTCGCGCTTATCTCCAGTTGCCCATGCCTCAATGAATGGGTAAAGCGCCATGCCGGTAAAGATGATGCCAGGAACAATCAATCCTGGAATCAGGATGTTCCATGAGATGGTGTATCCAAAAAGATACGTTTCCAATGGCGGAGCCATTCGGACTAAACCATCGAGCCAGCCCATGTACCAGTCCGGCTGCGAACCAGCCGAAATCTGAGTTGGCGTATATGGACCAAAGATCCAAATGGGGTTAATGGACGCGAAAGCTCCCAGGAGCACTGTGACTCCAAAGACGATGAAGAAGAAGCCACCGGCTTTTGCCATATACACCGGAAGTAATGGGTAGCCGACGACGTTCTTCTCGGTACGTCCAGCGCCTGGATATTGAGTGTGCTTCTGGTACCACACGAGCATCAAGTGCACTGTAATGAGCGCTAGGAAGATTCCTGGCAGAAGGAGCACGTGCACGGTGTAAATCCGTGGAATGAAGAGTTCGCCTGGGAAATCGCCACCAAAGGCAAAGAACGCAAGGTACGTTCCAATCACCGGAATTGCTTGAATGATTGCTTCTGCTATTCGAATTCCCGTGCCGGAGAGAAGATCATCGGGAAGTGAATAGCCTAGGAAGCCCTCAACGATTCCTAACGTAAGTAGAGCAACGCCGAAAATCCAGTTAAGTTCACGAGGTTTACGGAATGCGCCAGTGAAAAAGACGCGCATCAAGTGCGCAACCATTGCGGCGAGAAAGAGCAGCGCAGCCCAGTGGTGAACTTGGCGCATTAACAAACCGCCGCGTACATCAAAGGAGATGTTGAGCGTGGATTCGTAAGCAGCAGACATCTTCACACCGTTTAGTGGAAGGTATGAGCCGTTGTACACCAACTCTTCTTGGGAAGGGACGAACCAGAACGTTAAGAAGGTTCCTGAGAGCAAGAGAATGATGAACGAATAGAGCGCAATTTCACCCAACATAAAGGACCAGTGATCAGGAAATACTTTTTGTAAACTCTTCTTCACCCATTTAGCAGCACCGGTGCGCTCGTCAATGAAATTTGCTGCACCACCTGCGATTTTCTCGCGACGCGTGATCATATGTTTCGCTCCCAGAAGCTCGGTCCGACCGGTTCGTTAAATGGTGCCGCTGCAACGAGGTAACCCTCGCCATCGACGGTGATGGCCAATTGTGGCAGAGGGCGCGCAGCGGGGCCAAAGATAACTTTGGCACCAGTTGGCACATCGAATGTCGATTGATGACATGGGCAAAGCAGATGTTTTGTCTGTTGTTCGTAGAGGGCAACAGGGCAACCCATATGCGAACAGATTTTAGAGAAGGCGATGATGCCTTCGTGCGTCCACGACATTCGCTCTTCCGAGAGTTTGAGCTCTGCCGGGCGCACGCGAATCAAAATGGCGGCATCTTTGGCGATGTCTGAGAGCTTGCGATGTTCTGGGTCGTCGATTTGGGGGAGGACGTGAGCGATCGCGCCAACTTCGAGATCCTCTGGTCGGATTGGTCGATTTCCGGGGTCGGTAACGATGCGCACCCCGGTGTCCCAAGTGGTTTTCAAAAGTCTTTGCTCTGGTAGTGGTCCTAAATCGCGGAGCAGAATTATTGGTGAGAGTCCGACAAGCCCCAGAGCAAGTCCGAGACTTCTTTTGATCATCGAACGGCGACCAAGTTGAACTTTTCCTGCCTCTGCTTTAACTGTTGCAACAAAGGAAGCTCGATCTTCATCGCTGGAGCGCATTTCGTGACGCTGTGCGATCACCTCTTCATCTGGCATCAAAGTTTTTGCCCAATGGACAGCGCCAGCACCAATGAAGAAGAGCGCGAAACCTAACCCGGCACCGATACCGAGGTTGTGCGCATTGATATTTCCAAAAAGTGGCAAGAAGACAAAGAGGTCGGTAGGAATCCAGATGAATGAATAGATAAAGAGCAGAGTTCCGGCAGTGGACAAGAGAAAGAGGATTGAGACCTGACGTTCCGCGCGCTTCTCAGCTTTCGGATCGGTATCAGCCTTGCGGTGGACATGATGAGGAAGGCCAGGATCTGCAAGTGGCTCTAGTTGATTCGACATATCTAGTACTGCTCCCTCTCTACTGTTCTCTACTGTTCTCTACTGCTTGATAAAACTTCTTCTCTGCTCAACATCTGCTTTAGCGCGCTTTCGTGGCTAGCCAGACTGCGATTGCAATTAACGCACCAATGCCTACCACCCATGCCACTAAACCTTCTGTCACCGGGCCCACTTTGCCCAGTGATGCTCCAGCAAAATTTCCTTCGCTCTCAACAGATTTGACCCACTTGATTATGGAGAGTTTCTCTTCAGGGGTGATGGCGCGATCGCCGAAGACTGGCATCGCCTGCGGTCCAGTAATCATTGCTTCGTAAATGTGCACCGGTTCAACTCCCATAAGCGTTGGTGCATATTTGCCTGCAGTGAGCGCACCACCTTGCGCTGCTGCGTTATGGCACATTGCGCAGTTGGTGCGGAAAAGCTCGCCACCTTCAGCAACATTTCCATCGCGCTCGTAATCCAATTGTTCTTCCGTAGGAATAGCAGGTCCTGGAGCCAAGCTCGCAACATATGCAGCAAGAGCAGCTATCTCTTGCGCGTTGTACACCGGCTTCTTTCGCATCGCCTGGACACTCATATCACCCATGGGCATTCGACCGGTGGCTACTTGGAAATCTACCGATGCTGCACCAACGCCAATCAGCGAAGGCGCAATGCTTCCACCTTCTGCGTTTAAGCCGTGGCATGAGGAACATCCTCGGAGGAAGATGTTCTTTCCCTCTTCAATCAACGCCGAACGTGCATTGCTTGCCGTTGCATTATTTGGGGGTGCTGCAATGGAGTAAATGCCGCCGATAAGAAAGAGGCCAACAACTAAGAGAGCAGGAGCCATGGCGCGATGACGTCTCTTGCCAGTGAGCCATCTAAAGAGTGACATGAAGTCAACGCTGCCTTTCCTGTTATATCTCGTGAACTATTTGACCAAGTAAATCGATGCGAACAGGGCAATCCATACAACGTCAACGAAGTGCCAGTAGTACGAGACCACGATTGCCGTGGTTGCTTGTTTGTGGCCGAAAGTGCGTGCATAGCTTGTCCGGATTAAAACGATGAGAAAGGCCAACAAGCCCCCAGTGACGTGCAGGCCATGGAAGCCAGTGGTGATGTAGAAGACCGAACCGTAGGCATTACTGCTTAGCGAAATACCTTCCATCACAAGATGGGCATACTCGTAAACCTGACCTGCGATAAAAAATGCTCCCATGAGAAAGGTGAGGGCAAACCATTCGCGCATGCCCCATGTTGAGATATTTCGAAGCTTGCCGGTTCGGCGCGCTTGAAAACGTTCTGCAGCAAATACTCCGAACTGACAAGTTACCGAGCTCAGGACAAGAACCGTTGTGTTCAATGAAGAGAATGGGATGGCCAGGAGATCGGTATTTGCTTTCCAAATTTCGGGGCCTTGCACCGACCTGGTCGTGAAGTACATCGCAAAGAGCGCTGCAAAGAACATCAATTCACTGGAGAGCCAGACGATGGTTCCAACAGCCACCAAGTTGGGGCGGGATGAACTAGCGTGATAGGAATCCTGGTGCTGGGCGGTAGCGGACATGCCTTGATTATTCCCGATTTTCCGCGGAGATAGAGAGTTTTTGGCCGCTCGAGAGGGGGTCAAATTGGGGTGAATCTCATCACGCGAGCAGGTCGCAAGGATTGCAGGCGTGGGCTCGGGCTTTAGCGCTCACACCCTCCATTAGGCTAGGGATATGGCAAACGAAATCGTTCTGGTCTATTCGGATAATTCGCTGGTCCGCGCAGCTATTAAACGGGCGATTACCCCTTCACCAAGCCCCGAGAGCGCCCCGATCACGATTAAGGAGTTCGCCACCGCCGATGCGCTCCGAGGATATTTCGATGACAAGGGCCAGGCAGCTCTTGTGATCGTTGATGGCGAAGCCACCCCTGAAGGCGGGCTCGGCTTAGCCCGACAACTCAAGGATGAGATTTACCAAGCGCCCCCGATCGTGGGCATTATCGCCCGAGAGGCAGATCGGTGGCTTGCCACATGGGCGCGCGTTGACGCTATCGCCTTTCATCCGATTGACCCTCGCGCCCTCGCTCGCGAAGTAGCGGTTTTACTCCCGCAAAAGACGGTCGTTTCGAGCGCGAGCTCACAGCCATCTCATTAGAGCTGATTTCACAATGGCCAGTAATTCTCATGACAGCTGGAACCATGCGCTCGCCGAACTAGCCCTCAATCACGATCTCTTGCGCTCGGACAGTCGAGCGGTGATGGAGGAGATTCTCGGCGGTAATCGCACTCAGGAAGAGATTGCGGAATTTTTGGCGCTTCACACACGTAAGGGTGGAACCGCAGTTGAAGTATCAGGTTTTATTGAAGCGATGTACGCGCATGCGGCGCCGATTTCCATCACAGATCGAGCAGTCGACACAGTAGGAACTGGGGGCGATGGATTTCATACCATCAACATTTCTACGACATCTGCAATTGTGGCGGCAAGCGCCGGTGCTCGCGTCGTTAAGCACGGCAACCGGGCGGCAACGTCAAAATCTGGCGCAGCTGATGTGCTTGAAGCGCTGGGAATCAGAATTGAATTAAATGGTTCGCAAGTTGCGCAGTTAGTTGAAGAGATTGGATTGGGTTTCTGTTTTGCGCCGATGTTTCATAGCGCGATGCGTCATGCAGGACCTGCCCGTAAATCTTTGGGATATCCCACCATTTTTAACATTCTAGGACCGCTTTCAAATCCTGCTCAACCAAATGCATACGCAATCGGTGTAGCAAAAGCTGAGATGTTTCCCATTGTTGCTGAGGTACTTCGATCGCGGGGAGCTGATGCATTGGTTTTTCGTGGCGATGATGGACTTGACGAGATTAGTCTTTCAGCGCCAACTCAAATATACGTGATTGGTTCGGAGAGAGTTAAGCAGGATGAAATAGATCCGCAGGAATGGGGGATAGCCCGAGCTCCCATTGAAGCGCTTCGGGGTGGTAGCGCTCAAGAGAACGCTGAACACCTGCGTGCGATTCTTAACGGACGTGCCGGGGCAATGCGAGATGTGGTGTTGCTTAACGCTGCCGCAGCGATTATCGCGTTTGAAGGCTTCACTGAGGATGTGATGGCTGAATATATTTCAGAACGATTTACCACTGCTCTTGAAAAAGCGGGAGCGGCTATCGATTCCGGGGCCGCTAGCGCGCTGCTGGAAAGTTGGATTGAACGTTCTCATCAGGTTTAGCGAGGGATTCGACTTTATGTTTGTGAAAAGCGGCTCCGAAAGTTGGCAATTTCCACTCTCCTGAGATGAATAATGGTCGCGCTTGGTGGTCAGATGCCCATCGCATGAGCATCTCTACCTCTTCAGGGGTCGCACGTGGGAATAGGGCAACGCTCTCCACTGGAAGCTGTGCAGCTAGGGTGAATGAATCCACCGCCGAGGCAATCTCGCGCACAGAGCTCACCGTTAAGGAACGCTCGAGCGCACCGCGACGAATGTGCGCAATCTCAATCTCGGAATTCTGATCGGAGAACTTAGCAACAATTAAATCTTCGAGAGCAGAGAAAGATTTGAGGTGTTCGCTCCGTGAAAATCCGCGCAAGTATGCCGTGAGTTGGTTTCGCACCTCGGCTGCTTCTTCAAAACGTTCTTCGCGCGAGAGTTGTGAAATTCTCTCAAAATGGTGCGTAACAACTTCGCCAGCTTGACTCGTGAGATGTCGGGATACCTGCAACGTTACTTCGTTGTAATTTTCTTCATTGGTTGCACCAATGCAGGGCGCCGAACATTTCTTAAGATCATAGAGAAGGCAGGCGCTGGCTTTTTTGATAGAGGCGGAGGTGATTCGAGGTGTGCATTGCCTAATAGTTGTGGCGCTATGTAGCGCTTGACGAGCAAGGTCAGCATCGAAACGTCCACCAAAGGGGCCAATTACTTGGCTATCCAGGGAAATCTTCTCGTGTCCTTTTGAGACTGCCAGTCGGGGGAATTTCTCTTCAGTTAGCGAGAGCCAAAGAGTGCGCTCTTGAAATCGCGACCGACGGTTGTAGCGAGGGGAATGTACGCGAATTAGCCGCAGCTCACGCACCTGGGCATCAATCAACGTCGGTGTTGGTAAGGCCTCTATCCGTGCTGTTAAGGAAATCATTTCGCGCATGCGTGATCGCGTTTCGGAGGCAGAGAAGTAAGTAAGTACCCGTTTTCGAATGTTCTTTGAGATGCCTATGTACAACGGTTTATCGTCGCTATCGCGAAAAATGTAGAGCCCTATCGAGTTGGGAAGGTTATCAGCGAGTTTTCGCTTGCCTCGTTCGCTCTCGCTCAGTGGATGAGAAAAATTCTGCAACTCTTGAAGGGTTTCTACGCCAACATTGCCAAGCCGCTCCAGTAGGTGATGGAAGATGTGCACGGTTGCTCGGGCATCATCAAGAGCACGGTGGGTGGGTGGTTCTTCGAGACCAAAATATTGTGCAAGCGTTCCCAACTTCACATTTGGTGTTTCATCTTTAGCGAGTGTTTTTCGAGCAATCTTTACTGTATCGAGGACGCGAAAACTGGGCCACGAATAGGAGTAGCTTTCTGCGGCAGCTTTGAGGAATCCGATATCAAAAGGCGCGTTGTGTGCGATGAGAATTGTTTCATCCGAAGAACCGCAAAATTCCAAAAACCCTGGTAGCACTTCGCTAAAGAGTGGGGCAGGTGCCACCATCGCATCAGTAATTCCGGTGAGCACCGTGATGAAGGGTGGAATGGGCGAACCAGGATTGACGAGCGTATGAAATTCACCGAGTACTTCACCACCTCGAATTTTCACCGCGCCAATCTCGGTGATCATGGCGCCTGCGTTAGGAGAGGTGCCGGTAGTTTCAAGATCTACTACTACGAATGTGCCCAAGCGCAGCGGAAGGGGAATGTCATCGAGGGTAGGCGCAAGCGCGGAGGCGGGTACTGGCTTAGCGCTTGCTCTCATGATGGGCTAAGCCTATGTTCTCACTCTGACATTTGGGCTGAAGCGAAAGGGGGAAGTAGATGAACCAGGCGAGCGCTCCTGTTCGGTGGGGCTTCATAGGGGCAGGAATGATTGCGAAGAAGGCGCTTTATCCGGCTATCAAAAATTCATCGTGGGGTGAAATCTATGCCGTCGCGGGTAAAGACGCTGAACGTGCAAAGGCGCTTTCACCGAGCGGGCGGTTTTACACCGACTATCAGGAGTTAATTGACGATCCTAACGTTGAAGCAATCTACATTTCACTTCCCAATTCGCTCCATATTCCCTGGTCGATTAAAGCGATGCGTGCAGGCAAAGATGTGCTCTGCGAAAAACCACTGGCTATGAATGCAAGTGAAGTTCGCGAAGCCACTGCGGTCGCTAAGGAAACGGGACGTTTATTTATGGAAGCTTCGTGGAATAGGTGGCATCCGCGAACAAAGAGATTGGCAGAGATAGTTCGCTCTGGAGAGATTGGAACAGTTGAACGTATCAAGACATGTTTTACCTACGATGGTTTGCCGGATGAGAACATCCGAGCTCTTCCAGAGTTAGGGGGAGGAGGTCTTTATGACCTCGGACCTTATTCAGTAGCAGCACCAATCTGGTTGATGAATTTTGCACCCACTGAAATCACGAAAGCTGAGGTCGCTTGGCATCACATGGGTAGCGATGAAACGGTCCGAGTGGAATTCACAATTGGTGGCGCGAAAGCTGAATCAATTACGTCGATGAACGTCCCTTCGACTCTCTATTTCGAAGTGTTTGGTAGCGATGGTGCAGTGGTGATGGGAGGAAATGACGCTTTCAATTCTCATAATTCTCCGAGCACACTCGAGATTTACGGAAAAACTGGTAAGCGCGTGGAGAAATTCGACGCTTGTGATCCATACCAATTAATGGCAGATGATTTCGCGAAGAAGGTACGTGGTCGAAGTGATTGCTGGATTATGTCTCTTGATGAATCTCTGGTGTTCGCCGAGTTTTTTGATTCAGTTTTTTCACAATTAGCAAAGCCAAATAGATGATTCATACCTTGCGTGATGGGCGAGCGCTCGACTACATCACCAATGAAGTAACGAGCGAAACTGCGATTCTCTTTCATCACGGCACGCCCGGAGAGTGCACCCTTTGGTCGAATTGGTTGGCAGAGATTTCTGATGTACAGGCAATAGCTGCGAGCAGACCTGGCTACGGCTTAAGTGATCGACGAAGAGCTCGCACGGTGGCCTTAGATCTGGAGGATCAAACGGAACTTATCGAGCATTTGGGGGTACGTAAGTTCATTTCCATCGGATGGTCAGGCGGTGGACCACATGCAATCAATATGACTCGACATCTAGCATGTGCAGGTGCAATCACTCTGGCTGGCGTGGGTGAATGGGGCCATGACGATCTTGATTTCTTAGCGGGAATGGGGCCAGAGAATCACGAAGAGTTTGGCGCTGCATTAGCTGGAGAGAGCGCTATCGAAAGTTGGATGGCGATAAATGCTCCTGGTTTTGCCGCTGTTACCGGCGCTGAATTGATTGCCGCTTTTGGCGGTCTCATCGGGGAAGCAGATAAAAGAGCCCTCACGCCCGAGGTAGCTGAGCATGATGCGGCCTCTTATCGACGCGCGTTACAAGAAGGTTTTTATGGTTGGCTCGATGATGATTTAGCGTTCGTGCAGAAATTTGGATTCTCGTTAAGCCAGATATCTAAGCCGGTTTTAGTCTGGCAGGGTGATGATGATTTCATGGTTCCACGGGCGCACAGTGAGTGGTTGGCTAGAAATATTCCCACCGCACAACTTAACTTCGTGCCTGGTCACGGACATATCTCTCTTGTCGAACAATATAGAGGAGAGATTCTCAACCAAGCCCGCAAACTTCTTGAGAATTAACTCTCAGATCGAGGTTTGATGATGATTTCCTCTGGAGCAAGGCGATGGGCGCCAAACTTATTAACGTGTGAATCTTTTGGGTAGCCAATCGCGAGCCCGGTGAGAATCCGATAATCCTTCGGGACATCAAACTCACCTCGAATGACATCATCCCAAATCACAACAGCGCCTTGAAGGCATGTGCCTAGTCCGCGAGCGTGCGCTGAAAGGATCAAATTCTGCAACATAAGTCCGGCATCATTAGCCGCAAAAATATGAAGGCTTTTATGAATGTAAATGATTAGTTCTGCGGGAGCATTGAAGAACTCGTAGTTCTTTGCCCATTGCGCATCGCGGGCTTTTCGGTCGCCGCGCTGCACGCCAATCCATTCGTACAACTCTCTACCTACTCGTTCCGCACGAGGCTTTAACTCAGGGACGTACGCTCTAGCCAAAAGGCGATTGCTTGTAGGTAGTCCTGCACCCTTGAGAAGCTTTTTCACTTTAATAAACAAGTTGCCATTTCTGAAGGTGGAAAGTTTCGACCATCGAGCGAGAAATTCACTACTGATTCGCTCTTTTACATCACCAGTGGCGATGCAGATCTTAAAGGGCCTGGTATTTGACCAGCTTGGCGCAGTCAGTGCATCTGCAATCAAACTTTCAATCAATTCATGAGGTATCGGAGTCGGAGCGAAATCTCGAGTGCTTCTGCGCGTTGCCAGGAATTCAGAGAAATCGCCAGCTATCGTTTCGGCGCGATCATGCTTCTGCCATTTACTTGCGGACATATTCAATTCCCGTCGACATTTTACGTAGAGTAAAAACCTTTTGGTTAGACCACGCCATATGTTCAAGGCTCGTAGTGATCGTAATCATGCTAAGAGGTTACTTCATGAATGGTAGAAAGATTCATGAAGTCGTGATGTTCTGGTGGACGATACTGGGATCGAACCAGTGACCCCTTCCATGTCAAGGAAGTGCGCTACCGCTGCGCCAATCGTCCAGGTATTCAGTTTTAAAACTATGGTGTTCAAGCGTTGAGGTGGGAACGGGATTTGAACCCGTGTAGCAGGATTTGCAGTCCTGAGCCTCGCCTCTCGGCCATCCCACCAAAGGTGTCCACCCACTGGTAAAACACACTCGAGCGGATGACGGGACTCGAACCCGCGACATTCACCTTGGCAAGGTGATGCGCTACCAACTGCGCTACATCCGCATTTCTGCAGGGCGAAATCTACCGCAGGGGTAGGGGGTAGGGCGAACCCGTCATGAAGCAGGGGGCTGGGCTACGGTGGGAAGCATGGAATCGGGTTTCTATCGTGCGGGGGTATGGGCTCGCGACTTGGTCGAGATTTCCGAGGATCCCGCTGTATTAAGCGATGGAAATTTCTGGGCGGTACTTGTTACCTACGAGGGCAAGCGGACCTTTGCGCGTTTTGCTGATGTGCGCGTGGGAGCGCAAGAGAGTTTTTTCAAATATGCCATCGACTCAGAGTGGTCGACACAAGATGGGAACTGGACGAGCTCACTGTCGCAGCCGCAGTACCAAACGGCAGTGCAAGAAGTCCGCGAATCGATCGCTTTGGGGGAGGTCTATCAAATCAATCTATGTCGAATTCTCTCGGCGCAAACATCGAATAAGAGCTTAGTTGCACTTCTGCCAAAACTTGCCGCGCACAATCCCGCCCCCTTCCTGACATCGATGGAGTTGCCAGGAATCTCCATCGCCTCTGCCTCACCCGAACTCTTGTTACGTCGAGAGGGAAATCGAATTACCTCCAGCCCAATTAAAGGCACTGCGCAGAATCGTGATGGATTTCTTGAAAAAGATCGCGCAGAGAATGTGATGATTGTGGATTTGGTGCGACATGATTTCGGTTCAATTTGTGAAACCGGCAGCATCCACACTCCGCGCCTACTTGCCGTTGAAGAACATCCGGGATTGGCACATCTTGTCTCGGATGTGCAGGGGGATTTGAAGCCAAACCTTTCGTGGGATGCGATATTCACATCAATGCTCCCCGCAGGATCAATTAGCGGCGCACCGAAATCTGCGGCGCGTGCATTAATAGCCCGGTTAGAGCACGTGGCGCGTGGTCCGTACTGTGGAGCAATCGGCTGGGTACAAGGCGATCAAGCCGAGCTTGCCGTTGGGATTCGAACTTTTTGGATAGATCACACTCAATCGGAGTCGTTTCTTAAATTCGGCACTGGCGCAGGAATCACGTGGGGATCAGAACCAGAGTTGGAGTGGGCAGAGACGGAATTAAAGGCCACTCGTTTACTATCAATTGTCGGCGACAAGGGAAACTCATGATGATCTGGCTTAATGATCGATTGGTCCACGAAGGCTCGAGCGAAGCAACCCTTCCGCTCAACGATCGCTCCTTTCTGCTTGGCGAAGGAGTTTTTGAAACAATTCTTACTCTCGGGGCGAAACCGGTAGCCCTTGATCGCCATATTGCTCGGTTACGTCATGGCGCACAATCACTTGGATTCAGTTGTCCATCTAATGATGCAATAGCAGAAGCCGTGACCTCCCTATTGCAGAGCACATCAGATATCAATGTGGGGCGAATGCGAATCACCCTCTCTGCTTCTTCCACATTTCTTATCACCCACCAGGGGTATACGGAATGGAGCGAGCCCGCTGGTCTGGTTACCTACCCCTTCCCGTTCAACGCGAAGTCACCTTTGCAAAAAATAAAATCGACCTCGTATGGCGAGTACCTGCATGCCTTTCGCTACGCAAAAGAGCGAAAGGCCGATGATGCGTTGCTCTTTAACACTCAAGACCTGGTGATGGAGGCAAGTACAGCCAACGTCATCGCGCTCATCGGTGGGAGATGGGTAACGCCCCCACTTTCTGCGGGGCCATTGCCTGGAATCACCCGTGAGCTGCTTATTGAGTGGGGCTTGCTCACAGAGCGTGAACTTCTCTTCGAAGAGCTGCAGCGATGTGAATCGGTTGCGCTCATCTCAAGCTTGCGAAGCATCCAGCCGGTCTCCGAGATAAATGGCAGGAAATACAAGAGCTCAGGGAAAATTGAAGAATTAGCCACTTCATATAAAGGCGCTCTCGCGGGTAACCTTAACCCGTGATTAAAAAGTTCCGCGCTCGAGCAAAAACCACGCCTGCAGGCGAGTTGGCTTGGCGGATTGGTGTTGCGGTCCTTGGTGGAACTATCACTGTGCTTGGCGCAATCTTTTTGATTACTCCAGGGCCAGGCTGGCTGATCATCTTTGCAGGACTGGGCATCCTCGCCTCGGAATTTGCATGGGCTGATCGAGCGTTAATCAAAACCAAAATGCTCGCCATAAAGGCAGCGCAAAAAGCGCTTCCGCCGGGCAAGAGACGGCTATATATAGGTATCGCAATAGTGATTGTGGTAGCGATAGTTCTCGCTCTCTTCGCGATACGACGTAATTTCGCGTAAGGCACCCTCAAGAACGCGCGAGTGCGCGCTAGGCTTAGATTTATGGCCGAGCTGACAATCACTCTTGATGGCGCGCGCACTATCGTGCAGATCGAGAAGTACACCGGCGAACTTTTCAAAGACCGCCCTGAGGTCATTGCGCTACGCGTCAATGGCGAACTGCGTGATTTGAATACCGTTCTCAGCGAAGGCACCATTGTTGAAACGGTGACGGTTTCCTCGCCCGATGGCTTGTCAATTCTTAGACATTCCAGTGCACACGTGCTCGCCCAAGCGGTCCAAAATCTTTTTCCTGGAACGCGACTGGGTATTGGCCCGCCAATCAAAGACGGCTTTTACTACGACTTCGATTCCGCGCGCCCATTTACTCCAGAAGATCTCGCCTCCCTTGAAAAAGAGATGTCAAAGATCATCAAAGGAAATCAGCGCTTTCGACGAAGGGTTGTCTCGGAGCAAGAAGCTCTCGCTGAACTATCTGCTGAGCCTTTTAAATGTGAATTGATTGCAATTAAGTCTGATGCATCCGATGAATCGTCAGTTGAGGTTGGCGCAGGGGAGCTAACAATTTACGACAATTTGAATCGCGATGGAGAGATAGCCTGGAAGGATTTATGTAGAGGACCGCATCTTCCTACCACCAAATTGATTCCAGCTGTAAAGCTGATGCGTTCATCAGGAGCCTATTGGAGAGGTTCTGAGAAGAATCCAATGCTGCAACGTATTTATGGCACTGCTTGGCCAAGCCAAGAGGAACTTGATCAGTATTTACTATTTCTTGAAGAGGCCGAGAAGCGCGATCATCGCAGGCTAGGAGTGGAGCTGGATCTCTTCTCATTCCCAGAAGAGATTGGTTCCGGTCTAGCAGTGTTTCACCCTAAAGGTGGAATCATTCGCCGAGCGATGGAAGATTATTCGCGGAAACGTCACGAAGAAGAGAATTATCAATTCGTTTACTCACCGCACCTGACCAAGGCGGCGCTATTTGAAACCTCTGGCCACTTGGAGTGGTATGCCGAGGGAATGTATCCACCAATGATTCTTGACGAAGAACGAAATAGCGATGGCACCATTAAGCGAGCAGGCGCGTCGTACTACATGAAGCCAATGAATTGCCCCTTCCATAATCTGATCTATCGATCAAGCGGTAGGTCTTATCGTGAACTGCCACTGCGTCTTTTTGAATTCGGAACGGTTTACCGTTACGAGAAATCAGGAGTGATCCAAGGCCTCACTCGCGCTCGAGGATTTACGCAAGATGATGCGCACATCTATTGCACTCCAGACCAAATGCCAAGTGAATTAGATAGTTTGCTTACTTTTGTTCTTAATCTATTGAGGGACTACGGGCTCGCCGATTTCTATCTCGAGCTGTCTACGCGCAATGACGAAAAATTTGTTGGCAATGATCAAGATTGGTCTGTTGCAACTCAGGCGCTCCGCGAAGCTGCAGAACGTCAGAACCTGGAACTCGTTCTTGACGAAGGAGGAGCAGCGTTCTACGGGCCGAAAATTTCAGTGCAAGCAAAAGATGCGATTGGTAGAACTTGGCAGATGTCGACGATCCAGGTTGATTTCCAATTGCCAAATCGCTTTGATCTCGAATATGTCGCTCCAGATGGATCACGCGCCCGACCGGTCATGATTCATCGAGCCCTCTTTGGCTCCATAGAACGGTTCTTCGGCGTGCTCACCGAGCACTACGCCGGAGCCTTCCCTCCTTGGTTAGCTCCAGTCCAAGTGCGTGCGATACCAGTGGCTGAGGCTTTCCTGCCCTACCTTGAAGAGATTGCATCGACAATGCGGCGTGCTGGAATTCGAATCGAAGTAGATAGAAGTGATGATCGCATGCAGAAGAAGATCCGCAATGCTCAAATAGAGAAGATCCCATTCATGGTAATTGCAGGAGAAGTAGACCAGCAAGCAGGGGCCATTTCAATTCGCTATCGAAACGGCGAGCAGAAAAACGGAATTCCGATTGCAGATGCGATTGCGGAAATTCAAAGCGCAATCGCTTCTCGAATTCAGGTTTGAGATGGGTGATGCGCACGATAAGTGGGAGCGCATTTGGACCCCATTTCGTAAAGAATATATAGACAAGCTCAGTAACGGGGATTACGAGTGTCCGTTCTGTCACATCCCAAGCCTTTCCGACTCAGAATCCTTCATCCTTGCTCGAGGAAAGTTTTCCTATGCTGTGCTCAATAGGTATCCATACAACCCAGGTCATATTTTAATCTGCACCTATCGTCACGTTGGTGAGTACCTTCAACTTACCGATCTGGAAACCGAGGAAATTTCATCCCTCACGAAAGCGAGCATGCTCGCCTTGCGCGGTGTGAACGCTGAGGTAAATTTCAATGTGGGTATGAATCAAGGGCGAATTGCAGGTGCTGGGCTTCCAGATCATTTTCATCAGCATGTAGTACCACGGTGGCGCGGGGATTCGAATTTCATGCCAGTAATAGGCGGTACGAAAGTTCTCTCACAAATGCTTCATGAGACGCATATCATTTTAAGCGAACTCTGGCCGCAGTAGGGATTATCCCTCAATGACTTCTTCGAGGTAACTAGTTAATTCAACAGACCCTAAATGTAAAGCGGCGGAGTACGGAATGATGGGAACAAATAACCCAGTTGCAAATTTCCGTTCCTCAAGCCCTGAAATACTCTCGAGGTACTCTTCTCGGAATTCGCTTACTAGAATTTGATGATCTTCATCGCTCGCTCTAATTTCTAGTGTGTTTGTTGAATAATCTCTTATCTCCAGGGTCTCTAGGTCGATGAATGCACAAGGTTGACCATTATCTGCGTGTAGCACCAGGAACGGCGTGACGCCCTCGCCAAACATGCGCCTTGCAATGAGCACTGCTTCATCAAAATCCGCTTCTTCGTTTTCAATTTTTGTGATGACGATAGCGCGCGGAATCAAGAGCTCTGCTAACTCATTCCAAACTTCAATCAAGGAATTGGGGGCTCCTTCGTAAGCGCTCATCGCTAGTACGACAGCTGAGAATTCGGGGAATTCATAATTAAGTTGGTCTGCATAGGCAACCGAGACCGAAAAGTTGTCGGGGATGGCCCGTGCCACGCCTTCGAGGTCGGCCGATTCGTGGCCAATAATGGCGATGCGCGTAGGGCTACCGGAGGAAATCACACGATGAGCCTACGATGTAACCACCATGATTAGTTCTTTCCTGCGCGCACCGGTCGCTCGTGTTGTCGAGCCAACTGCTCGCGCCTTACTCCGGAAGAAAATTACCCCCAATCAGATCACGATTATTGGCTCGATAGGGACGATTGGAGTCTCGCTAGTTTTTTTCACACGCGGTGATTTTTTCTGGGGCACCATGGCGCTACTGCTCTTCATTTTTAGTGATTTGGTTGACGGCACAATGGCTCGACTTTCGGGCACGAGTTCACAATGGGGCGCGTTCCTCGACTCCACTGCGGACCGTGTTGTAGATGCAGCCTTGATCGGGAGCGTGACCTACTACTTGTATCTCGAGCAAGATCCATTGCAAACGGTGGCATGGTTTGCCCTTGCTGGAGGATTTCTCGTTTCATATGTAAAAGCACGCGCGGAAGCCGCGGGATTTCGATGTGATGGGGGATTTGCCGAACGTCCTGAACGGACGATTATCTTGCTGGTGGCGACTGGTTTCGCAGGACTCGGAGCTCCTTTCATTCTGGCTATCGGGATCTGGTTGCTAGCTATCGCCTCTTATATGACCGTTGTGCATCGAGTAGTTCGAGTGTGGCAACAGCGATGATTGCGCACATTACAAGTTTTCTGTATCTGCTAGCTTGGCGAATCGTACGATCCCTGCCTGAAGCAACTGCATATCGACTTTTTGCAAGAGTGGCCGCGCGATCGATAAAACGTGAGAGTAAATCCTTTAACCGTCTAAAGAATAATCTTCGCCGAACGCAACCTAACTACAGTGAGCGTGAACTTGTCGAGATAACTTCACGCGGCATGAAAAGTTACTTACGCTATTGGTGCGATGCATTTCGCTTACCAACGTGGAGCCAAGAGCGAATCACTTCTACCGTCACTGTAGATGGTGAAGAGATGTTTCGCTCATTAGTGGCCGAAGGCAAGGGTGTTATTGTCGCGTTGCCACACTCAGGCAACTGGGATCACGCTGGAGCGTATTTTTGCGCAACTGGCATCCCAATCATCAGCGTCGCAGAGAAACTGAAGCCAGAACGGGTTTTCAAGGCATTCTTAAGTTATCGTCAACGGATCGGAATGCGGATCTACTCCACCTCTGAGAATGTCATTCCAATTCTCAATAAACACCTATCTGATGGTGAAGTTGTAGCGTTAGTGGCAGATCGTGATTTATCAAAAAGTGGAATTGAAGTTAGGTTTTTCGATGGAGTAGCCAAGATGCCAAGTGGGCCAGCGCTCTTGTCCTTGCGGAACAATTCTTATCTCGTGGTGGCACACGTTACATATACCGACATTGGAATACACATTAAATTTTCAGAACCGCTAACCCCGAACAACGGCGCAGACAAATCAAAAATTGAAGATCTCACTCAACAAGCTGCAGATATCTTTGCAGAGGGCATTGCTCGCTCTCCGGAAGATTGGCATATGCTGCAAAAGATTTGGGTTGATTAAGCCGATGATGAATGCGGATAATAAAAAGGAGCGAAAGTTGAGGATTGGGATGGTCTCGCCGTATGGCTGGGATCTGCCTGGCGGCGTTCAGGCGCACATCCACGATCTAGCGCTCTACTGCATGGCTCAAGGCCATGACGTTTCCGTGATGGCGCCTGCGGTCGATGAGAGTAATTTGCCAGATTGGGTAACTAGTAGTGGTCGCCCGATCGCAATTCCTTACAACGGCGCTGTGGCGCGAGTTGCTTTTGGCCCTGTTGCCAACAGACGCGTCCGAAAGTGGATCAATGAGGGAGAGTTCGATTTATTGCATTTACACGAACCGGCAATTCCCTCACTTTCACTATTGGCGTGTTGGGCAGCTGAGGGGCCGCTCGTGGGGACATTCCACGTATCTGCGCCGAAACAAAAAGCCATTTATGCCGTGGGTCCAATTTTGGAACCAGCAATTGAAAAATTGCACGCACGTATTGCCGTGAGCGAGACAGCGCGCACAACTTTGACAGACCATCTTGATACTGATGCTGTGGTGATACCAAACGGCATCAATCACAGCGATTTCGCAGTGGGCTCGCGCGCAACAGACCTACCGAAACGAACGATAGGTTTTATCGGACGATTCGAAGAACCGCGTAAGGGTTTGTCGATTCTCTTGGAAAGCTGCGAGATACTCCTCGCACGAGGCGAGCAATTCCATTTAGTGGTTGCCGGCCCTGGTGATGCATCAGAATTTAGCGAGACCATGAGCGCCGAGCTTCGCGAGCGCACCCAGTTTTTAGGCAGAGTGAGTGAAAGTCGTAAACAAGAGGTTCTTCGATCAATTGCGCTGTACGTCGCTCCAAATACAGGGGGAGAAAGTTTTGGCATCATTCTTGCGGAAGCCATGGCAGCAGGCGCTCCGGTGATTGCAAGTGACCTTCCAGCTTTTCAGGATGTGTTAGAGGGCGGCGCTGCGGGTGAAATTTTTTCCGTTGGTGATTCCGCTGAATTGGCAGCACGCTTAAGCGCGCTATTAAGCGATCCATCACGTCGAGAACAGTTGAAGGCTATTGGTCAAAAGAGCTCACACCGATTCGATTGGTCTATCGTGGGGGAGTCGATTCTCGATATTTACCGCATGGTGAGCGCAGCTGGTGAAAAAGTTCGACTTGGTTCGGATTTGCGTTTTTCTCGAGATAGAGAGGATAAGAATTTATGAGCATCCTCCCAGTTGCGATCTTGGTGTTGATGCTGCTCGTAGTTTGGTACCTCTCGTTTACTGCAACGCGATTAGACCGACTTCATCATCGAGTGGACACATCGTGGGCAAATCTCGATGCGGCGTTACGCACTCGTTCAGCTTTAGCGCTTGAGGTAGCGCGTTCTAATTTAATAGACCCTGCCACCTCGCTCTTGTTGCTCGCTGCAGCGCACGTTGCTGTCATTGCCAATCAAGCAGAGCGTTCGGAAGCTGAAGAGGAGCTCTCGCGCCTACTTCTCTCCCTCCTTGAAGAGGATGCGCTTTCATCCGAGGATGAGATATTTCAGGAGTTGTCCCTAGCGCGAGAGCGGCTACGGATAGCAATCGCTCTGCATTTGGAGGCCGTAGTGCGTACTCAAACTCAACGGGCTCGACCTATCGTGAAAGTCTTTCGTCTTGCCGGGCGAGCGCCGCTACCGGTGCGATATCCCTTTGAAGAGATACAGGTGTAAGAAATGAGAGCGATGAGATTTTCAAAACGTGGATTTGTTGCGCTATTTATCCTGTTGGCACTTACCTTCAGTGGTTGCGCGCAAGTTTCAGACGGTAGCGGGGCGAATGGTAAGAACGGTAATAAGTCCACGCCTACTCCACCGCCGCCAATCAATCCGCTTAGTGGTCGGGTAGGCCAGAGCAATCCAGTGCTCGCGGTAAAAATTGATGACACAAAGCAAGCTAGACCGCAGATCGGATTGTTAGATGCCGATGTTGTGTACATCGAACAAGTTGAAGGAGGAGCAACGCGACTTGCCGCTATTTACAGTTCGGTGTATCCCGCTCAGATTGGCCCAGTTCGAAGCGCTCGGATTAGTGACATGGAACTACTTGCTCAATTTGGGAAAGTCGCCTTTGCCTTCTCGGGCGCACAACGAAAATTGCGTCCGGTTATTGATAACGCCAACTTGTACAACCTTGGAGCGGAACGCGAAGGTCTCTCTGTCTACTCTCGAGATAAAGAACGGCGTGCGCCATGGAACATGATCTTGGATCCGCAGGCGCTTTTTGAACGAGCAAAAAAGAGAGAGTTTGATATTGCCCGCGCAAAGAGCATTGGATGGAGCTTCAGTAAGAAAACTAAATTAGGCAAAGAAGTTCTTTCAGCTGAAATTAAGTGGCCTGGAGCTCGCTACGAAATATTCTGGTCAGAAGAATCCGATGGCTGGTTGATAGAACAAAGCGGCACGAGTAAAGATGATGCAAGTGGGGCTCCGATTGTCGCGAGCACCTTCGTAGTCCAAGTGGTCTCGATCACCGATTCCAAGTACGGAGATAAGTTTGGCGGGATAACACCGCTGGTTACCACGATCGGCCAAGGTCCAGTATTCGTATTCCGCGATGGTCGAGCCATTACCGGAACTTGGTCTCGCGCAGATGCGCTCAGTGGCACAACATTCACTACTGAGTTGGGCGAAGAGATTGCTTTTAAAGCGGGGCAAATTTGGTTCGCCCTGGTGGCCCAAGAGCCAGCGATCACTTATCCGCCAGCACCTCCAGCCCCTCCAGCTGCTGGCGAATCTGAAGGCGCCAGTCCATCTCCGACGAAGTAGACTTCACCGGACCGGAAGAGAGTATTGGGGAGAATATGAGTGAGGTAACGGGCACTTCGCGAGTTAAGCGCGGCATGGCTGAAATGCTTAAAGGCGGCGTCATTATGGACGTAGTCAATGCGGAACAAGCTCGAATTGCCGAAGATGCAGGTGCCGTTGCCGTTATGGCCCTAGAGCGCGTTCCTGCTGATATTCGTGCGCAAGGTGGCGTGGCGCGCATGTCGGATCCCTCGATGATTCAGGAAATTCAAAAAGCGGTATCTATTCCCGTTATGGCAAAGGCGCGAATTGGCCATTTTGCAGAGGCGCAAATCTTGCAAGAGCTCGGCGTTGATTACATTGACGAATCCGAGGTGCTCACCCCAGCAGATTACGAAAACCACATCGACAAATGGAATTTCACGGTGCCATTCGTTTGCGGTGCAACAAATCTTGGGGAAGCGCTCCGCAGAATTAACGAAGGCGCGGCAATGATTCGCTCCAAAGGTGAGGCTGGTACTGGTGATGTTTCCAATGCCACGACACATATTCGGAAGATCACTGGCGAAATTCGACGTCTCACGTCAATGCGCGAAGACGAACTCTATGTTGCGGCGAAAGAGTTGCAAGCACCTTTCGCATTAGTAAAAGAAGTTGCGGAAACTGGAAAACTTCCTGTAGTTCTTTTCACGGCGGGCGGAATCGCCACTCCTGCGGATGCTTCAATGATGATGCAGTTAGGTGCCGATGGAGTCTTCATCGGTTCGGGAATTTTCAAATCTGGAAATCCTGCGCAACGGGCATCTGCTTGCGTAAAAGCCACAACCTTCTTCGATGATCCTAAAGTGGTTGCCGAAGTTTCCAGGGGTCTGGGTGATGCCATGGTCGGCATTAACGTGTCCGACATTCCAGCGCCACACCGCCTTGCAGAGCGCGGTTGGTGAAGAAACGAGTCGGAGTTCTCGCGCTTCAAGGTGATGTGCGAGAGCACTGTAATGCGATTCAGAAAAGCGGCGGAATCGATTCTTTAGTTCGTCGTCCCGATGACCTCAAAAGTATTGATGCATTAATTTTGCCGGGTGGAGAATCGACCACAATTGAGAAGCTCCTACACATTTTTAATCTTTTTCATCCCTTGAAAGAAGCAATTAACGCTGGATTGCCGGTTTTTGGAACGTGTGCAGGCATGATCTTGTTGGCACGAGAGATTCTTGATGGAAGTTCAGATCAAGATTCGCTTGCGGCGATGGATATAACAGTGCGACGGAATGCATTTGGCAGACAGGTGGACTCTTTCGAGAAAGAGTTGGATCTACAATCGATTGACGCGGGCGTGGTAACTGCGGTTTTCATTCGAGCGCCCTGGATTGAGCGCTACGGTCCCGAAGTCGAGATTATCGCCACAGTACAAAGCGACTCCGGCGTCCACCCAGTTTTGGCCCGCCAAGGCCGCTTGCTCGCATCATCGTTCCATCCAGAGATTGTCGTGGGGGATCGTTACGGAGTACACGAGTTCTTCATCAACAAAGTAGCAAGTTAGCTCTCTGGTTCATAGACTTAGCACTCAGTAGAAATTTAGGAGAAGTCATGTCAGGTCATTCCAAGTGGGCGACGACCAAACATAAGAAAGCAATTCTTGATTCTCGTCGCGCTAAAACATTTGCCAAGCTCATCAAGGCAATCGAAGTAGCTGCGCGCACTGGCGGCCCTGACCCTGCAGGCAACCCGACTCTCTTTGATGCCTTAGCTAAGGCGCGAAAGAATTCAGTTCCATCCGACAACATTGATAGAGCGTTAAAACGTGGGGCGGGCCTTGAATCTGGCGGCGCAAATTGGGAAACGATTATGTATGAAGGCTATGGCCCAAATGGTGTTGCGTTACTAATCGAGTGCCTTTCCGATAATCGTAATCGCGCAGCAGGAGAGGTTCGACTGGCCGTCACCCGCAATGGTGGCACTATGGCCGATCCTGGTTCGGTGGCATATCTTTTTGGACGGCGCGGAGTGATCATTGTGAAAAAGAGCGCAAACGTCACTGAAGATACATTGATGAATTTCGTTATTGATGCTGGAGCAGAAGAAATCAACGACCTCGGAGAGAACTTCGAGATAGTCTCCGATCCCTCAGCGATGGCTTCAGTTCGAAAAGCCCTGGATGAAGCGGGAATCGAGTACGAATCTGCGGATACCCCGTTCTTGCCAACAGTTTCAGTGCCGCTCGACAACGAAGGTGCAAGTAAAGTTTTCAAGCTCATCGAGGCGATCGAGGATTGCGATGACGTGCAGAATGTTTACGCCAACTTCGACATTTCTGACGAAGTGATGGCTACTCTGTAGCAATGAAGGTATTGGGTATCGACCCAGGGCTCACCCGGTGTGGGGTTGGAGTCCTAACTGGCGAACCCGGCAAAACTCTCACCTTTGTAGCGGTAGGTGTGATCTCAACTGCTCCTACAACGCCACTTGCCGAGCGATTGCATGCCATCAATCAAGGACTTTCGCAATGGATTGATCAACATCAGCCAGACGAAATCTCGGTAGAGCGGGTTTTTGTGCAAGCCAATAGACGGTCGGCGATGGAAACTGCTCAAGCGGCTGGCTTGGCATTGACCTTGGCGGCAGCCCGCAACATTCCAGTCACCTTGCACACACCAAGTGAAGTAAAGGCGGCAGTTACTGGATCTGGTCGCGCCGATAAGGCGCAAGTGGGTGAGATGGTTCGACGATTACTTCGTCTGAAAGAAGTTCCCAGTCCAGCAGATGCAGCGGATGCTCTAGCGCTAGCTATCTGTCATATCTACCAAAGTTCTATGCGCGCAAAGATTGTTGCTGCAAAACAATGATTGCCACACTTCGCGGGAAGGTATTAGCGGTCACCGAGCAAGCATTAGTAATTGATGTCAATGGGGTGGGTTTCTCTGTGATGGTCACACCAACAATTCGGTTAAGCGCGGAGATTGGCAGTGATTTATTTCTGCACACCACGTTACTTGTGCGCGAGGATGCTCTCACTTTATTTGGTTATCACTCCATAGCTGAGCGCGAATTCTTTTTACTTTTGCAAACTGTCTCTGGAATCGGTCCCAAGGTTTCGCATGCGATTTTAAGTTCACTTTCACTCAATCAATTGGTTTCAGCCGTGAGCTCCGGCGACACGAAAACCCTTGAACAAGTATCCGGATTAGGGAAGAAGGGTGCACAGCGGATTATTCTCGAGTTAAAAGAGAAAGTTGTGCACTTAGCCATCGTGGATCAAAAAACCCTAGCTCCTAACTCGCCAAGCTCGCTTTCGGTGGCCGAAGCGCTTGCCGGCTTGGGTTTTAACGCACGCGAAATTGACCATGCATTGGAAATTGTTCAGACGAGCTCTGCCGAATCGATTGAGGAAAAGTTAAAAATTGCCTTGGTGGCGCTGCAAAGTGGTGGGCAAGGAAATACCAAAGCACAAACAACGGAGAGCGATCGTGTCTGACGACCAAATCCTCTCGCCCCACTCGGATGGCGAAGAAGTGAGCGCCGAAGGAGCGCTTCGACCACGAACTCTTAGTGAGTTTGTGGGACAACAGCGAATTAAAGATCAATTAGGTTTAGTGCTTTCAGCCTCGAAAAAACGCGGGCACGTTGCCGATCACATTCTTTTGGCTGGACCGCCCGGACTCGGCAAGACAACACTTGCCCACATCGTTGCAGAAGAGATAGGCGCAGGGATTCGTCTTACGAGTGGACCAACGCTCCAACGCGCCGGTGACGTAGCGGCGATACTCTCCTCTATCGCTGAAGGTGAGATTCTTTTCATCGATGAAATTCATCGGATGTCACGACCAGCCGAAGAGATGCTCTACTTAGCGATGGAAGATTTTCGCGTGGACATTATCGTGGGCAAAGGTCCTGGTGCCACATCCATACCGCTAGAGCTACCGCGCTTCACTTTAATTGGCGCCACAACTCGAGCAGGACTGCTGCCAAGTCCGCTCCGAGATCGATTTGGATTCACTGCACAATTGGACTTTTACGAGAGCGCAGAGTTGCAAGAAGTCGTTGCACGGAGCGCAGAATTGTTGCAAATTCGAATTGATACCTCGGCCCTAGGTGAAATTGCCACTCGCTCACGTGGAACACCACGCATTGCGAACCGACTTCTTCGCCGAGTTCGTGATTACGGTGAAGTGCACGGATCGGGTCGCTCACTCACCGAACGAGAGGTGCATGCGGCGTTAGAGCTTTATGAAGTAGATCAATTAGGCCTCGATCGCCTCGACCGCGCTTTGTTGTTAGCCCTAATCGACCGTTTCGGCGGAGGCCCAGTAGGCCTTTCCACAATGGCGATGGCAGTAGGCGAGGAGAATGAAACTATCGAGAGTATCTGCGAGCCATTCCTACTCCGCGCGGGATTGCTCGCGCGCACCCCTCGCGGGCGAATGGCAACCCCTGCCGCTTGGCTGCATGTAGGTCGCACTCCGCCTGCTTCGGCCGCTGCACTTGCTCCCACATTTATGCCCGAAACGGGGGAGCAAATACTCAATTTCGGTGATTAGACCCCAGTAGAAAAGGGCTCTAGACTTCGCCCTTGTGTCTACTTCGTCTTCGCGCACCTCACGTCCAGGTCGCGCCATCGTGGCCCTACTGGTCATTCTCATCGCTGGCGCTTCGGTAATTTTCCTCCAAGGAACGACCAAGATTCGCTTTGGTCTTGATCTTCAAGGCGGCACGAGCGTGGTCTTGCAGCCCCGTGTCGACGGAGCTTCGGGCTCTGTCACAGCCGCATCGATAGATCAAGCAGTTTCCATCATCCGCCAACGCGTGAACTCCCTTGGCGTTGCCGAGAGCGAAGTAGTGGCTCAAGGAAGCGGTATTAACCGGCAGATTGTGATTTCAGTACCCGGCGAATCTGGTGAACGAGTAGTCGACTTAGTAGGTCAAACAGCAGAACTTCGATTCCGACAGGTACTAGCTGTAGGTAGCGCAGTTGAAGCTCCGGCTGCACCTGCACCTGCGCCGTCAGCATCAGCATCTGCATCAACCTCTGCAACCCCAGCACCATCGGGGAGTAAGTTGAACAAGAGCGCCCCAGCTATGTCCAACCCATCACCAGCGGCTTCTCCTATTGTTACTCCAAATACCACTGCGAATACGGAACCAGTTGCTACACCGGCAGACGCTCAGGTGAGCGATGAGTTATCTCAGCAATTTGCCGCACTCGACTGCACCGACGAAAAGAATTTGGTAGGCGGCGGAGACGACCCTGACAAGCCTCTAGTGACCTGTGATCGCGATGGAACCAGTCGTTTTGTTCTTGGGCCTGCCGAAGTGCTTGGTCGACAAGTGCGAACTGCTACTGCAGGGATCGATCAACAGGGCACCGGTGGCTGGTTTGTCTCACTTGCCTTCAATAAAGATGGCACGAAGAAATTTGGCGAAATCACTCAACGAGTAGTCTCGCTGACTCCTCCACAAAACCAGGTCGCGATCGTGCTCGATGGATTGGTTGTTTCTGCACCTCGAATCATCGATGCCATTCTCGGTGGACAGGCACAGATCACTGGAAACTTCACACAACAAGAGGCAAGCGATTTAGCAAATGTGTTGAAATATGGTTCATTGCCACTGGCCTTCGACCGCGGCGAAGTACAACAGGTTTCGCCAACTTTAGGTAGCGACCAATTACGGGCCGGCATCCTTGCCGGAGCGCTGGGCTTGCTACTGGTTATCGTCTATTCATTCTTCTACTATCGCGCCCTTGGAATTGTCACCGTCGGCTCATTAGCCCTAGCGGCACTTTTGCTCTGGATGGCGGCAATTATTCTCGGCAAGAACGTAGGGTTCACACTTACATTGGCAGGCATCGCTGGAACGATTGTTGCCATTGGTATTACGGCCGACTCTTTCATTATCTACTTCGAGCGTTTGCGCGATGAGATCCGCGAAGGCAGAACTTTCCGTTCAGCAGTAGAGAGCGCATGGGTTCGTGCGCGAAGAACAATCGTTATCTCAGACCTAGTTTCGCTCATCGCAGCGACACTGCTCTTTATCTTTGCGATTGGCGGGGTCCGAGGATTCGCTTTCACTCTGGGGTTAACCACCATTATTGACTTGCTGATTATCTTCTTGTTCACCAAACCGCTGATTACCCTCTTGGCAAAAGTTCCATTCTTCGCAAACGGTCATCCACTCTCTGGGTTGGATGCACGACGTGTTGTCCGCGGAAATACCGGAGGTAAGCAATCATGACCACAAAAATTTCCTTCGGCGATAAGCTCTATCGTGGCGAGAAATCATTTAATTTCGTCAATAACCGCAAACGCTGGTACTCGCTCTCGGCGATTTTAATCATTGCCTCAATCTTTGCGCTGGGTGCGAAAGGCCTCGAACTCGGTATCGAGTTCAAGGGCGGTTCTGAATTTGTGCTCAATCAATCAGGCATCACGGTTCCTGAAGCTCGCGCGGCGATGGATAAAGCGAATGTTCCGGGCGATCCCATCGTGCAGACTGTGGGTAATAACAAGGTTCGAATTCAAACTGGTGCGCTAACTAATGCCCAATCAACCAAAGTTCTCAATGTCCTCTCTTCGACTTTTGCTGTAGCGAAAGCCGATATCGATACCCGATTGATTGGACCATCATGGGGTAAGGAAATCACGCGCAAAGCGCTAACTGCGCTCTTTGTGTTTCTCCTGATCATCATCATTTTCTTGTCGATAGCCTTTGAACCAAAAATGGCAATAGCGGCGATCATTGCGCTCTTCCACGACGTCTTTATCACTGTAGGTGTCTATGCGTTAATCGGGTTCGAAGTAACCCCTGCAACGGTAATTGGATTCCTAACAATTTTGGGTTATTCGCTCTACGACACTGTTGTCGTTTTCGACAAGGTTCGCGAAAATACTCGCGGGATTGCCGGCGGTTCACGATATTCATATTCTGACGCGGCCAACCTGGCTGTTAACCAAACGCTTGTTCGTTCAATCAACACCTCGATTGTTGCGCTCTTGCCAGTTGGTGCAATTCTTTTTGTTGGCGCAGGCGTTCTTGGGGCCGGCACACTCAAGGATCTCTCTCTGGCCTTGTTTATCGGGCTTGCTGTTGGAACGTACTCCTCGATTTGTGTAGCAACTCCGTTTTTGGCAGCGATGCGTGAGCGTGAACCGGCGATGCGTGCCCTTGCCAAGCGAGTACAAAATCGAAGCGCTCGAGAGAGCGGCGTCGGAGTTGTTCAAAGCGAACTTGCAGATGCCGTGGAGGCAAGTGGCGTACGTGGGCCACGAAATCAACCAAAGCGTCAAACCAAATCAAAAGCTGGCAAAGGCAAGAAAAAACGGTAATTCATCCCTAGCCTGACGAGATTGGGCTGACCGCGTAGGCTTGGCTCAACGGCAAGACGAACGAGAGCAAAGTGGTCGGGGAATACAACATGGCGCAAGAGACCCTTATTGCACCCATTCTCGCCTCTATGGAATCCCAAGGTGCCGAGAGGCAGATGATCGTTCGCGCCTTTGAAGTGGCGCGTGATGCACATCAAGGACAATTTCGAAAATCTGGCGAGCCTTACGTTACCCATCCCATTGCAGTGGCAGAAATACTTAGTGAACTGGGAATGAATACCCCCACGATAGTGGCCGCGCTCTTACACGACACTATCGAAGACACCCCATATTCTCTGCCTCAACTTCGAATCGATTTCGGCAGCGAGATAGCAGATTTAGTAGACGGAGTGACCAAGTTAGACCGAGTGGTTTACGGTCCAGATGCCGAGGCTGAAACTGTTCGCAAAATGGTGATTGCCATGTCGCGAGATATCAGAGTTCTGGTCATCAAATTAGCCGACCGACTACATAACGCTCGAACCTGGAAGTTTTTAAAGGAAGAGACCGTGTTAAAAAAAGCGCGGGAAACTCTTGATATATATGCACCTCTAGCTCATCGACTTGGCATGAATGCCATCAAATGGGAGCTGGAGGATCTCTCATTTGCCGCCCTAGAGCCAAAGAAGTTTGAAGAGATCACTCGGTTAGTTGCACATCGACAAAGTGAACGGAAAGAACATACCGACAAGGTAATCACCGAGATAAAGAAGCAACTCGAAGGTGAATTTGAAGCTGTGGTGACTGGCAGATTTAAACATTACTTTTCCATTTACCAAAAAATGGTGGTGCGGGGCCGAGAGTTTAATGAGATTTACGATTTAACTGGCGTTCGCGTTCTAGTGAATGATGTAAAAGATTGCTACGGGGTTCTCGGAGCGATCCATGCACATTGGAGTCCAGTGCCTGGTCGTTTCAAAGATTACATAGCAATGCCAAAATTCAATCTTTATCAATCGCTCCATACAACAGTAATCGGCCCAGATGGCAGGGCGATTGAGATACAAATCCGCACCCACGAAATGCATCGCCGTGCAGAGTTTGGTATCGCTGCGCACTGGAAGTACAAGACAGGAAATCGTGGCGCCAACGAGCCGGAGATGGCATGGTTAAAACAGCTTCACGAGTGGCAGAAGGAAACGGCAGACCCCGAAGAATTCCTGGAATCACTTCGTTTTGATTTGGGTACTCCTGAAGTCTTTATCTTTACCCCAAAGGGGAGTGTGATTGCGCTACCTGCTGGTTCGACTCCAGTGGATTTTGCTTACGCAGTTCATACTGAGATAGGTAATCGATGCGTAGGCGCGAAGGTGAATGGACGCTTGGTGTCTTTGAGTACGTCTCTGGCAAATGGAGATGTGGTTGAAGTTGTCACAAATAAAGGTGAAGGGGCAGGCGTCGGGCCTAGTAGGGATTGGTTGAATTTTGTACAAAGCCCTCGCGCGCGTTCGAAAATCAAGGCATGGTTCACTAAAGAGCGGAAAGAAGAGGCAATAGATGCTGGAAAAGAGTCAATTGCCCGTCAACTTCGCAAACAGGGTGCGCCGTTACAGAAAATTTTTGCCGGTCAATCACTTCTTGAACTTTCACATGATTTGAAATACCCAGATATAACCTCGCTCTACGCGGCTGTTGGCGATGGCCACATCAGCGCGGCTTCAGTAGTTGAAAAGCTTCTCAATCTGCTAGGAGTGCAGGAGCAGGAGTTTGCCAGCCTTGATGGCAATGTGGATGTTTCTACCGTTCGTCGCAGAAAAAGTGATAGTGGGGTAGAGGTTATCGGAGTTGATGACTTGCTAGTCAAGCTTGCAAGATGCTGTACTCCTGTACCAGGCGATGAAATTCTTGGATTTATTACCAAGGGCAGCGGAGTTTCTGTCCATCGTCATGACTGTGTGAATGTTGCGGATTTGCAAGAACATCAGGGCGATCGCTTTGTGGCTGTGCGCTGGAGCCCTAGCGCCAATTCAATATTTTTAGTGAATATACAAGTTGAAGCTCTCGATCGCGCTCGGCTGCTCTCGGACGTCACGCGGGCGCTTTCAGATAACGCTGTGAATATTCTCCACGCATCGGTATCGACAGCGAAAGATCGAACTGCATTCTCCAAATTCACATTCGAAATGGCTGATGCTAGCCACCTAGAGGCAGTTCTGAAATCGGTCCGGGCCGTAGCGGGTGTCTACGATGTTTATCGAGTGACCAATAACTAAACGAGAAGAGTTTTTAGGAAAACGTCGCGAGTGAACGTTGCGCTTCCTCTAGCCACACACGGCGGGCTTGTGCAGATTCAAGTGCGGCCTGCGCTTTCTTGCTATCTCCACTCGCCTGCGCTTTCGCAGCTGTCGCTTCGTAGCCAGCAATAGCCTCGGCTAGCTGTTTAACGACATCGTTTGCTCGCGCCTTAGCTGTCGGGTCGCTCTTGCGCTTCTCTTCATCTTCGAGTGCGCGAATTTCGCTCTCTACGGCGCCAAGGCGTAGGTCTAATGCATCTCGTTTATCTCGAGGAACATTTCCAATACGTTCCCACTTCTGGAGTAATTCGCGGAACTTCTTTTTAGCTTCTGCGAAATTATTGATCGGCAGCAGCGCTTCAAATTCAACGATGAGAGCCTGTTTAGCGGTGAGATTGGCCGCATTGGAAGAATCACGCTTTTCTAAGTCAGATTTCTTGGCAGCGAAGAAAGTTTCTTGCGCAGTTCTAAAGCGTGCCCATAGCGCATCATCACTCTTCTTTGAACCACGGCCGGCGTTTTTCCACTCTTGCATGAGAGCGGCGTAACGCTTTGCGGTAGCTACCCAATCTCTGGATGAAGCGAGTTTCTCGGCTTCGGTCACGATAGCTTCCTTGGTCGTTGCTACTGCATCGTTTGCGGTAGTTAGCTTGGCAAAATGGGTGCGTCGTCTGCGATCAAAACCATTTCGCGCTGCTGAGAAACGCTTCCATAATTGTTCATCCGCTGCTTTTTCGATTCGGGGGAGCGCTTTCCACTGATCGAGTAGCTCTTTTAGCTTGTCTCCAGAAAGCTTCCAATTATCTTTTGCAGCAACCTCTTCTGCTTCGGCAACAATTTTTTCTTTTAATTCTTGGGTTGCCGCACGCTGGGTTGCACGTTCAGCGGCTGCTTGTGCTTTCTTCGCTGCATAAGCCGCGCGTTGTTCATCAATCATCGGCGGGATTTGCTCAACAGCCATACCTAGAGCTGCGAGATCTCCGACGGCATTGATGGTGGCAACCTGTTCTCGGAGTTTTGCAACCGCTTGATCGGCATCACTAGGAACCATTGCGCCGCTGCGAATACGAGCAGCCGTGAGAGCAATCTCGGATGCTAGTTGTTCAAATTTACGGACAAAGTAGGCCAGCGCCTCTTCTTTGCTCTTGCCTGGGTAAGAGCCCACCGGCTTTTCACCATTTTTGGTCCACACATAGACCGTGCCATCGTCTGCAACTCGACCAAAGAGAGCGGGGTCCCCAATAAGGGCGCTTGCTGCTGAAACCAAACCGTCTGACATACCCTGCTCCTTTGCGCGGCGCCCTGGCGGGTTCGCTATTACGAGAGTGTTGATGGATTTCTCCTCCGAGCGCCTAGGCTCTCCGAGGAGGGGATGAGCGTATCGGGTACTCGCTCCTGCCCTCAAATGGCAGAGGGATGACAAGGGCGAGCAGGAAAAAGGAGGGCAGTAGCTATGGGCGCCTTGGCGGTAGATGTGGTGGTGGCTAAGGCCTTTGCGACCAATTGCTGGATTCTCTCGGCAGAAGGCAGCGACCAGGCCCTTATCGTGGATCCCGGGATTGGGGACCCGTACCTCCATGAGGCGATTGTGCAGCGATGCGCTGATGCAAAGCTCCATCCAGTGGCAACGTTTATCACCCATGGCCACATCGATCACATGTTCTCGCTGGCACCGCTATGTTCCTGTGCAAAGATTCCCGCACTCATTCATAGCGCAGATCGCGCACTTCTTACCAATCCCGAACGCGCTTTGTCGCGCAGCGCCGCCTCCATAATTCCGCCAGGGATCGTGTTTGAAGAACCGGAGGAGGTTATCGAACTCTCCGATGGATTAACTATGGAGATTGCTGGTCTGAACATGACATTTCATCACGCCCCGGGTCATACCCCTGGATCCACTCTCGCTGTGGTTGATTCTCAAGTACTCCTTTCCGGGGATGTGCTCTTTGCCGGATCTATCGGTCGAACCGACTTACCGCTTGGCTCGTTAAGCGATATGGAACGTTCATTACGTGAGAAAATTGCCCCCTTACCCGATCACTTGCGAGTTCTTCCGGGCCACGGACGCACAAGCACGATTGGCGCAGAGCGCGCTGGGAATTCATTCCTTCGCGCTGCGATGGAAGGACGACTGGGATGAAGTATCAAGCGCCAAAAGGCGTGAAGGAGTATCTCCCGCCTTCGTCTGCGCTCTTTGAAAGAGTGCGCGAGGCGCTAATTTCGCCAGCGCGAATGGCCAATTACCAATTGATGGAGTTGGCGATTTTTGAAGAGACCGAGGTGTTCACCCGAGGAGTTGGTGAATCAACTGATGTGGTTTCTAAGGAGATGTACACCTTTACCGATCGCGCTGAGCGTTCATTGACCCTGCGCCCTGAGGGAACAGCTGGCGTAATGCGAGCAGTAATCGAAAGTGGTCTTGATCGAGGAGCGCTGCCGGTGAAGATTTGGTACGCCGGCCCTTTCTTTCGCGCCGAACGGCCGCAAGCCGGACGTTATCGCCAGTTCTACCAAGTGGGGATAGAGGCAATCGGCAGCGAAGATCCATTGCTGGATGTGGAAGTTATTTCTATCGCCGCAAAAGGGTTTGCTGCTCTTGGTTTGACTGGCTTCGAACTTGTCATCAACTCTCTTGGAGATAGCGAAAGTCGCAATGCATACCGACAGGCGCTAACCGAGTATTTATTAACGTTATCGCTAGACGAGGCAACAAGGCAGCGCGTGCAATTAAACCCGCTTCGAGTTCTCGATGACAAACGACCAGAGATGATCAAAGCGTTAGCGTCCGCGCCAAGTATTTTAGATTTTCTCAACGACACTTCGCGAGCAGAATTCGACGTAGTGCAGCAAGGTTTAGCTGACCTTGGGATCAAATACACGATTAATCCGCGATTGGTTCGAGGCCTTGATTACTACACAAAAACTACCTTCGAATTCGTGCATCCATTACTGGGTGCGCAATCGGGCATTGGTGGCGGCGGGCGCTATGACGGGTTAATGGAATCTTTAGGTGGTCAGCCGCTATCTGGAATTGGTTTTGGGATTGGGGTGGATCGAGTGATCCTTGCATGCGAAGCCGAAGGAATTGAACTCCTTCAGGAGCGCGAATTGGCATGCTTCATCGTTCCGCTCGGCGCGCAATTTGAACGACAGGCGCTCAAGATTGCATCGGAACTACGCGATCAGAAGTTACGCGTGGACCTTGCCTTCGGAGGTCGCGCCCTCAAAGGGGCAATGAAGGCTGCTGATAAATCGGGCGCTCGATATGCCTTTGTGTTGGGTGAGCGTGAGAGTCAAAGTCAAGAAGTTGAGCTTAAGGAGCTCGCCTCGGGGGCCGTGCAATCCATTAGGCTCTCGGACTTACCGCAGTTCTTAATAAGGAGTCTGGGTGCGAACTCATAAGGCAGGACTTTTAACGAGCAAGGACGACGGCCGCGAAGTAATCCTCACCGGTTGGGTTGCTCGCCGACGGGATCATGGTGGCGTTGCTTTCATCGATTTGCGAGATGCATCCGGATGGGTGCAGGTAGTTATCAATGACGAGTCTGTGGCTGCAGCGTTACGTGCCGAGTGGTGTCTAAAGATTGAAGGAAAAGTTCGGAAACGTCCCGCTGGTAACGAAAATGCGCATGTTGCCACAGGTGAGATCGAAGTTCTCTGCGAGCAATTGACTGTATTGAGTGAAGCTGCACCATTGCCGTTCCCCATTGATAGCGGTGACCGGGTAGAGGCGAATGAAGAGACCCGACTGAAGTATCGATACCTTGATCTTCGACGCGAAGGTCCCGCTCGAGCGCTTCGCACTCGCTCGAAAGTTACATCGATTATCCGTCGCGTCATGGAGGAGTCTGAGTTTCTTGAGATAGAAACGCCAAATCTCACTCGATCTACTCCTGAGGGTGCGCGCGATTTTCTTGTTCCTGTCCGCCTTCAACCTGGCAGTTGGTATGCGCTTCCACAATCTCCACAACTATTCAAACAACTTCTCATGGTTGCAGGAATGGAGCGCTACTATCAGATTGCTCGATGTTTTCGAGATGAAGATTTCCGCGCCGATCGACAACCAGAATTCACTCAATTAGATATTGAGATGAGTTTCGTCACTGAAGATGATGTTCTTGCACTGACAGAAAAACTTCTTGCACAAATCTGGCGCGAACTGCACGGCTACGAGATTCCAATGCCGATTCCTCGGATGACCTACTCCGAGGCAATGCGGCGATTTGGTTCGGATAAACCTGATCTCCGCTTTGATAACGAAATCATCGATGTCACTGAGTTCTTCAAAAATACTGAATTTAAAATCTTTCAGAATGAATTCGTCGGCGCCGTCGTAATGCCTAAGGGAGCTCTCCAAGCGCGCCGCGAACTCGATGCCTGGCAAGAATGGGCTAAAGCTCGAGGTGCAAAAGGTTTGGCATACGTTTTGATCGGCGAAAATGGTGAAGTTTCTGGCCCAGTTGCCAAGAACATCTCCGAACACGAACGCAATTTCATTGCCAGCGAAGTTGGCGCCCAACCCAACGATGCAATTTTCTTTGCAGCAGGCGAACGGATGTCGTCGCTCGCGCTACTCGGGGCAGCCCGACTAGAAATTGGAAAGCGTTGTAATTTGATAGCCGAAGGACAGTGGCGATTCTTATGGGTTGTCGATGCACCGATGTTCGAAAAGAATGATGAGGGGCGTTGGACGGCCGTGCATCATCCTTTCACAGGACCAAAACCTGAGTTCGCCAAAACTTTCCACCAGGAGCCGGCAAATGCTCTTGCTTACGCCTACGACATTGTTCTGAATGGAAATGAAATAGGCGGTGGATCCATTCGAATCCATCAGCGCGAGATGCAACAGCGCGTCTTCGATGTCATTGGATTGAGTCAAGAAGAAGCCAGTTCGAAATTTGGATTCCTTCTCGAAGCGTTCACCTACGGACCGCCACCACACGGTGGAATTGCACTTGGCATCGATCGTTTAACGGCGTTGATCGCGGGCGTGGAATCAATTCGCGAGGTAATCGCATTTCCAAAAACTGCTAGTGGTGGAGATCCACTCACTGGCGCCCCCACGCCAATTACGCCTGCGCAACGAAAAGAGGCAGGAATTGATGCTAAGCCTGAGGAAATCAAGGTGCTTGAGTAGCATGAATAAGAGGAAGGGGGAGAGAGAAAAAAAGAAGTTTCTCGCTCTGCTCGCGCTCTGCACCAGCGTTGCAGCTCTTCTTAGCGGTTGCGGTGAAAGCTCAAAGATTTACTCCAAGAATTCTCAATTAGGAGTCTTCTTTACAGTTCCGAGCGGGTGGCATCAGATCCCCGAAGAGGATATTCGTAGCTATGAAGTTGAAGGAGCTGATGCGGCCGCAAAAGAGAAGGCAGACTTAGTCCTCTGGCAAGATGCTTATAGTGCAAGCAAGAAGACGAGTGCGAAGAATCTTTTACAACTCGAAGCCCCAACAGCTCTGACAGCATTTGTTCGGGTACGTGCTCTTTCCTTTGAAGAGAGCGATGCGATGTCATATAACGGTCTTAGAAATCTCATCCTTCCGGTGACAGATTTGATTAGCGGAACATCACAAGTTGTGGGCGATTTCGAATTGCTCGACGAGAAAGAGATAGTCACCGAAGAAGCTCGCGGTTTGCAGACTACCTTCTCATTCACTCCCAAAGATGGGAAGAATGAAACCGTTCATCAGACTGCTCTACTCGCTAACGATAGAGGATCTATCTATTTCTTCCTTGTTCGATGCACCACTGAGTGCTTTAATGAGATCCCGGAAGAAGTGGATGCAATTGTCAAGTCATTCACCGTGAAAGGTAAGAAATGACTCAAGCTATCGCGCCGAAATTCGAGAGTAGACCTCGAGATACAGATCGCCGGACTCGAATTCATTTAAGTTTATTTGACCGCTTAAAATTTCTGGTCGCCTTCACGATAACTTTTTTCGTCCTTGTTTGGTCCGCCATGGCTGGCAATCCTTTGTTGGGATTTGCCGATGCTATCCGAGAGATAAGTAAGTCAGCATGGTGGCTTTTTCCTCTAGCGGCCATTGAAATTGTTCGTCAAATTCACTTTTTAATTTCTGAGTTCGCCTCCCCTTACCACGGGTTTTGGCAGAAGTACTTCTCCTTCATTGATCGTACTTTGCATCGAATTAGTGATTGGAATAGATTCCGACTCTCACGCGTGCTTAAGTGGCTGCTATTTCTCGCTTTGTTATCGGTAATTCTTGGTGCAATCTATGATGAGGCGCCGGTTCGTGCGCTATTTCTAGCCCCAGCTGCATTGTGGGCTGCATTGCCAATAATCGCCCAATTGATGTTCGCTGTGGTGTTCATTCTTATCCAATTCGTCGCGCTTTTTTGGTTCCTTTCGCGCGGAGGAATTGATGTCTATTTCCCAGATGACATTAGGACGCGATTTAGCGATGTCTGGGGTCAAGATCATGTGGTAGCTCGCATTAGAGAGAACCTCATGTTTTTAGAGAGACCGGAAGAGATTGAGAAATTTGGCGGTTATGTACCAGGCGGAGTCTTGCTCTGGGGACCTCCTGGAACCGGAAAAACTCTGATGGCTGAAGCAATGGCTGGTGAAACTGGCAAGCCATTCGTGTTCGTTGATCCTGGCGCTTTCAATAACATGTTCTTCGGCGTGGGAATTCTCAAAGTTAAATTCCTCTTCCGTAAGTTACGAAAACTCGCCCTTCGCTACGGCGGAGTTGTGGTGTTTTTTGATGAGGCTGATGCGCTCGGCAATAGAGGTCTTGCTCCAGCGGGTGGCATGGGTCGGTATAGCGAGAATTCGCAATCGATATTTGGAAGTGCGTGCCACGGAGGGAACTACCTTTCGCCAACAAGTGCCAATTTAGTAGTGCGAGAACGGTTTGTTATGGGAGGTGGTGGTGGCGGAGGTGCGGGTTCGGGCACGTTACAAGCGCTACTCACGGAGATTTCTGGATTGAAGAAACCTCGCGGGTTTCTCAATCGCGTGGTCCGACGAACACTCGGCATGCGTCCAAAAACCCCACCTAAGTATCGAATCTTGATTGTCATGGCAACGAACTTGCCTGAAGCCCTTGATGAAGCGCTATTGCGCCCTGGTCGCATCGATCGAATGTATCGAGTGGGATATCCGAGTAAAGCTGGGCGCGTGCGCACGTATGAGGGGTATTTGGCAAAGGTTTCCCATGCGCTTTCGTCAGAAGAGATCGACAAGCTGGCGACAATAACTCCGTATGCAACCGGTGCTCGAATCAAAGATACGATTAACGAAGCTCTCATTTACGCTATTCGGAGTGGGCGGACAACTATCACATGGCCAGATGTGATTAAAGCTAAGCAACTTAAAGAGCTTGGGCCACCGGAGGATGTCGAATATATCGAGCGCGAACGCCACGCAGTTGCCATACATGAGGCCTGTCATGGCGTGATGGCTCACGTAGTTCGCCGCCACATGATGATTGATCTAGCAACAATTGAAAAAGGTTCTGATTATTTAGGCATGGTTGCGAGTATTCCGCCCGACGATCAATTCACACGCTGGAAGAGCGAGTACGAATCAGACATCCTTGTTTCCCTCGCTTCGCTAGCGGGAGAGCGTATGTTCTTTGGTGGTGATAATTCTTCAGGGGTTTCTGGCGATTTAGAAAGCGCCACCACAATCGCAAGTTTCATGGAAGGGCACTGGGGTATGGGATCCACGGTCTCTTCGCACGCGTCAAACAAGAGGTTTGAGGTGGGTGCACCTGGTGGCGGAAAAGAAAAACGTGGTGACGCCGCTAAAGAGATGCGACGCTCACTTGCCGACCGAATCGAAGGGAACCTTGCGACTCTTTTGACCAAAGCTGAGAAATTGCTCAAGGAAAATCGTGACCAAGTACTCTCGTTAGCGCATGCCCTTGAAGTACATAAGACCCTTTCAGGTGAAGATGTAGCAGCAGTAATCGATGGCGTTGCCGGACCTATGGTTGATGGCAGGCCATACACCAAATCGAAGAATATAAAGATTCTTGAGAACTACCATGAATCGGCGATGCGCGCGCATAAAGATCATAATTCACCATCGATTCAACTTCCTGAACTTCAGTAGTCCTGGGACCGGAGCAGGAGGTATTGGTGGATCTTTTCGATAATGTAGAGAACGTATCTGCACAAGCTCCATTGGCAGCCCGCATGCGCCCCCAATCAATCGATCAAGTGGTCGGTCAAGAACATTTATTGCAACCTGGATCACCTCTCTCGCGATTACTCGCACGTGAAAAAGGCGCCCCGCCTGCTCTGATCCTTTACGGACCCCCAGGTTCGGGTAAAACAACACTGGCACTGTTGTTAGCTTCTGGTCGAAGATTCCGACAGCTTTCAGCGGTTTCAGCTGGAATAAAAGATGTTCGCGATGAGATTGAAGGCGCACGATATCAATTAAGCCAACGAGGAACCGAGACAATACTTTTCATTGATGAGGTTCATCGCTTCAATAAGGCACAACAAGATGCGCTGTTACCTGCAGTTGAGGATAAAATTGTGACGTTGATTGCCGCAACGACTGAGAATCCCTCCTTTTCAATTATTACACCGCTATTGTCGCGTTCATTAGTCGTACGCCTGAATCCATTGGCTAACAATCATGCACAAGAGCTCATTGAGCGAGCGCTTAATTCTGAATTTGGTCTCAACAAGAGCGCAAAAATAAGTGAGGATGCCAAACAAGAGCTTGTCCGATTGGCGCACGGGGATGCTCGTCGCCTCTTGACGTACCTTGAAGCGGCTACAGGGGCGGCCGTAGGTGGTGTTATCACCCGTGAAAGCGTGAGCGCTGCCGCAGATCGCGCGTTGGTTGATTTCAATGTGGATTTGCATTACGACATCATTAGCGCCTTCATTAAATCCGTTCGTGGATCTGATGTTGATGCAGCAATCCACTATCTTTTGCGAGCAATTGAAGGTGGCGAGGATCTACGTTTCCTTGCTCGTCGGTTAATGATCTTGGCGAGTGAAGACATTGGCATGGCCGATTCGCAAGCACTTCTCGTTACAACAGCTGCGGCCCAAGCTATTGCGCTCGTAGGCGCTCCAGAGGCCTACTACACGTTGGTGCACGCAACGGTGTACTGCGCAGTGGCTCCTAAATCAAATGCAGTTGCTCGAGCGCTGTCGGCCGCCCAGGCAGATCTTGCTCACGGGGAGATTGGTGAGGTGCCCGAGAACCTTCGCGACGGCAATTCGCCGTTCGGTCAGAGTGGGATTTACCGGTACCCTCATGACTATCCTGAGGGGGTTGTAGGGGCGCAGTACCTGCCAAGGCAGCTGGTTGGCCGGCGATACTACGAACCAACAACACATGGGGCGGAAGCGCGCATCAATCAGGCGCTAACCCGGATTCGTGAGATTTTGGAGGAGAGAGCATGAGCGGTGGTGGCATCGCAGCCATTATTGCGGCAAGCGCCTTTGCCATAATTGCAATCGCGGTAGCGTATGCAGTCGTTCGATTTAGCAAAGTGCTCGATGAAGCCAGCGCGGCGATAAAGAATGTAACAACCGAAACAGTGCCACTTCTCGAAGAGGTAACAACCACTGTCGAGCTGACTAATCGCCAATTAGAGCGAGTCGACAATCTCACCAGAAATGTTGAGTCGATGGCTAATAAACTCTCCTCATCTGCAGACTCAATCCTCTCAAAAGGATCTGCCGCAAAATTGGCAGGGGTAGCGTGGGGGATTGCAAAAGCAGCACGGAAAAAGAAGAACTGACCGATGCAAAGCAACTACGAACTAGGTCGCGACTAGATAATAATGAATTCAGCTGAGATCAGAAGACGGTGGCTCACTTTCTTCGAAAGCGATAACAGGGTTGGCCTGCCACACACAGTGGTCCCTTCCGCTTCGCTTATTGCCGACGATCCAAACTTGCTTTTGGTGAACGCTGGAATGGTGCCCTTCAAACCGTTCTTCCTAGGCGAGCTTGCCCCGCCTTACCAAAGGGCAACGTCGGTTCAGAAGTGCGTTCGAACGCTCGACATCGATGAAGTTGGTAAAACTACACGACATGCCTCGTTCTTTCAGATGTGTGGAAATTTCTCCTTTGGTGACTACTTCAAAGAGGGAGCAATTGCGCTTGCTTGGGAGTTGCTGACAAAGCCGATTGCCGATGGAGGCTATGGGTTCCCTGAGTCGAAACTTTGGGTAACGGTTTATCACGATGATGATGAGGCTGCAACAATCTGGGAGAAGAAGATTGGCGTTTCACCAGAACGTATTCAAAGACGTGGGATGGCCGATAACTTTTGGTCAATGGGCGTGCCCGGTCCGTGCGGACCTTGCTCTGAGATCTATTTCGATAGAGGAGCCCAGTACGGTCGTGCCGGTGGTCCAGTTGCCGACGAAGATCGGTATTTGGAGATTTGGAATCTAGTGTTCATGCAGTTTGAGCGAGGATCTGGCAGTGGCAAAGATGATTTTCCGATTCTAGGAGATCTGCCAAAGAAAAGTATTGATACCGGCCTCGGACTGGAGCGAACTGCGGCGTTGTTACAGGGCGTCGATAATATTTATGAGATTGACACAACAAAGAAAATTTTGGATGTTGCATCTGCCTTGACGGCCAAGCGCTACGGCGCTGCTTCGAGTAATCCCAAAATCGATGTGTCGCTCCGTGTTATTGCTGACCATGCACGTACCGCTGCGATGTTGATTTGTGATGGCGTCACTCCTGGTAACGAAGGGCGTGGCTATGTTTTGCGTCGCATGATGCGCCGAACGATCCGGAATATGCGAATTCTGGGTGCGCAAGACCCGACGATTGTTGAGCTCATGGATAGCGCAATTGGGGCCATGGGAGAGCAATACCCTGAGTTGATTGCTGATCGAAATCGAATTACGCAAGTAGCTGCAAACGAGGAAGAATCGTTCCTGCAGACCCTTCGTGCGGGAACCACATTGTTTGAGAGCGCCGCTTCGCAGTTGCAGAAGCAAAAGCGCAGCACCATCTCGGGTGATGATGCCTTCAAACTTCACGATACCTATGGTTTCCCAATCGACTTAACTCTTGAGATGGCAGAAGAAATCGGTTTAAAGGTTGACCAAGAAGCTTTCAAAAATTTGATGAGCGAGCAGAAGACTCGGGCGAAAGCCGACGCTAAGGCAAAGAAAACTGGACATACAGATCTCACCGTTTATCGAAGCGCAATCGACGTCGCGGGCCCTACGAAATTTCTTGGCTACGAATTTTTTAACGCTGAAGCAAAGTTGGCTTTCCTATTAAGTAAAGGAGTGCCAGTCCAAAGCGCACGAATGGGCGATGAGGTGGAAGTCATTCTGGATCGGACTCCATTTTATGCTGAAGGTGGCGGTCAAGTTGCAGACTGGGGCACGTTGGTCAGCGGCAATGGCGCTCAGGTAGAAATTGACGATGTGCAAGCACCACTTCCTGGATTATTCGTTCACCGCGGCAAGGTTCTCAGCGGTGAGATCTCAGTGGGCGAGCAATTGTTTGCAGAGATTGACAATGATCGTCGCCACGCGCTTTCGCGTTCACATACGGCTACACATATGGTTCATAAATCGTTCCGAGAAGCCTTAGGGGAAACAGCAACCCAAGCGGGAACGGAAAATCAGCCTGGACGCTTTCGTTTTGATTTCGCCGCCGTAGGTGCAGTATCTGAGACCACGATGAGCGAAGTGGAAGATCGCGTGAATACCCAGTTGATTAAAGATTTACCCGTCAGCGCTGAAGTGATGTCGCAAGCGCAAGCAAAGGAGAGCGGGGCGATTGCGCTCTTTGGCGAGAAGTATGGCGATGAGGTTCGTGTCATCTCGGTTGGTGATTGGGCTAAGGAATTATGCGGTGGCACTCACGTCTCTCGATCAAGTCAGCTTGGTGTCATTAAACTTCTTGGCGAATCCTCTATTGGGTCAGGCGTACGGCGTGTAGAAGCGTTAGTGGGCGTTGATGCGTATCGCTTCTTTGCGCGGGAACATCTGATTCTCAATTCAGTTAACGAAGCGCTCAAGGTGACAAAGGTCGACGAATTGCCGGAGCGAATCGACAATATCCTTGAGAAACTTAAAGGCGCTGAACGAGAAATTGCTCAATTCCGAAGCAAAGAGGCTCTGGCACAAGTTGATCAACTACTTGCTACCACCGTGAGCATCGGCAAGGTTAAGGCAGTTGTAGCAACAGTCATAGGTGATTTGGGCAATGAGGAACTCCGTGCATTGGCTGGCGCAATGGCCGAACGACTGCGCGGTGAAACAGCAGCTATTGCTCTATTCAGTGCTGGCAAGAAACCAATCGTTGTAGCGCAAACCACCGAGAGCGCTCGAGCCCTAGGCGTAAAAGCAGGCGAAATGGTCAAGCGCGCATCGAAGGCCCTCGGCGGTGGCGGTGGCGGAAAAGATGATTTTGCTCAAGGGGGCGGCGCAGATTCAGCTGCAATACCTGTTGCGGTAAAGGAATTAGAAGCATACCTAGCAACTATTGGTTAGCCTTTTCCCGATGGAGAATCTGCCGCATGAAAATATCAACTCCACCCGGGTCATGGGAGTTGACCTAGGACAAGCTCGCATTGGCGTTGCGCTCTCTGATTTGAGCGGAATTCTTGCTTCACCTTTCACCACCATCTCCCATAAGGATGGTTCCGAGGCAGCGATAACTGCAATTGTCCAAATTGTTGAAACAGAGCAGGTGGCAGAGATAGTTGTTGGTATCCCAAATAGTTTGTCGAAGGCAAATTCGCTAGCTGGGGATTCGGCCAAAACCTTTCTATCCCTGCTGGCAGAACGGACGTCGGCCAAAGTCCTTGGATTCGATGAGCGATTCACGACCGTACTTGCAACAAAGAAGCTACGTGATACCGGACATGATTCTCGCTCAATGAAATCTAAGATTGATGCGATGGCTGCTACGGAGATTCTGCAAAATTATTTGGATACTCGTGGCGCTTAACAGAGCGAATCGTCGGTTTTTAGCGATAGTGCTCACCTCTTTACTGTTCATGGGATCAGCTACAGTTATTCGCGAAATAAGAAAACCCGAACCGATACCCAATTACGTGGTAGGCGAAAGGTCTTCCGAAACGACGGTAGTCATTCCTTCTGGTGCAACTGGCGACCAAATCGCACAGATACTCTTCGATGCTGGTGTGGTGAAAAGCGCTCGCGCCTTCTTCGCTGCAGCGACCGCAAATCCTCAATCCCAAGGGATTCAACCCGGTACCTACATGATTAATACAAAGATTCCGGGTTCTGAGGCCGTTCTGCAATTGCTTGATCGTGATAGACGCTCACTTGTGCTTCTGATCAAAGAAGGTGAGCGAACCTATGAAATCGGAGAGAGTCTGACCCAACTCAAATTCAAACCGCGGGAGATTGAGGTTTTTCTCAATCAACGTGTTGATCTACCTGGATTTGGGGCACAAAGAGCTGAAGGTTTTCTCTTCCCCGCGACCTACAATTTAACTCCCAATGAAACCCTTTCCCAAATCGGAAGAAAATTACTAAGTAAATTCGAGACCGTTGTGACAGAGCTAGATTTTCAAGCTAAAGCCCAGAACTTGGGATTGAGTCCATACCAAGCGTTGATAATTGCATCTATCACTCAATCAGAAGGATTTAACGAGAATGATTTTCGTAAAATCGCACGCGTGATCTTCAATAGGCTAGAAATAGGAATGCCTTTGCAGATGGATAGCACCGTGCTCTATGCATTAAAGGAGCGACGAATTGCTGTGACCAACAAAGACATTGGCATTGCGTCTGCATACAACACCTACAACCGAAAGGGACTTCCGCCAACTCCGATAAGTAATCCAGGTAAGGCTGCGCTGGAGGCGACACTCAACCCAGCTTCGGGCTCGTGGTTATACTTTGTCACCGTTGAACCAGGTGTGACGAGATTTACCGCTTCATACAAAGAATTTCTCACCTTCAAAAGGGAATTCCAGAGGAATTTGAAAGCAGGGAAGTTCGGGGGAGATTCATGATCAAGGCGAGCGTCCTAGGGTCACCGATACAACACTCCCTCTCTCCAGTGATTCACGCGCGCGCATATGAAGTTTTGGGCTGGAATTGGAGTTACGAAAAGCACGAAGTCAGCTCCGGTCAATTGGCTGATTTTCTCAAGAAGAATATGGGCGTTTTTCGAGGTCTATCGCTAACAATGCCATTGAAAGAAGAGGCGCTTACGCTCTGCGATTCACTCACCGACCTTAGTAAGCGAGTCAATGGAGTGAACACTTTAGTCTTTGATGATTTGGGTACCCATGGCTACAACACCGATGTACAAGGTTTTATCGATGCCATGAGATTCCATGAAGTGGTTATTCCTCCATCTGTTACCGTTTTAGGGGGCGGAGCGACTGCCCGCGCCGCAATTGCAGCCCTTGATGGCGCAGCGCAATATATAAATGTCTATTCGCGCTCAGCTCATCGAGCCAAGGCGCTGGTTAATTCAGCAAACAGCTCTATCGTGACTGTTCATCCTTGGGATGAGGTTGATAGTGAAAGTGGTGCTTTCCAGGCGACGTTGGTTATCTCGACGACCCCGAAGGGCGTTACCGATTCCTTACGTATCAAGAAGGCCGCAGGTACTTTTTTCGAATCACTGTATGACCCGTGGCCCACAACTTTTTTAGCAGCATGGCGCACTGCTGGTGGTTTTGGTATCGATGGGCTAGACCTACTGGTGTGGCAGGCGATTGGACAACTCGAGTTGATGGGCTTTGATCCTGACTCGGTGCGCAATAGCCGAAGTGAGTTGTATCAAGATATGCGTGCCAGCGCGCTTAAGGCCCTGCAGTTGTAATTGGTTGTGTTGTTGATAATCTCATAATGGAGATAGCCCTTTAATTACCCTCTGACCATGCTCGCAGATCCATTGGGTTCATTTCTTATCGAAAGCGCAGCCATCTTGCTATTTCTTGGATTTGTATCGAAGAAACTAGATATTGATATCTCAAGATTCTCAGCAGTAACGTACGCAATAGTTCTCAGTCTCTACACAGATGATCATGGATTACTCATTATCGCGACAGGGTTGTTTGTGATCTCCGAAATCGATCGAATTGAATTTCGGATTCCAGATGTATTCACCAAGAGTGCGCTCTTTGTTTTCACTGTCATGGCCAACGGTGATTGGGATTTGCTTGCCATTGCTTGGCTGTGGATGGCGGTGATGTACGTGCTTACCTTTTTTCTGCCGCAAGCAATTGGTCGAGGAGATGTAAAACTCATAGGTTCTTTGATCCTGGCTACTCCATGGATGGTTAACATGGCGCCAGCCAAATTTCTGCTTTCTCTCTTGCTACTGTCGAGCTCCTTGGCGCTTCCTGGCGCCATGCGGAATCGAAGGAAGCGGGGGCAAATTGCCTTTGCCCCCGCCATTTCAGGCGCAGCTTTACTCCTTTTTGGAATAGGCGTCATCTAGAGGTAGTTATCTGAGAGAATTACCCAATGCTTAGATGGTTAACAGCGGGCGAATCGCACGGTCCAGCTCTTTCCGCGATCGTGGAGGGCGTTCCTGCTCATGTGAAAGTCACCTCAAAAGACCTGGATTTTCATCTGGCTCGGCGCCGCTTGGGCGTTGGACGAGGTGCACGACAGAATTTCGAAGCCGACCAGATATCAATTCTTGGAGGAATTCGACATGGAGTAACGCAAGGTGGACCGATCTCAATTCAGGTTGGAAACACTGAATGGCCTAAATGGGAGAAGGTCATGTCTGCTGATCCCGTTGATGCAGCAGAACTTGCTGGACTCGGCCGGAATGCTCCCTTGACTCGACCACGTCCCGGACATGCAGATTTAGTTGGAATGCAAAAATATGATTTCGATGATGCACGTGCGATTTTGGAGCGCGCATCAGCTCGCGAAACCGCCGCGCGGGTAGCTCTTGGCGCAGTTGCGCGACTCTTCTTGGAACAAGCAGCCGGAATTGAAATTTTTAGCCATGTTGTTTCCATCGGAACGGCGCGAATTGAAGAAAACTACCCGCTACCGCTACCGAAAGATATGACTGCTATTGATAACGATCCTGTTCGTGCATTCGATAAGAAAGCTAGCGACGCAATGGTTGCTGAAATTGAAAGCGCACACACCTCTGGTGACACCTTAGGCGGTGTTATCGAGATTCTGGCATATAACCTCCCACCAGGCCTGGGATCGCATGTTCATTGGGATAGACGATTAGATAGCCGTATCGCGGGTGCAATGATGAGCATCCAAGCAATTAAAGGCGTAGAGCTCGGTGATGGCTTTACCACTGCCACTCGAAGAGGTTCGCACGCTCACGATGAGATCGATTTAACGCCCGAGGGAATCCGACGGAGGACCGGTCGTGCCGGTGGCACAGAGGGTGGAATGAGCACTGGAGATCCACTTCGCGTCCGAATCGCCATGAAACCTATTTCTACTGTTCCTAAGGCTCTCGACACTATCGATGTCGCTACAAAAGAAGCAGCTAAGGCCATCAATCAACGTTCAGATGTTTGTGCGGTGCCCGCCGCCGGAGTGGTCGGCGAAGCAATGCTTGCACTCGTACTTGCTGACGCTCTTCTAGAGAAATTTGGCGGGGATAGTCTTCCGGAAATTCAACGTAACATTCGAGGGTACCTCGATAACTTAGAAATCAAATAATTTCGCGCGATGAATCAACCCGTAATTATCACTGGACCTCCTGGCGCTGGAAAGAGCAGTACAGCGCGCGCGCTCGCAGAGATAATCAATGGTGAAGTTATCGACACGGACTTATTAATTGAAGAGGCCTGTGGAAAAAAGATTTCAGAGATTTTCACTGATGATGGGGAGTCGTATTTTCGAGAGCAAGAGGAAGAGGCAGTCACTCGCGCTCTGACAAGCGAGAGTCACCGTCGAAAAATTATCTCGCTAGGCGGTGGCGCCATCCTCTCGAAGCGAACTCAAGAACGCCTACGCGAAAGCGGCGGATCGATTATTTTTCTTAATGTAAGCATTGCTCATGCTGCACCTCGTATTGGGTTCAATCGTGATCGGCCCTTATTAGTTGATAACCCTCGCGCAAAATGGGTGGCGTTGATGAAGGAGAGGTTGCCGATTTATCAGTCGATGGCAAATTTCATCATTGACACCGACGGCAAGAGCGCCCGTGAAGTTGCCACTGAAATTTCAAAGGCGGTGTGAGGTCTATGAATCGGAAGATTACCGTTCAGGCGGAACATGCTTATGATGTTCTTTTTGGTTCAGTTTCTCCTGAAGTACTTGAACCAGTTCTGATTGGCGTGAATAACATCGCTATTGTCGTGCCGACCGATCTGGCCCATCTTGCTAAGCCGCTCACCGAGTTACTTTCCGCGCTCGGGAATATCGACAAGGTAGTGGTAATTGAAGTTCCAGAAGGTGAAGCTCAGAAGAATTTCACGACCGTAAATTATTGCTGGGCAAAACTAGGTGCCGAGAATTTCCGCAGAAATGATCTCGTTATTGGATTAGGCGGCGGTGCGACGACGGATTTGGCCGGTTTCATTGCTGCTACATGGTTGCGTGGCATCAAATGGATAGCGATACCTACCTCTCTCGCCGGGATGGTCGATGCTGCTATTGGTGGAAAAACTGGGATAAATACTGAAGTGGGAAAGAATTTGGTTGGCTCTTTTTATTCTCCTCAATTGGTAATAGTGGATGTGCGATATTTACTAACGCTGCCGATTGAAGAATTGCGTGCGGGAATGGCCGAGGTAATCAAATGTGGTTTTATCGCAGACCACCGCATTCTAGAGATCATCGAAAGTGTGGAAGATTTCTATGACCCGCAGAGTGCGGCAATTATTGAATTGATAGAGCGAGCAGTTCAAGTGAAGGCAGATGTAGTCTCGCAAGATCTCAAGGAGAGCTTCTTACGCGAGATTCTTAATTATGGACATACCTTGGCGCACGCTGTTGAACGGCAAGAAAAATACAGCTGGCGCCATGGAGATGCTGTGGCGGTAGGTATGGCATTTATCGTCAATCTTGCAATGGAGGCTGGATTGGCATCTGAAGCACTTGTCAATCGCCATATCTCAATTTTGAGGCGAGCAGATCTGCCAACAAGTTATCCACGTGAAGCTTGGCCGCAGCTGCTCAATTACATGCAAAGTGATAAGAAATCTCGCGGTTCAGGTTTACGTTTCGTGGCGGTTTCAGACGAGAACTCGGATGTTTATAAAGTAGTCCGCTTGGAAGGGCTAGCTGATGATATTTTAGCCAGAGCATATGAGAGGATTTCATCATGAAGGTTTGGGTGCTTAATGGTCCCAATTTGGGGCGACTTGATCTGCGCGATCACTCCATTTATGGGGATATTTCATTCAAAGATCTTGTCGAATTTTGCGTGGCTAAGGGTAAAGAACTTGGCTTACAGGTTGAAGTGAAGCAAAGTGATAGTGAGACCGAGATTATTCATTGGTTACATGAGGCCGCGGACCAGCAAATTCCTATTGCATTTAATCCAGCTGCCTTCACACATTATTCATATGCAATCCGAGATGCTGTGGCGATGCTGAAAGCGCCAAGCATCGAAGTTCACCTGTCCAACCCACTCGCTCGCGAAGAGTTCCGCCATACGTCAGTAGTTTCTGGGGTAGTAACCGGAACCATCGGGGGCTTTGGTCTACTCTCTTATGAACTCGCACTACGTGCGCTGGCGAACTTAGCGGGAAAGAAGTAAGGAATTCCTCAGGTAGAATTCAGGCAGGCTGTGGGTAGTCCTCCCACACATAAGTAAAGGATTTTTCGTGGCAACGACCAATGACCTTAAGAATGGCATGACCCTCAATCTCGACGGACAACTTTGGAATGTCGTTGAGTTCCAGCATGTGAAGCCTGGCAAGGGCCCAGCTTTCGTTCGGACCAAGATGAAACACGTCCTCTCCGGGAAAGTTGTTGAGAAGACATTCAATGCGGGGTTGAAAGTCGAGGTTGCCACCGTTGATAAGAGAGATATGACATATCTCTACAAAGATGCAGAGAGCTTTGTGTTTATGGATAAAGAGAACTTCGACCAGATGTACATCTCTGAAGCCACAGTGGGCGAAGCATCAAAATACATGCTTGAAAATGTCGGAGCAATAGTTGCCGTCCATGAAGGCGAGCCGCTTTATGTGGAATTGCCAGCGTCTGTTGAACTACGAATTACCTACACCGAACCTGGACTTCAAGGAGATCGCTCCAATGCAGGCACTAAGCCAGCTACGTTGGAAACGGGCGCAACCGTGAACGTTCCGCTATTTATCAATCAAGATGAGAAAGTTCGGATCGACACTCGAGATGGTTCATATCTCGGTCGAGCAAATTAATGTCTGCACGCTCGAAAGGGCGGAAACGCGCGCTCGATATCTTGTATGAGAGCGACATTAAAGGCGTCAATCCACTCTGGTTGGTAAAGGAAAGAACAAGCACCACTGATGAGATTGCTCTTTTTGCAGCTGAGCTGGTTGAAGGGTATGGCGCGGCAGCGCCGTCAATTGATGGCTTGATTGATAAGCACGCTAAAAATTGGGATCTTGATCGACTAGCCAGCGTCGATAGAAATATTATGCGAATCGCAACGTTTGAAATTCTAAACGGGAAATCACGAGAGGTGCCAATTTCGGTGGCAATTGATGAGGCGATTGAATTAGCAAAATCTCTTTCGACGGATGAGTCGCCTCAATATATTCATGGGATTCTCAGCGCCATAGCGCGAGAAAGCGATGCACCCGAAGTTTCTCAATAAAGTCATTAAATGAAAGACCCTCACACGTGGCAATCATTTCTAGGTCACTTCGACGCACGGTGATTACGTGCCCATTCCAATCACCACGCACATTTATGATGTAGGTAACAAATTGAGAGAGCGCAAAGCTGTGCGCAGCCATTTCGTGTCGACGAGTAATTTCGAGGGTTAATTCTTCGGATCTTCCTGAATCCCCGCTTCGGACACCGTCGGTTCTGGTGTGCGAAAGCGGAAATAGCGCGCTGATTGGGGCTTGGTACAGAGCCATCAAAGAGCTCAGTCGCCCCACAGTGATAGCTCGGTCGGCCCTTTCGTAGGAACCGACGACAACAGCTTTCCAACGCCCTCCGGAAAGGGCTTCGACGTCGGCTAACGAGAGACCGCGCTGTTTTCTAATTTTCTTGAGTTCTTGCCCCACGCGCAGGGCTTCTAGTCGGTCAAATTCCATGGCGGGAGAGTAGGCGCGCGCGCAACACGTCGGTTTCAGATATCCACCGAAACTCCTATATGCTCGCCTCGATCCTTTAAGACTCGTCCCGAGAGGCGAGGAAGGAACGGTGGCCATGAAGGCTGTTCTGAGCAGCGCGGATATATCACGCGCTATAACTCGCATTTCTCACGAAATTATCGAAAAGAATCGTGGCAGCGAAGATATCGTCCTTTTAGGAATTCCCACTCGAGGAATTCATCTTGCTGAACGAATCGGCAGCGAAATAGGCGTAATTGTCGGTCAATCTATTCCGGTTGGAACTCTCGACATCACCCTCCATCGCGATGATTTACGATCAAAGCCGCCTCGAGCACTCACGCCAACCAAGATTCCCTCTGGCGGCATCGATGGCAAGCGCATCGTGTTAGTTGATGATGTCCTCTATTCCGGACGGACCATTCGAGCTGCTTTGGACGCGTTAGGTGAAATTGGACGACCAGCTTTGGTGCAGCTAGCAGTACTTGTCGATAGAGGTCATCGAGAGTTGCCCATACGAGCCGACTATGTGGGGAAGAATCTTCCCACCTCACATGAGGAGATTGTAAAAGTAAGTATCCACGAGGTTGATGGCGAAGATCAGGTTCAGATCGCGGGATCTCATGAGTGATGTTGTAACTCCAGTTTTGAAACGTCATTTACTTTCGATTGATGACCTCACTCGAGAACAAGCGATATTAATTCTCGATACGGCAGATGAGCTAGCTCGCATTTCCGATGCACCAATCAAGAAATTACCAACGCTTCGTGGTCGAACAGTAGTAAACCTTTTTTACGAGGACTCAACTCGAACCCGGATCTCCTTCGAGGCGGCAGCAAAACGACTTTCGGCTGATGTCATTAATTTCTCTGCGAAGGGTTCAAGTGTCTCTAAGGGGGAGAGCCTCAAAGATACAGCGTTAACGCTTCAGGCAATGGGAGCAGATGCTGTGATCTTGCGCCATAGCGCGTCGGGAGCTGCGCATCGATTGGCTGAGTGGACAAAAGGATCTGTCATCAATGCGGGCGATGGCACGCACGAACATCCAACGCAAGCTCTTCTCGATGCATTTACCATTCGAAAACATCTGAATAAGAATCCAGAGCAAAATGGTGGAGTAGGAGCCGATCTAACCGGAGTGAATGTTGCCATCGTTGGAGATATTCTGCATTCACGGGTAGCACGAAGCAATGTACTTTTACTCTCACGCCTCGGGGCGAAGGTGACTTTGGTAGCTCCTCCCACATTATTGCCAGTAGGAGTCTCTGATTGGCCAGTGAGCATTTCTTACGATTTCAATAACGCGATTGGCGAATGCGACGTTGTTATGATGCTTCGCCTTCAGCTAGAACGAATGAAAAGCGCCTTCTTCCCCAGCGCGCGTGAGTATTCACGACTATTCGGATTGGATATGGAGCGGCTTGCCAAAGGTAAGAAATCGCCATTGATCTTGCACCCTGGACCCATTAATCGAGGTTTAGAGATTTCTGCAGAATGCGCCGACAGTGCTGATTCATTGATTCTTGAACAGGTGACTAATGGTGTAAGTATCAGAATGGCAGTGTTGTATTTACTTCTAGGAGGGGCTGACGCATAACATGACGCAAAGAATTGAAAGCTCCGGTTACCTATTATCTTCTGTGCTCTCACCAGAGCAAGAGCTCATTGATATCCGGATTAGTAATGGCGTGATTGCTGAGATTGCTAGCGCAGGTTCGCTTACCCCAGGAGCATCAGTAACGATTGAAAGCGCCGGAATGCAGCTATTGCCTGGCCTTGTTGATTTACACACGCATCTGCGTGAGCCCGGTCGTGAAGATGCTGAAACAATCCGAACCGGCAGCGCCGCCGCAGCCCTTGGTGGCTTCACCGCGGTACATGCCATGGCAAATACCGATCCAGTTGCAGATACCGCAGGCGTGGTAGAGCAAGTGGTTCGACTTGGACGTGAAGCAGGATATTGCGATGTTTATGCAGTTGGTGCCGTTACACAGGGGTTAGAGGGATTGGCACTTGCTGAGCTTGGGGCAATGGCGCATTCAATGGCGCAGGTCCGAGTCTTTAGCGATGACGGCAAATGTGTATCGGACTCGCTTGTGATGCGTCGCGCCCTTGAATATGTGAAGCAATTCGATGGAGTTATTGCGCAACATGCTCAAGATCCTCGCTTAACGGAAATGGCGCAGATGAATGAAGGAATCATATCTGCCAAATTGGGTTTAACTGGTTGGCCGGCAGTAGCTGAAGAGGCCATTATCGCTCGCGATGTTCTACTGGCCGAACATGTAGGTGCCCGATTGCATATCTGTCATGTGTCAACTTCGGGCAGCGTAGAAATTATCCGCTGGGCGAAAGCTCGCGGGATTAATGTGACTGCAGAGGTCACTCCGCACCACTTGCTACTGACTGACTCTCTTGCTGAAACCTACAATCCGATCTACAAAGTAAATCCACCTCTTAGAACGAACGAAGATGTACTAGCACTTCGTACGGCTTTGGCCGATGGCACTATCGATATCGTCGCCACAGACCATGCGCCACATCCGCGAGAAAGTAAAGAATGTGAGTGGAGCGAGGCGGCCAATGGAATGCTTGGTTTAGAAAATGCACTCTCAGTAATCCAGGAGAGCATGATTGAAAATGGACTATCGAATTGGAAAACGATTGCCGAGCGAATGTCGTACGCCCCGGCACGAATCGGTCGCGTTGACGCAAGTTCGGGACATGGTCAAATTATCAAGGTTGGGGTACCTGCCAACGTCATTCTGATCGATACAAAAATAAGACGAAAAGTTAGCGAAATGAAGAGTGCGAGCAAGAGTTCGAATAACCCATATATTGATCGAACTTTGCCGGGGCAAGTTCTCTATACATTTCTTCGCGGTGAAATGATCGTTGCAAATGGAGAGCTGGTGCGCCCATTATGAACCTGCGAAAGCCTGCATATTTAGTTCTAGATGATGGTCGAATTTTCGAGGGTCGAGCATGGGCCAAGGAGGGCGAAACCTTTGGTGAAGCAGTATTTGCCACAGGAATGACTGGCTATCAAGAAACATTGACTGACCCATCGTATTTTCATCAAGTTGTTGTCATGACGGCGCCACATGTTGGAAATACAGGAATGAACACGATCGATGAAGAGTCCCGCAAGATTTGGGTTTCAGGTTTTGTGGTGCGTGACCCGTCCCGTATTTCTAGCAATTGGCGCTCAGAGCGAGATTTAGAGAGTGAATTGATAGAAAGCGATGTAGTAGGAATTTCCGGGGTTGACACGAGAGCGCTCACTCGCCATCTTCGTGATTGTGGTGCGATGAGAGTTGGTATTTTCTCTGGAGAAGAACTAACGCGTGAAGAGATGGTGCGAAGAGTACGACTATCACCCGAGATGGCAGGCGCAAATTTAGTAGCTGATGTTTCTGTAGCGAAGAAGTATGTTGTGCCCGCCGAGGGTGGAAAGAAGGCAGTTGTTGCAGCGCTGGACCTAGGTATAAAAGGTGCTACTCCTCGATTAATGGCCCAACGTGGGATTGAGGTGCACGTTTTTCCATTCGACGCAACGCTTGATGAGCTTTTGCAATCCAATCCTGATGGAATTTTTCTCTCAAATGGACCAGGCGATCCTTCAACAATGCGGCCGACGGTCGAATTGGTTCGGGAAATCTTGCAACGTGAGATTCCTATTTTTGGTATTTGTTTCGGCCATCAGATTTTTGGCCAAGCGCTCGGTTTTGAAACGTACAAGTTACGTTTTGGTCATCGCGGGATAAACCAGCCCGTGCTCGATAAAACGAGTGGGAAAGTTGAGATCACTGCACACAATCATGGATTTGCAGTGAAAGCGCCCATTGATGGCATATTCGACACTGTTTTCGGACGCGGTCGAGTTTCCCATATCAACCTCAACGACAATGTCGTGGAAGGGCTGGAATTGCTAGATCGCCCTGGATTTAGCGTCCAATACCACCCAGAAGCTGCGGCAGGGCCACATGATGCTAGCTATCTGTTTGATCGGTTCTTAGAGTTGATTTTACGTTCGAAGGGGAAACGCTAATGCCAAGACGAAATGATATTAAGAGCGTCTTGGTTATCGGATCAGGACCGATTGTTATCGGACAAGCGTGCGAATTTGATTACTCAGGCACTCAAGCCTGTCGAGTCCTGCGCGCCGAAGGGCTTCGAGTAATCCTTATCAATTCCAACCCTGCAACAATCATGACTGACCCCGAATTCGCCGATGCTACATATATCGAACCCATCACGCCTGAATTTGTTACCAAGGTTATTGAGAAAGAACGCCCCGACGCACTCCTAGCCACTCTTGGTGGGCAGACAGCGTTGAATACCGCAATTAAGCTCCACGAAGCAGGTGTGCTCGAGAAATATTCCGTGCGGTTAATCGGTGCGAATGTTGAAGCGATTAACAGGGGAGAGAATCGAGAAATTTTCAAAGAGATCGTCGCGAGTATTGGTGGTGAATCGGCACAATCTCAAATCTGCCACACGATAGAAGAGTGCCTTACTGCTGCAGAGCGCTTCAATTTCCCTGTTGTCGTGAGACCGTCATTTACTATGGGAGGACTTGGCTCAGGAATCGCAAAGGATGAATCTGAATTGCGAGAAATTGCCGGCGCCGGCCTTCGTTACAGTCCAACAACTGAGGTGCTCATCGAAGAATCAATCCTTGGTTGGAAAGAATTTGAACTAGAGATGATGCGTGATCATAAAGATAATGTCGTCGTAATCTGTTCAATTGAGAACTTTGATCCGATGGGCGTGCATACCGGAGATTCAATCACGGTTGCTCCTGCTCTAACGTTGACGGATGTTGAATATCAAAAGTTACGCAATCTTTCGATCGATATTATTCGCGCAGTTGGAGTTGATACCGGTGGATGCAATATCCAATTTGCGGTTAATCCTTCAAATGGTCGGATTGTTGTAATTGAAATGAATCCACGAGTTTCACGCTCAAGTGCGCTTGCATCAAAGGCGACTGGTTTTCCGATTGCTAAAATTGCTGCCAAGCTGGCAATTGGATACTCCCTTGATGAGATTCAAAACGATATTACAAAAGAGACTCCTGCGTCGTTTGAGCCAACCCTTGATTACATTGTTGTAAAGATTCCACGATTTAATTTCGAGAAATTTCCAGCGGCGGATCCACGGCTTACAACAACTATGAAAAGTGTGGGAGAGGCGATGGCCATTGGCAGGAGCTTCCCCGAAGCGCTGCAAAAGGCTATGCGTTCGCTCGAGAAGAAAGGGTACTCATTCTCGTTTGATAAAGAAGGAGATCTAGAACGTGAATTGCAAGGGGCTGCAGTCGCCACTGAGATGCGAATTCACCACGTGCAACGTGCTCTCTTTCTCGGCGCGTCTGTTCCGAAGGTACATGAGGTATCGAAGATTGATCCTTGGTTTCTCGATCAGATCGCTCAAATTAACGAGATGGCGTATGAATTATCCGAGCGTAAGGAGTTAACACGAGAGGTTCTGCGCGAAGCAAAACGATTTGGATTTAGCGATAAACAAATCGCCGACATCGTGGGATTGATGGAGAGCGATATTCGACGCAAACGCGAAATTCTCGATATTCATCCGGTTTATAAAACAGTGGACACCTGCGCTGCTGAATTCAAGGCGTTAACCCCGTATCACTACTCCAGTTATGAAGATGAAAGCGAAGTTGAACCGAGAACAAAACCAGCTGTCCTAATTCTCGGAAGTGGACCGAATCGAATTGGCCAAGGTGTTGAGTTTGATTATTCCTGCGTCCATGCTGCATTCGCATTAAAGGATATGGATTTCGAAACTATCATGGTCAATTGCAATCCAGAGACGGTGTCCACCGATTACGACACTGCAGATCGACTCTATTTCGAACCGTTAACTTTTGAAGATGTGATGGAGATCTATCGCGCAGAGTTGGCAGTTGGTCCGGTGGCCGGGGTCATCGTGCAGCTGGGTGGACAAACTCCGCTTGGTCTAGCCAAAGCTTTACAAGATGCCGGCGTTCCAATCGTTGGCACAAGCCCGGAATCGATTGACATTGCTGAAGATCGCGGTGAATTTGGTGCGCTCTTGGAACGCGAGCAACAACGTGCTCCAGAATTTGGTTTAGCGTATTCCTACACAGATGCACTGTCCATCGCACATCGAGTGGGATATCCGGTTTTGGTTCGCCCATCCTACGTACTGGGCGGTCGGGGCATGGAAATCGTCTATGACGATAGCGCCCTGGAAAGTTACATCTCTCGAGCAACAGAGATAAGTCCAGATCATCCAGTCCTAGTCGATAGATTTTTAGATCATGCAACCGAACTTGATGTAGATGCTTTATTCGATGGTAAGGAACTTTTTCTAGCTGGAATCATGGAACATATTGAAGAGGCCGGCATACACTCCGGTGATTCCGCCTGCGTCTTACCGCCAGTTGATGTCTCAGACCGGGAACTAGCGGAAATCCGTACTGCAACCGAGAAGATCGCCCGCGGGATCGGTGTTCTCGGTTTGGTCAATATTCAATTTGCAATCGAAAGTGGCACGCTCTATGTGCTCGAGGCAAATCCGCGCGCCTCTCGAACGGTGCCATTTGTTAGCAAAGCAATCGGGGTTCCGCTTGCTAAAGCCGCTGCACAGATCTCCCTAGGAAAGAGCATCGCATCACTGCGCGCAGAAGGTGTACTGCCCCAAGATGGTGATGGTATTGCTCGTGGCATAAGCGTTAAAGAGGCGGTCTTGCCTTGGAATCGCTTTAGGAAACGTGATGGCAGTGGAGTAGATGCCTTACTCGGCCCCGAAATGCGATCTACCGGAGAAGTTATGGGCAGAGATACAACCTTTGGTAGGGCCTTTTCCAAGAGCCAGAGCGCAGCATCAGGAGCGCTGCCTAATTCAGGTTCGGTTTTCGTTTCATTTGCCGACCGCGACAAGGTTCAAGGAATTATCGGCGCACAGAAATTAGCTGATGCAGGTTACGAGCTATATGCGACTGCGGGCACAGCGAAGGCTCTTGCAGATAAGGGAATCGTCGTGCAGAACGTTCGCAAATTTTCAGAGGGGCCTGGTCCTAAGGGAGAGAGCACTGCACTTGATCTCATTGAATCTGGAACCGTTTCGCTAGTGGTGAATACGCCCTTTGGCTCCGGCCCGCGGGAGGATGGTTGGCGGATTCGAACCTCTGCTGTTGCGCGAGGAATCCCCATCATCACCACTATTTCAGGTTTGAATGCGGCCGCCGAGGCGATGGTGGCCCAACGCGCTGGTGGTTTTACTGTTACATCACTACAAGAGTGGTTACGGTAACTTCCGTGGCACATTCAGCGAGTATCAATCCCGATGTGACTCAAAGTGAGTGCGAGGTAATCTCCAAAAGGAAAGTTGGTGCATACCATCATTTAACATTGGCAGCTCCTGCTATTGCAGAACATGCCAAACCAGGAAATTTTCTTGCAATCAGCATCGGGGATATGAAAAGTTCCATGCTTCTACGCCGTTCTTTTGCGATTTATCAAACCGTTCCTCGAGGACCTTTCGGTGGCACAGTAGAAATCATCGTCGCGCCACATGGACCAGGAAGTACGTGGATTACCCAACGCGCACCACACGAGAAATTAGATGTTGTTGGCCCGTTAGGAAATGCGTTCAAAATTCCAAAAGATCCCGTCCGCGCCCTGCTTGTCGGTGGTGGGTATGGATCCGCGCCCCTGTTTGCACTCGCTGAAACGCTTCGCCAGAAGAACTCGAGAGTAGAGATGGCAATTGGGGCTGCTACAGCGGATCGAATTTTTGCCCCCGTCGAAGGCAAGCGTTCGGTGCACTCACTCATGATTGCCACTGAAGATGGATCCAGCGGCGCTAAAGGAAGAGTTACTGATCTCTTCGATAATTCACTCTCTGCCATAGACATCGTGTACGCATGTGGTCCGATGGGGATGCTTAGAGCGCTCACAGAGATTGGTGCCCGGGCGGGTGTTCTTGTTCAATGTGCGGTTGAAGAATCAATGGCGTGCGGTGTGGGCCTATGCATGACGTGCGTACTGCCGGTGCAAGACAAAGATGGCGTCATCAAGATGCTTCGCTCCTGCATAGAAGGACCTATCTTCGACGGAAGCGCCGTTCAATGGGATGCCATCGGGACTATTCCGCCTGGAACCTATGGAGCTCATCGATGAGTGGATTCGATTTCTCGACGTCGATTGCTCAGACGAGCCTTCCCAACCCGATTCTCACAGCAAGTGGTTGTGCGGCAAACGGAAAAGAACTCTCAGCTTTTTTCCCGTTAGATCAAATAGGCGCTGTAGTGACGAAATCTGTCATGAGTCAACCGCGCTCGGGAAGAGCTACTCCGCGAATGGCCGAAACTCCCAGCGGAATGCTCAACGCGATCGGATTGCAAGGCCCAGGGATCGATGCCTTTCTCAAAGAGGATTTAGCATGGCTGGTCGAACATGGCGCACGTACCATCGTGTCGATTGCAGGGGAGAGCGTAGATGAATTTGCTGCACTCGCTCGAAAAGTGCGGGGCGCACATGGCGTAAGCGCAATCGAAGTGAACATCTCCTGTCCAAATGTCGAAAATCGTGGATTAGTTTTCGCGTGTGATAGGAATTCTGCGCGCGAAGTTATAGAGGCAGTCAAACGAAGCGTGGGTAATACCATCCCGATAATTGCAAAGCTCTCACCTGACGTCACTGATATCGTCTCTATTGCCGAAGAGGTGGTAGCTGCCGGTGCCGATGGATTAGCGATGATCAATACGCTCTTGGGAATGGTGATCAATACCGAGACCATGCGACCACATCTTGCCAATAAAACCGGTGGCCTCTCAGGGCCGGCAATTCGACCTGTAGCTGTGCGCGCCATTTACCAAGTTCATCGCGCGCTTCCTCAGGTGCCCATTGTGGGAATGGGTGGAGTACTCACGGGTAATGATGCATTTGAATTAGTTCTCGCTGGGGCCTGCGCTATCTCAGTTGGAACGGCAACTTTCCATGACCCCTCTGCGCCAATACGAATCAAACAAGAACTTGAATCCTTATTAGTGGCGCGCGGATTTTCTCGATTCTCTGACGCTGTCGGTTATGCACATAGGAGTGATCAGTGAGAGCGCCAATTGTTCTGGCTGTCGATACAACCGATCTTGAGCGCGCGCGCGAATGGGTACACGCTACCCGTGAATCAATCAGCATTATCAAGCTAGGTTTGGAATTTTTTCTCGCTCACGGTCAATCCGGTGTGAGCTATGTACGGGAGGGTGCTCCCGAACTAGAACTCTTCTTGGATTTAAAATTGCATGACATTCCAAACACGGTGGCCGGAGCAACACGAGCGATTTCCGAGATTCAACCAGATTATTTAACGGTCCACGCATCTGGTGGAGAGAGCATGATTTCGGCAGCGGTGGGCGAACTTCCATTGGGAAAAATAACTGCTGTCACCTTGCTTACTTCGCTATCCGAAAGTGAGATTGAGCAGCTAGGGATAACAGGAAGTTCGGGGGAGATAGTAAACCGATGGGCCCAATCGGCTGTGCGCGCGGGTGCGCGCGCTATCGTGGCGTCGCCGCATGAAGTTGAAAGTTTACGCGCAAGCTTGCCGCAAGAAATTACGCTCATCACTCCAGGTGTTCGGCCACATGGTTCAGCAAAGGCAGATCAATCTCGTGTGGCAACGCCGGAAGAGGCCATCTCGTGGGGTGCGAATTTCGTGGTGATAGGTCGACCGATAACCTCAGGGTCAACTCTCAAAGAGATTGCTGAGAACGCAGCGCGCATTGCCGCATCGTTTTGAAGATGCCGCCAGGGCAGTTACCAGCTAACTTGTAGATATGGAACTACCTCGCCTCACTGAAGCGGAACGAGCGGCAGCGCTCGAGCGAGCAGCGCAAGCGCGAAAAGCGCGAGCCCAGATTAAAGCCGAACTCAAAAGCGGCAAACGCACTCTCGAAGAAGTCATCACGTTGGGAAAGAGCGATGATTTTGTTGGAAAAATGAAAGTGAGCGCCCTCATTGAAGCGCTCCCAGGCGTGGGAAAGGTGCGGGCTTTAGCAGTTATGGAAAAAGTGGGCATCGCAGCCAGTCGTCGAATTCGAGGATTAGGAATCCACCAAACTCGAGATTTATTGGCGGAGTTCCAACTACGCTAGGCGCGTGGATTTAATCGTGCTCTCCGGCCCGGGCGGGGTTGGAAAGTCAACTGTCTCCGATTACCTGCGAAAAAACTGCCCGGATATATGGGTAAGCGTCTCAGCTACCACCCGAGCACCACGCATGGGTGAACAAGATGGGATCGATTACTTCTTCAGAACTGAAAGTGAATTCAAGGATCAGATAACCAACAATGAATTCCTCGAATGGGCACATTTTGCCGACAATTACTACGGCACGCCCAAAGCTCCGGTGTTTCAAGAAATCAGCGCAGGTAGATCAGTCCTATTGGAAATCGAGATTTCTGGAGCTCGCCAAGTTCGATCAGCTAGCGACCAGGCATATTTAGTCTTCCTGGCCCCACCTTCAATTGTGGAGTTGGAGCGTCGGTTGCTAGGCCGCGGGACAGAATCCCCTGAGCGGGCCGCACAGCGCCTAGAACTTGCCCAGGAGGAGATGGCCCAGAGCCATTGGTTCGATGAGGTGCTGGTCAATACCTCAGTCGAAGAGGTGGCCGCCCGGCTGATAACCTTGGCCTCTCAACCGCGCTAGCTCCACCCACGAGCTCTTAAGGCGCCACTTCTGGAGGCAGAGCAATGATCCACAGCGACGGCATCACCAATCCGCCAATTGATGACCTATTGGCCAAGAGTGGTTCGAAATATAGCTTGGTCCTTTTCTCAGCCAAGCGCGCACGGCAGATCAATGCTTATTACTCGCAATTGAGCGAAGGCTTACTTGAATATGTTGGACCACTGGTGGAAACGCACGTTCATGAAAAGCCACTATCTATCGCGCTTCGCGAAATCAACGGTGGTCTTCTCACCCTTGAATCCTTAGAGAGTTCCGAGTCAACCGAGAACGCATAACTCGGTCTATTTATCGAGCGTTGGACAATAATGCTGCCCCGAAAAATAACGCTAGGTGTAACAGGCGGCGTTGCCGCATACAAATCGTGCGAACTGCTCCGGCGGCTTCTCGATAGAGGAGCCGATGTTCAGGTTGTTCCAACCACGAACGCACTGCGCTTTGTTGGCTCAGCAACATGGGAAGCGCTCTCTGGCAAGAAAATTCACGATTCCCTTTGGGAAGATGTAGCGGCGGGTGCACATATCGAGATAGCTCGAAGTACCGAGCTTTTACTAATTGCCCCTGCGACTGCCGATTTTATCGCGCGGTTAGCGCAAGGACGTAGTGAAGATCTATTGAGCGCAACTGCGCTCACTGTGCAATCTCCGATTGTCATCATTCCGGCTATGCATCACCAAATGTGGCGAAACGAAGCAACTCAAGCGAATGTAACCACGTTACGTAAGCGTGGAATTCTTGTTATGGAGCCCGCTGAAGGTCCGTTGAATAATGGGGATACCGGTGTTGGTCGCTTTCCTGAAATTTTTGAGATCTTCGATTACCTGAGCGCTCACAATCTTTTACGCAGCGATCTCATCGGCACATCAGTCGTAGTCACTGCAGGTGGGACGAGAGAGATGATCGATCCGGTGCGTTTTATCGGAAATCTCTCTTCAGGCAAACAAGGCGTAGCAATCGCCAAGGCGGCTGCAGCGCGCGGCGCTCAAGTGACCTTAATTGCGGCCAATATTTCACCAGAATTGCTTCCGAGAGATAAATCAATTTCTATTATCAGTGTTGGTTCGACCGCAGATCTTTCTCGTGAACTTCAATCAGTAGTGAATTTTGATTACCTCTTTATGGCAGCAGCAGTATCGGATTATCGAGCGGCGCAGCTTAGTGCCAGCAAATTAAAGCGAACCGGAGCAGATCTCTCCTTAGAGCTAGTAGAGAATCCTGACCTACTGGCAATATTCGCTGCACGCCATCGAGAACAGGGCGATAACGAGCCGGGCCGTTCCCATCGCGGCATTATCGTGGGATTTGCCGCAGAGAGCTCGGTTGATGTGGAACAGGCTGCAGAGAAGCTGACACGAAAGGGGGTCGACTACCTCTTCGTGAATGACATCGCAAATCAGGCGGTATTCAACTCCCCATCTAACGGTGGATTTTTGATTGATAAATATGGTTCGAGTACATCCTTCGATTACCAAAGTAAAGACACGCTCAGCGATGCGCTCTTAGATGTAGTAGCAAAGGCGCTAAGTTAGCCCCGTGTCAAAACGCCTATTTACCTCAGAATCGGTAACAGAGGGCCATCCCGACAAGATGGCAGATCAAATCTCTGATTCCATACTTGATGCTTTTCTGGCTGAAGATTCAAAGAGTCGTGTGGCTGTTGAAACGTTGCTCACCACTGGGCAAGTCCATGTAGCTGGTGAGGTAACCACCTCAGCCAATCCAGATCTGATGAGCTTAATTCGTTCAGTAATTATCGATATCGGTTATGACAGTAGCGAGCGCGGCTTCGACGGAAATTCTTGCGGCATTAGCCTCTCCTTGGGCAAGCAATCGCCGGACATAGCACAAGGGGTAGATACGGCAATCGAAGAACGTTCCAAGGAGTCGAGCGATCCATTAGATCGTCAAGGCGCAGGTGACCAAGGGTTGATGTTTGGATACGCAACTGACGAAACGCCAGAGTTAATGCCTTTGCCAATCGCCATATCGCATGCTCTCTCACATGAACTCATGAAGGTTCGAAAATCTGGGGCACTTAGATATCTGAGACCTGATGCGAAAACACAAGTTACCGTCGAATACAGTGGGAATGTTGCGCAGCGCCTCGACACGTTAGTCATATCAACACAACACGATCCCGATGTTGACCTCGAACGCGAGCTCCCTGCTGATCTAAAGAAACATGTCGTAGATCCGGTTCTTGCTCGCTATGAACTCTCGACGAAAGAGATGCGAATTCTGATTAATCCAACAGGTCGATTTGTTCTTGGTGGACCGATGGGGGATGCAGGACTCACCGGGCGGAAGATTATTGTTGATTCGTACGGTGGAATGGCTCGCCATGGCGGTGGCGCATTTAGCGGAAAAGATCCGTCAAAGGTTGATCGTTCTGCTGCCTATGCAATGCGCTGGGTTGCTAAGAATATTGTTGCTGCGCAATTGGCGAAACGATGCGAAGTTCAAGTGGCATACGCTATTGGAAAAGCTCAACCTGTCGGGCTCTTCGTAGAAACCTTTGGAACCGAGAATGTAGCAATTGAAAAGATTCAAGAGGCGGTAACAGAGGTTTTCGATCTTCGACCAGCAGCAATTATCAGGGATTTGAATCTCCTCCGGCCGATTTATCGTAAAACCAGCAACTACGGTCACTTTGGCCGCGAGCTCCCTGAATTCACGTGGGAGCAACGCGATAGGGTGGCGCAATTACGGAGCGCGACCGGCTTTTAACCGCACGCTCCCGCTTCATGGTGAAGGGAGATGAGCGCAACAGAGCATGATGGAGAAAGTCGCCCCTTTGCGCCTAAAACGTGAGCAAATCCTCACGCCAGAACGCGCGCCAATTGCTGCCAAGGATTTACCCATTGCAAGCATCCTTGTAGATACAGGCCTGCTCCATCTTGATGATGAATTTGATTTCCTGGTACCTGATGATATTTCGCACCTAGTACTACCAGGTTCACTGGTACGGGTAACCTTTAATGGGAAACGTACGCAGGGTGTGGTGTTAGGCCGTAAGGCGCAATCGACGTTTCAAGGTCGAATTCGATTTTTATCAGAGTTAATTAAGCCATTTCCGGTAGTCACTCAAGAAGTACTCATAATGGCTGCCGAAATAAAACGTTATTACGGCGGAACGCGCTGGGACGTGCTTCGATTTGCGTTGCCGCCATTCACAAAGAAGGCCAGAGGCAATGAAAAGAGTTCCGATGTAAATAGCATTACGGCGGGAAATATCAGGAGAGATTCCAGCGAATCGATACCAGATCCACATTATCAAGAGAATTTTTGGCGGGCAATTGCGAAGAATCCTAAGGATGAGAAACAAGTTCGCGCGTACTGGTCGGCACCGCCAGGGCATGATCCATTCTTCTTTTTAGCGAGTTTGGTGCGCTGGGGTACTGGAAATGCAATTCTCTTATTGCCCGACCAATCTGATGTGGAGCGAATGTTCGCTTTAATCGAAAACATGGAGGGAGTCGACCGAGACGAAATCTCAGTATGGCATTCGAATGTTAAGCGACGTGAACGTGAAGAGATTTTTCTACATATTCTCAATGGTGACCGCAGGATAGTCATTGGCGTGCGCGGGTCGATCTTGTTGCCGATGCCAAATCTCGATCTCATAATTCTTTGGGATGAAGGAAATGATTCATATTCGGAGCAACGATCTCCCTATTACCACGCACGTGAAGTGGCGATCATGCGATCACATATCGAAAAAACTCACCTCATCATTGGGGGATATTCCCCAACCTTGGTGGCTGCGGAGTACGTCAATCGCGGATATCTGGCGCTCCTCTCCCCAAGTCAAGCGCTGATAAAGAGTGGAATGCCAACCATGCGCGCGATCACCAATCGAAGCGCTCCTGAACAAAGTGGCAGATTTCCAACTCTAGCTTGGCAAGTTCTTCGGAAGGGTTTAGAACATGGCGCGGTGATAGTACAAGCGCAGCTCCGAGGATATATTCAATCGCTTTCGTGCAGTAGATGTTTCAATATCGCTACCTGTTCTTGCGGAGGCAAATTAATTTCGAGCGGGAATGGGCAGGTTCCCGAATGTTTCCTCTGCGGTAGCCGCCAGCACAATTGGAATTGTGCTTACTGTTCGAATCGTCAGTTGCGAAATTCTCAGATTGGCGATGAACGCCTCGTTGAAGAATTGGGCCGCACTTTCCCTAACACGAGAATTATCTCGTCCAATGCGCAGCATCGAGTCCTTGAAATTGATGATGAACCCGTGATTGTTATTGCCACCCCAGGGACAGAGCCGGTGTTAAAGAACGGCTATAGCGCAGGGGTGATCATTAATTCCCAAGTGACGTTGCAAAGAGCAACTTTAAACTCGGAAGAAGAATCGCGTCGACGATGGTTCGCTTTCGCCACGCTTTTGCGGGCCGAAGCCGAACTTTTCATCGATTGCGAATACGGAAATCGGAATATCCAAGCGCTAGTGCGTTGGGATGGATTAGGAGCGAGTGTGCGCGAATTGCAAGAGCGAGCAGTTCTTTCTCTGCCGCCATTTGCGAAAACTGTTGAAGTGAAAGGTACGCACGAGGCAGTGGCCCAAGTAGTTCGTGATTTGCCAGGCGAAGTATTGATCTCGGCGCCAAAATCGCTCGAAACTGGCGAGATGGTAGCCCTAATTCGCATTTCCCCAAGTGCATCAAATATAGCGCTCAACGAGATTTTTCGCCGGGTAAGGGCGCAGTCAGCGCGTGGTTCACATGTCGCTCGAGTGCGAGTGGATCCAATTTCTTTTTGAGATTGTAGACTTCTGGCGTGGCAATTCAACCAATAAGGCTTTTCGGGGATCCAATTCTTGCAACCCCGGCTGTTGCTGTTGACTCTTTTGATAAAGAGATTCGTCAACTAGTTGCCGATCTCACCGACACCATGCTCGATGCTCCAGGGGCAGGTCTTGCAGCTCCCCAAATCGGAGTTTCGCTCCGAGTTTTCACTTGGTCTATTGATGAAGAAGTAGGTCACCTTATTAATCCCGTTCTCAGTTTGGGTGAGGAAAAGCAAGATGGTGATGAAGGGTGTCTGTCGATTCCAGGGTTGGTATATAACTGTAAGAGAGCGTTTCGCGTGATAGCTGATGGATTTACCATGCATGGAGAGCCTGTACGTCTAGTTGGCGAGGAGTTGCTCGCTCGAATCTTTCAACACGAAACTGATCATCTGAACGGGATTTTATTTGTTGATCGACTCGACAAAGAGATACGCAAACAAGCTTTACACGATATAAAAGAGAGCGAATGGTTTGGTTTGAAGGCGCCAGAGATACGCCTTTCACCTCACTCCACACATGGATTTGGAAACTAGTGCGGATTCTTCTCGCAGGCACACCTGCGATGGTCATACCAATCTTCGACCGAATAGCGCAAAGCGATATCGAAATCTTGGGAGTGATCACAAATCCACCTAGGGCGCGAGGCCGTAGTGGAAAACCAACTCCCACGCCAGTTGCTATCTGGGCGCAAGAGAAGAACATCAAAATTTTTGATAGTGGACGCTGTGACGATTATGCAGAAGAATTAATCAAGGCCGATCTGGTGTTGATTATCGCTTATGGACAGTTAATTCCAGAGAAGTATCTCAACCTGCCACGAAATGGTTGGGTCAATCTTCATTTTTCCACTTTGCCCGAAGCTCGCGGTGCCGCGCCGGTGCAAAGGTTGATTGCCGCTGGAAGGAAAGAAATCGGCTACTCACTTTTTAAATTGGAAAAGGGACTGGATACAGGAGATCTATATTTCCAAAGTGAACAGATTCCCGTGACAGGTTTAAGCACTGGCGAGGTATGGTCGTTGTTAGTGGATCATGCGGCAAGAAACATCATTGAACAATTAAAGGCAATAGCAGCCGGCGTAACGCCCAAACCACAATCTGAAATTCTATATACGGGCTCGTTGCCCGTGGCTCCAAAGATTTCAACGGAAGAGGCACGGATAGACTGGAATAAATCCGCCGAGCATATTCGCAACGAAATCCTGGGCTTTAATCCAGCGCCTTCTGCTTGGACCACTTTTCGAGGCGAACGGCTACTGATTCATAATGCGCAGCTTCTCTCTGAAGAGCCAAGTGGGTTTCTCTCGCCGGGGGAGATTTATACTTACCAGAAGAGTTTATGCGTGAGTACCGCAACAGGCGTGCTTGTTATCACCTCGCTACAGTCAGCGGGAAAGCGCGCTATGTCTGGCGAAGAGTGGTTGCGTGGGGTGAGCGTGAAAGATCGCGAGAGATTTGAATAGGTCAGAGAAACCCTCAGAGAGGCAGGATTCAGGTTTTGCCGCACGAAATCTGGCGCTCCGGTTACTTTTGGAGATTGAGCAGGAAAGTGCTTATGCAAATTTAGTCGTGCCCGCCCGGCTTCGCGATTCTACGTTAGAAGCACGGGATCGTAATTTCGTCACCGAGTTAGTTTATGGCACTCTGAGAATGCAATTACTTTACGATTTGATAATCGAAGCTGCTGCGAAAAGACGGGTCAGCAAGATTGATTCAATCCCACTCAATATTCTCCGATTAACTGCACATCAACTTTTAACGTTAAAGATTTCTGCACATGCACCAGTTGATATTGCAGTTCGGTTGGTAGTCAAGAATCGTTCTGGATCAGCATCTGGATTTGTGAATGCCGTGTCCCGACGAATAAGCGAAAGAAGCTTGGAGCAGTGGATTTCTGAATTAACTGAAGGAATTCAGCCTTTGGAAGCGTTGGCAATTGAGTACGCCCACCCAATTTGGATAGTACGAGAGTATTTCGAGCGACTGGGCGATTTTGAACTTGTTCGCGCTGAATTAGCCGCCAACAATCACAATCCTCGTGTTTGTGCGGTCATTTATCCAGGTGAAGTGTGGTCGCAGGAGAGTTTGGACTCCAGCGAAATGGCAGATTGGGTTCCCAGCGCGCGCTATCTTGCTGGAAACCCCGAAGCATTGCTGGAAATCCGAAATGGAACCGCTGGCATCCAAGATCAAGGTTCATATTTAGTGGCCCAGGCTCTTGCACATTCCCATAGTGAAATTCCAGGTCCCTGGATCGATCTCTGCGCTGGCCCTGGAGGTAAAGCAGCGTTGCTTGATCGATGGGCTGATGAATTGGGGCACACATTTCTAGGGCTAGAAATTTCGGAGCATCGCGCAGCGTTAATGAAACGGGTCACGGGGGCTATCGCCGTTGGCGATGGTGTTCATCCACCAATTAAAGAGAGCAGTGCAGCCCTAGTTCTGCTCGACGCTCCCTGTTCGGGTTTAGGAGCGCTTAGGCGACGACCAGATGCTCGACTTCGAAAGAAATCTTCTGATATTCCAGAACTCGTATTGTTGCAACGCTCCCTGATGGAATCTGCCGTGAAGATCCTCACACCGGCAGGAATTCTGGGCTATGTCACCTGCTCACCATTAGCCCGCGAAACCATCGAAAATCGTCGCTGGATACTTGAAACTTTCGCGGATTTGGAGAGCATCGATGCCAGAGAATTTTTCTCGGCTGATTTACCGCTACCTGACACGCCCGATGTACAGCTTTGGCCGGGAATGCATGGAACCGATGCCATGTATTTAGCGTTATTCCGGAAGAAGTAAAGCTAGGCCGCTAGAATTATCTTGTGGCAATCAGAATTACTCCAAGCATTCTCAATGCTGATTTCTCAAAGCTCAATGAAGAGATACTGAAGGTATCGTCAGTCTCGGACTTGATTCATTTAGACATCATGGATAATAAGTTCGTCCCAAATTTCACTTTCGATTTTGATCGCGCTGCCGAAATAATCAGAGAGTGCCCAATCCCAGTGGATTCACACTTGATGGTGGTGGAACCAGAGCTGGCAGCACCTGCCTTCGCTGAAATGGGTAGCGCTAGTGTGACCTTTCATTTTGAGGCAGCCGAGAACCCCCGAAAAGTTATCAAATCCATCCATGCAAAAGGTGCACGCGTGGGCGTGGGGTTGAAACCAGGGACAGAGTTTTCAGCTATCGAAGATTTCTTGGATGAAATAGATATGGTTTTAGTGATGACAGTGGAACCTGGATTCGGTGGCCAAAGTTTTATGGAAGATATGTTGGAAAAGGTTCGAACGGCTCGAGCAGCGTTGGGAAAGAATGAGCGCGGGATCTGGTTACAAGTTGATGGCGGTATATCGCCGGCAACTATAGAGCGAGCCGCGCAAGCAGGGGCTGACACATTCGTTGCCGGTTCGGCAGTTTATAAATCCGATAATCCAGCACAGATGGTGACCTTGCTGCGGGATTTAGCAACACCTTAGCGTTGATTGATGGGAGGCGACATCCTGGCTTAGGACTCAGATACTCTTAATCCATGAAGAGCTTTGATGACCTATGGGATGAGATTTCAGATCGGGATTACGCCGTAGCTCCACATGACTCCTCCAGCACCGGCAGGCTCCTTGATAGCGGGGTGCACGGTATCGGGAAGAAGATTGTTGAAGAGGCAGCTGAAGTATGGATGGCAGCTGAATATGAAAGTGATGAAAATCTTGCCAACGAAATCAGTCAGTTGCTCTATCACCTGCAAGTGCTGATGCTTGCTCGCGGAATAGAAATCGACGATGTATACGAGAAACTGTAGGGGACTGTTGTGTTAAAAATTGCGCTACCAAATAAAGGATCTCTAGCCGAGGATTCAATAAAAATTCTTGGAGATGCAGGTTATCGTCAGCGCTCGGATTCACGAGATTTGATTACCGTTGATTCAGAGAATGAGATTGAGTTCTATTACCTGCGCCCTCGCGATATCGCAATCTACGTTTCATCAGGTGAACTAGATTTGGGCATAACTGGCGAAGATCTGCTGATTGATTCAGGGGTTAGCGCAAAAATTCTTTTGAAACTTGGGTATGGGAAATCAACATTTCGATTTGCTTGCCCAGCTGCAGTTGCCAACGGCGCTTCAGTAGCGTCACTTCAGGGGAAACGAATCGCAACCTCATATCCGGGAATTCTCGACCAAGCGCTCCGCCGGCTTGGCGTGTCGGCTCAGATAGTCTCTCTAGACGGGGCAGTTGAGAGTTCGATCAAGCTGGGAGTGGCCGATGCGATTGCAGATGTTGTTTCGACCGGAACAACTCTCAAGCAAGCGGGCCTTGCAATCATCGGTGAACCGATTTTAGAGAGCGAAGCTGTGCTCATCGGAGCGAAAGAGCCAACCGAAGAAGCGGCAAATCTCATCCGTCGCCTCACCGGTGTGATCATCGCACGCCAGTATGTTTTGATGGATTACGACATCAAAACCGAGCTTATTGATACCGCCTGCGCAATAACTCCCGGTTTCGAATCTCCAACAATCTCACCGCTACGAGTTGATGGTTGGTCAGCGGTGCGAGCCATGGTTCCACGCAAGAGCGCCCAAAAAGTGATGGATGAGCTCTGGTCGATCGGTGCGCGCGGCATACTCGTTACCGATATCCACGCCTGTCGCCTCTAAATTTCGTTACGCGGAATCCCTAACAAGTAAAGAACAGAATCTAAATAAGGCGTGTTGACGGAAGTATCAGCGCTTGCTCGAACAACCGGTTTAGCATTGAAGGCAATCCCTAAACCAGCCAAGGCAATCATGTCGAGATCATTCGCGCCATCTCCAATTGCCACCGTATCTGCTAGATCAACATCCGCTAACTGAGCAAATTGTCGAAGTGCGGCAGCTTTCCCCGCACGATCAATGATTTGACCCTTCGTTCTACCTGTTAATTTCCCATCGGCAATCTCAAGATGATTCGCTGCTATGAAATCGATTCCCAATTCTTCGGCGATTGGGGTGATTACTTCTGCAAACCCACCAGAAACTATCCCAACTTTATGATGGAGTTTCTTAAGTGTGCGTATCAATGTCCTTGCACCGGGCGTCAAGGTTATCTCGCTACGTACATCATCGATGATTCTTGCAGGTAATCCGGCGAGTAATCCAACGCGTTCCTGGAGAGCTTGAGCAAAATCAATTTCACCATTCATTGCTCGATCCGTAATGTTTTTCACTTGATCGCCTACTCCAGCATGATGCGCCAGAAGTTCGATTACCTCTTGTTGAATAAGCGTTGAGTCAACATCAAGAACTACTAACTTCTTCGCTCGACGTTGGAGCCCTCCAGCTTGAACACCAATATCCACCTCCGTGGAATTTGCCACAGCTGCCAGAGAGGTTTTTATCGAAGCTACCGCTACATTGGAAACAAGTAGCTCGATTGCAGTGACTGGATAATGCGCGATTCGAAAAATTCGTTCGATATTGCCACCGGCAGCGCTCACGATTGCAGCTACCTGGCCGAGTGGTCCAGCTGTTAGCTCTCGCCCCATAACGGTGATGTGTACGCTCGACTCAGAGCTGAGGTTTTCAATCTGTTGATGATCTCCCTCTTGAGCGCGAAACTCTAATCCGCGCAGGGTTGCGCATTCGGCCAAGGAAGTTAGAACCGATTCTCGACTTTCCGGTGATATCTCTAGCGCCAAGGTGAGTATGAGGTGGCCATGGATTACAACCTGCTCCATGTCAGAGATGGCGTGGCTCACTTGGAGAGCTTCTATTTGTTCTAAAAGAGCCTGGGTAATCCCGGGGCGATCCATTCCGCTGAGAATCACCACAGTGCTCATGAGAGAAGATTATCTCGCGGCACGGTGGCCGTGTGTGAGGTTGCGCTGTGAGCTCTTGCGGTAAGTTCTCCATCTGTGTCCGTACTCAAACTCTCCCAAGTGACCCTGCGCAGGGGGCAGAAGGAGATACTTCACTCAATTGATTGGCAAGTGGAGGCAGGCGAGCGCTGGGTGATACTCGGCCCCAATGGCGCGGGCAAAACGACTTTGATTCAAATTGCTGCGACTTTGATGCACCCCACATCTGGAAGCGCTGAAATTTTAGATGAGCAATTAGGCAAGGTTGATATTTTCGAACTTCGACCCCGGATTGGCCTTGCCAGTGCGGCCCTGTCCGATCGAATCCCACCGGAAGAACGAGCAGTGGATGTTGTCATGACCGCTGCCTACGCGGTTACCGGAAGATGGCGAGAGCTCTACGACCTTTGGGATGAATCTCGTGCTTTAGCCCTTCTTGATCAATTCGGTGTGGGGGATAGGCGTGATCAACTTTTCTACACCATGAGCGAAGGCGAACGTAAACGAGTTCAAATTGCGAGGGCGCTTATGCCCGATCCAGAATTATTGATTTTGGATGAACCCGCAGCAGGTCTTGATCTTGGTGCGCGTGAAGATCTTGTTCGAAGGCTTTCAACTCTTGCTCTCGATCCTGCCTCGCCAACGAGTGTTTTAGTAACCCACCACGTTGAAGAAATTCCTTTTGGAACCACCCACGTATTGCTCATCAGAGAGGGCCATATCATCGCGGCTGGACCAATCATGAGTACGCTTTCTCCAGATTCACTTTCTGCCACTTTCAATATACCTATTTCATTAGCTTATGACGGGCAACGCTGGTTCGCTCGGGCATAGCAGGCGCAACCGTGACTTTACTTGGTGGATTTGATAGTAGCTGGAATGAAATCATTGATCCGCATCGTCAATGGATCACGGATCTTCTTGATAAGTTAGAAGATTCCTCCGACGTTGGGTATTTACCTTCACGAGAATTGATCTTCAAAGCGCTTTCAGTTGCGCGCAACGATGTACGCGCAATTATTCTTGGTCAAGACCCGTATCATACGAAAGGTATGGCTGAAGGTTTGGCCTTTTCTGTTCCGCGCTCACTGCCGATGAACAAAATTCCAGCATCGCTAAAGAATATTTTCACCGAGTACCAGAAGGATCTTGGATTTACCGCCCCTACTACTGGTCATCTAGGGCAGTGGGTGGACAATGGCGTTCTGCTCCTTAACGGAATCCTCACCGTCGCACCAGGTTCGCCACTCTCGCACAAAGGAAAAGGGTGGGAAAGAGTCACCGACTCAATCTTGGAATCTTTGATTGATAGAAAATTGCCGGTAATAGCTTGGGGAAAGCCCGCCGAGCAAAAGGCAGTTCGGATTGGATTTAAAGCTGTTCTTGCATCGCCACATCCATCGCCGCTCTCTGCTTACCGGGGATTCTTTGGCTCGCAGCCGTTTTCAAGAGTGAATGAGATTCTCGCAATGAATGGACAAGCGCCCATTGATTGGAAATTGTCATAAAAAAACCTAGCGATCGGGTATTCACCAATCGCTAGGTTTTTGTATATCTGTTTGTGAAGTTATTTATCCAATCCACGATCTAATCGGGGAGCTAAGGAAGTAGATCATGAACAAGAAGGAGACGATCCACAGAAGTGGATGTACATCCTTGCCGCGACCTTGAACCGCACGAATGACGACGTGCGAGACGAAACCTGCTCCGATTCCGACTGAGATGTTATAAGAGAAAGGCATCAAGATGATCGTTAGGAAGGCTGGGATTCCAATTCCAAGATCTTGCCAATCGATGGATTTAACCTGCGACATCATCAAGAAGCCAACAATGATCAGCGCTGGTGTTGCTGCTTCGTAAGGAATCACCGCAACTAGTGGCGCAAGGAATGTTGTGAGGAGGAAACAGATACCAGTCACGATTGATGCCAAACCGGTACGTGCACCTTCTCCAACACCTGATGCAGATTCGATATATGAAGTGTTCGATGAGATTCCTGCGGCTCCACCTGCAGCTGCTGCAATTGAATCTACGATCAGAATCTTATTTGCGTTTGCAACATTTCCATCTGAATCGTTGAGGCCAGCTTGACTACCAATTGCAGTCATTGTTCCCATCGTGTCGAAGAAATCTGCGAGCAAGAGTGTGAAGACCAACAGAAGTGCGGCTAGGAATCCTGTTTTTGGATTCGTAAATGCACCGAAAATATCTTCAAAACCCAAACCCAATGTGTCGAATTTAGGAGTTGCCACGATGTTGTCGGGAATGCTCGGTGTATTCAAGCCCCATCCACGTGGATTGGACTCAGTTGGTGAAACAAAGCTGTTCCCAACTTTGAATGCATTCTCAAGAATGATTGCAAGAACGGTCGAAACGACAATACCGATCAAGATTGCACCCTTAACCTTCCGGACCATCAAGATGATGGTGAGGAATAGGCCAAGTGCGAAGACAACAATTGGCCAACCTACGAGTTGACCGCCATCACCTAGCTCTAGCGGTACGGCAGATGGCTTGGAGTTGGTGCTACCCCAAACAACGTTTGGAGTACGGCGTACAAAGCCGCTATCGACCAATCCGATCAGTGCGATAAACAAACCAATACCAACGGAGATCGCCACTTTGAGCGGCGTTGGGATTGCTTTGAAAACCGCAACGCGGAAGCCGGTAAGGACGAGGATAAGAATGACAATGCCCTCTATCAGCACAAGGCCCATGGCTTGCGCCCATGTTGAGTTCTTGGCGATGGAGACCGCCACAAAGGTATTCAATCCAAGACCGGTAGCCAGTGCTAATGGAAAATTGGCGACTGCGCCCATGAGGATTGTTAAAAGGCCTGCGATAAGGGCAGTGCCTGCTGCAACGATGATGATGGCGTTGGTTCGATCGCCGCCACCAATGAATGCTCCGGTTCCATCTGTGGTGGCGAGAATCAAAGGGTTTAGCGCCACGATGTACGCCATCGTGAAGAATGTAACTAAACCTCCTCGGATTTCTTGACCAACAGAGGATTTACGTTCGGAGATCTTGAATAACGATTCGAGCATGTATCCCTCTCAACTATTTTGGTTTCGGGGGTGTTTACGACCCCGCCACGAAATGACGGCTCGTGATACCGAGGGAAGGGTTCAAACGTACCCCCAGACTCAGCGAATTTTCAGTTACTGAGCGGTATTTCGCGTTAGATGTCCTACGACGGTTAACCAGAGCGCCACGCTCCCGCCAATTCCAAGGGCAAAGACAAGCGTTCCCACTCCAACTCGCCCCCCTAGGAGCCAACCAAGGGCCAGAACGACCCCTTCTATGCCCGCTCGGACTCGGGCCACCGAAATATTGGTTGCGTAGTGGATTGCCGTCATTAATCCATCGCGTGGACCCGGCCCTAACCCGCAAGTGAGGTAGATAGCAGAACCTGCCCCCACCATGATCACTCCAAAGATCATGAGACAAGCACGTAAAAGAAGATTCTCGGGAGTATCAATCCACGCCACCGTCAAATCGATGGCTAATGCGATAAGCAGGATATTGGCAATAGTGCCCGCACCCGGTTTCTGGCGGAATGGAATCCAGAGTAGAAGTACTGCTGACGAAACTGCAAAAGTTGCCCAACCAATCGAGATGCCGCTTTTAAATGAAAGTCCTTGTGCAAGAACGCTCCACGGCGCATTTCCCAAGTGGCTGACGATGAGTAATCCATCACCGATACCAAAGATTATTAAGCCAATGCTGAGAATGAGAAGTCGAGATGGAGCAAGGCTCCATTGCTCGCTCGCTCGCCATGGAGTGTTTGGGATGGTGTGAGAGAAGAACTTCCGCATTTATCAGAGCGTAGTCGCGTACTCTTTAATAGTGAAATCTCTCGAGCTCTCATATCTGCAATCCATCATCACAGGCGTTCTTCAAGGTTTTTCCGAACTCTTTCCGGTATCGAGCCTTGGTCATTCCGTGCTGTTTCCAGCATGGATAGGTGGGAGTTGGGAAGCTTTTCTCAACGCGCAAAGCTCAGGTGAATCGCCTTATCTCCTGTTGATTATTGCGCTCCACGTTGCGAGCTCATTGGTTCTCATCTGGTTTTTCAGAGAGCGTTGGATTCTTTTGATACGAGCTTTTTTCGCCAGCGTGCCAAAAGTTATCTCTCGCCAAGAACTGCAGGTTCAAGAACGATTGATTTTAAAGATCCTACTAGCGACTATTCCGGTAGGAGTTCTTGGAATACTTTTCCAGGAACAAGTTGGAGAACTCTTTAGCGATCCATTCGCTGTTGGCGGCTTCTTATTTCTTAATGGATTGTTGTTAGCCGGAATTGAAATTTTCAAGAAGTATCGCATCAGGCACGAGCTTATGGATTCTGAAGAAATCAGTAATTCACAAGCGCTACTGATTGGAGTCGCTCAATCTGCCGCGCTCTTTCCTGGCATCAGTCGTTTTGGTGTCACTATGTCTGCAGGTCTTGCAAGAGGTCTCTCGCATGCCGCCGCTTCTGATTTTGCCTTTTTGATTGCTGCTCCCGTTATCTTTGGGGCGGGCATTCTCAAGTTGCCGAAACTCTTTGATCCAGAAATTGCGCACATTCTTGGGCCTGTGATTGTAGGGTCGATTATCTCAGCCATCTGTACATACATTTCGATTGCTTTTCTTGTTAAATGGTTCAAAACGCACACGCTATATCCATTTGCGATTTACTGTCTTGTTGTTGGCGCGCTGTCGTTCTGGAAATTCTCATGATAGGCACCCTTATCAATGTCATCACGATTGTCGTGGGCAGCGCGATAGGAGTTGCGGTAGGGGCCAAGATTCCAACTCGAACTCGAACATTAATTACTGATGCTCTTGGGTTAATAACCTTTATCAGCGGTGCAAGCGCATGTGCTGCGCTATGGAATAGTAGCTATGTTCAAGCCGTCGGCGGCGGTAAACCTATTTTGATTACTTTGGGTGGACTATTGCTAGGGGGAGTGCTCGGCTCACTGCTAAGACTTGAAGATAGACTTGAGCGAGCCGGTAATAAGCTTCGAGAGAAATTCGCTCGCGAAGAGGATTCGAATTTCATCACTGGTTTTGTCTCTGCATCGTTGATCTTTGTAATAGGTCCCATGGCAATCTTGGGAAGTATCAGTGATGGGCTGGGCAATGGCAATGAACTGCTCATTCTAAAAAGCATTATGGATGGTTTCGCGGCAATCGCATTTGCAGCCGCGCTTGGCTGGGGCGTTGCCGCCTCAGCGATAAGCGTGCTGATTTATCAAGGCGCCTGGTCGGCAATTGGTGCGCTGATGGGCAAGATTCTTGCCGACTATCAGATTGATGCAATAACCGGAGTTGGCGGTTTGTTATTGATTGGAATTGGATTGCGCCTTCTGAACATCAAAAGCATCGCTATCGGGGATATGCTTCCGGCGATTTTGATGACCCCCGTCTTGGCCACGGTTGTAGCTTCGTTGAGTTAGAATTTTGACGCGTCGATCACAAACCGGTATTTCACATCACTGGCGACTGTTCGCTCCCACGCTTTGTTGATGTAGTCAGGATCGATAACTTCAACATCGCTTACGATCTGTTTCTCGCCACAGAAATCAAGCATCTCTTGAAGTTCTGGGATACCACCAATCATCGAGCCCGCTAATCTGCGGCGTTTTCCTAACAGAACACCTGCTGGCACTTGGTAGGGCTTGCCTGGAAGTCCAATAAGCACGAGGGTTCCATCTAAACGCAGTAACGAGAGGTAGCTCTCAAGATTGAGATCAACCGAAACGGTATTGAGAATTAAGTCAAAGGAGTTTGAATTTTTCTTGAAATACTCTTCTGATGGATTTGCAATGAAATCATCCGCACCCATTGCTTGGGCATCTGCCTTCTTCTTCTCAGAGTGCGAGAAAACTGTTATGTGAGCCCCCATCGCATGAGCAAATTTCAACCCCATATGACCTAACCCGCCAAGACCAATAATTCCAACGCGCTTGCCAGGGCCTGCATGCCAATGTCGCAACGGGGAGTACAACGTGACTCCAGCGCACATCAAAGGCGCTACTCCTGCAATATCAAGGCTCTCTGGTACGCGAACAACGTAATTCTCGTCGACAACGATGAGATTGGAGTAACCACCATAAGCGACGCTCTTTCCATCACGCTCCATGGTGTTGTAGGTACCTGTCATACCTTCGAAGCAATATTGCTGAAGTCCTGCAACACAGTTTTCACATTTGCGACATGAATCGATGAAAACGCCAACGCCCACTAATTGCCCTTGGGAGAATCCCGTGACGGAACTTCCCACACTTTTCACCCGTCCAACAATTTCGTGGCCGGGAACCATTGGAAAGAGCGCTTGACCCCATTCTTCTCGACCCTGGTGGATATCAGAATGGCAGATTCCCGCATGGCTAATGGTGATTTCAACGTCTCCTGGGCGAAGAGCTCTACGTTCAAAGCTAAACGGAACTAATTCTGCTTTGGGATTTAATACTGCATAACCTTGGGCATTAGCCATTGCGCGCTCCATTTTGTTGGTTTCTCAGATGCATTCTTGTCGGAATCTGGTCGGAACCTGACTGGGAGTGGAGTTTATCGAGAAATTTTCATGAGAACATCTTCTCTGTGATTTCAACATCAAGCGTGGAGCTTCGGGCGGGCGCTCGGTTATTGCTTGCCGACGTCTCGGTGCGAATCAATCACGGTGATCGCATTGGCTTGGTAGGTCGAAATGGCGCCGGTAAATCAACGTTCGCAAAGGTATTGGCAGGGGATACCTTGCCAGCTGGCGGCCAGGTTTTACGTACCGGCGCTATTGGTTACTTGCCTCAAGATCCTCGAACTGGCGATGAAGAAAGCAGTGTCATCAACCGAATCCTCTCTGTCCGTGGATTGGATTCCATCGCTGAACGAATGCGTGGCTTGGAAGAGAAGATGAGTTCCACTAGCGGCGATGAACTCGAAAAAGTTTTAGAACGTTATTCACGAGCCGAGGAAGAATTCCAAACTGCAGGAGGGTACAGCGCAACTTCTGATGCTGAAGCAATTGCTACGAATCTTGGATTGCCAGAGAAAATATTTGCCCAGCGCCTCAATGAGTTATCAGGAGGACAACGGCGCCGAGTTGAACTCGCACGGATCCTTTTCAGTAATGCAGAGACGCTTCTTTTGGACGAGCCAACAAACCATCTAGATGCCGACTCGATTATCTGGCTACGCGACTTTTTAGGAAAGTATTCTGGTGGGTTGGTGATTATCAGTCACGATGTCAAACTGATAGAAACCGTTGTGAATCGTATCTTCTACTTGGATGCAAATCGGAATGTGATAGATGTGTACAACATGGGGTGGCGAAACTATCTCCTCGCTAGAGAACAAGACGAGCATCGACGGAAGAAAGAACGAGCTATCGCTGAAAAACGCGCCGAAATTCTCCAAAAGCAGGGCGAGAAGATGCGTGCAAAAGCAAGTAAGGCTAAAGCTGCACAAAGTATGTTCAAGCGCGCTGAAAAAATAATGTCGGTTACCGAAGGGGAGCGCGCAAAGGATAAAGTTGCAAAACTTCGATTTCCTTCACCAGCCCCGTGCGGCAAAACTCCACTGACTGCAGCAGAACTGAGTAAGTCATACGGATCAACCGAAGTTTTCACGGATGTTGATCTAGCCATTGATAAGGGATCTCGAGTCGTTATTCTGGGGCTTAACGGCGCCGGCAAAACAACGTTGCTTCGAATGTTGGCCGGCGAATTGGATCCCGACACAGGCGCTGTAGCGCCGGGCCATGGTTTACGTCTTGGCTATTACGCGCAAGAACACGAATCGCTCAATTACGAAGAGACGGTTCTTGCAAACATGCTGAAAGCGCGAGTTGATATAAGTGAAGGGGAAGCTCGAAACGTTTTGGGTACATTCTTATTCAGCGGTGATGATGTTTTTAAACCTGTAAAAGTGCTCAGTGGTGGTGAACGCACGAGATTGGCATTAGCTCAACTAGTAGTTAGTGCGGCGAATGTCCTGCTCCTAGATGAGCCGACGAACAACCTTGATCCCGCTTCCCGCGAAGAAATTCTCGGCGCCCTTCGGGAGTACCAGGGCGCAATCGTTCTTGTTACCCATGATGAGGGAGCGGTGAGCGCGTTATCTCCAGAACGAGTTTTGCTTCTTCCTGATGGAGATGAAGATCTCTGGCGTGATGATTACTATGAACTCATCACGTTGGAGTAACGAACAATTGTCCTTAAAGTAAAAATAGGGTTTTTAATTCATGGTTTGGAAATTTGCTCAAAACCTTTTTTCGTCCCTCCAGAACGGCGATTTCAGCAACAACCGCACTTCCAAGACATGTTGCCTTCGTCATCGCTAGTAATTCAATAGCAGCACAGAGCGTGCCACCAGTAGCGAGGACATCATCAACTATCAGGACTCTATCTGCTTCCGATAATGCGTCCTTATGAATCTCAATTGCATCCGTTCCATATTCGAGCGCATAGGAGACGGAAAACTTCTCTCGCGGAAGCTTCTTAGGTTTGCGCAAGAGAATGCAACCACGCCCCAATCGCGCTGCTATGGCGGAAGCAAAAATGAAACCGCGCGCCTCTAATCCGGCAAAGTGCGTTGCATCTGGAGATAGCGCACCCAACGCATCAACGACAGCTCGAAGTGCCGGCCCATCTGCGATCATCGGTGTTAGATCTCGAAATAGCACGCCTGGGGATGGGTAATCAGGTACATCGCGAATCAGTAATCGTGCGCGATCGAGCTCAGAGGTGTTTTCCTGCGGCATAGCGATTATCCCTTCTTTTCACTTTTCACTCGACGCCAGATTATTCGCCATGTCGCAAGCGAAAAGAGAACTCCCCATAATCCGAACGCTCGGGCGACGGATCCTATGTTGCTTAATAACAACATCAAGCCCAAGGAAGCGCTGATTACCGTTAAGGGGAGAGCGGCAATCATCACCCAGCGCTTATCAAGAAATCGCACAATCGCAAAAACTATTGGCGCAATCAGAAGTGGGAATGCAATGATGATGGAAACGGTGCGCGCTAGATCCTCCATGGATCCAATCCAATCTTTCCGGAGTAACGGCGAGATTCGAGAAGCTCGTGCGCTCTCTGAGCTTCACTTAACGGGAAAACTTTGGTTGCGGGATAACGCAATTTCCCACCTTCGGCCAGGGAGAGCAAATCAGAAAGTCGATCCAATCGTTCGATTTCTGTCGAGGTATAGGTTGCAAGCGTCGGTCTTCTAATCGCCAATGACTTGGCATTCAATCGCATGAGGTCGAAGGGGGGTACTGGACCACTTGCGCCTCCGTAAAGTAAATACATCCCAGAAGGCGCTAGAGAGTCCAAACAGTTGTCAAAGTAATCTTTTCCAATGGAATCGAAAACGATATTGACTCCCGCACCATTAGTTGCGGTGGAAACTAAAGTACTCATTTGGTCGTAGATCCCAACCACATCAGCACCATGCTCTTTAGCAATTTGCGCACGCTCTGCGGTAGATGAAAGCGCGATCACGTTAGCGCCACGATTCTTTAATAATTGCGTGAGTAATAGGCCAACCCCGCCAGCGGCCGCAGTAACCAATACCCATTCCCCAGCATTAACGTGGTATGCCGAATGAACCAAATAGTGCGCGGTCATTCCCTGACAGAGCAGCGGAAGGATTTGCTCATTCGTAAGTGTGGTGTGCGGAAGTGGCGTTAGTTGGGTTTCGGAAACGTTCACCTCTTGTGCATAGGAGCCAAGAGCGCTTAACCAGAAAACTTTCTGTCCTTGTGCAAGTTCACCGATACCTTCAATTCCTATCCCGGTGCCGATCGAAGGGGGCATTGCCAGTGCGTACTGGCCCCGACGGTGATAAACGTCAATGAAATTTACGCCAGCGAGTGAAACCTTCACACGGATTTGTCCTTGCGCCGGAGAAGGGAGCGCCATATCGCTCACGGTCAGCGCATCAGCAGATCCTGGGGCAAAAACCCGAATAGCTTTCATATCCCAAATCTACTCATCAGCTCTCGTAGATTGGCCAGTTGCCGTGTGTCCGAACGGGGACTTGAACCCCGAAGCCCTTTCGGGCACTAGCACCTCAAGCTAGCGCGTCTGCCAATTCCGCCACCCGGACGAGGTGAACCACTCTCGATGAGAGCAGCGCAAGTCGATAGCCTACCAATGCGCCCGTGACCCAACAAACCGTTCTGGTCCGCTTTAAACCAGGTAGAGAAAGTTCTATCAATCGGGGACATTCCATTGGAACTGTAGGAAGATAACGGTATGCGAGAGACCGACTATGCACAGTTAGGCGCGGAGGCTGTGCGCCTATGTCAAGAATTGATCCGAATTCCCAGTGTCAATCATGGTGGTGGAAAGGGTGATGAACTCGCTGCAGCCGAATACGTGGCCGAGTATTTAAAAGGTTGCGGCCTTGACCCCACGTTCTATCGGGCAGCCCCTACTCGCGTGAGTGTTGTCGCTCGCATCAAAGGTCGAGACAGTTCACGTCCTGGGTTGGTGCTCCACGGACACTTGGATACCGTTCCAGCAGATGCCAAAGATTGGACAATGGATCCGTGGTCGGGCGAGATCAAGGATGGCGAGATTTGGGGTCGCGGCGCAGTTGATATGAAAGATATGGACGCGATGATTCTTGCCATCGCAAAAGATTGGCATGTTCGCGGTTATGTTCCAGAACGTGATGTCGTTCTCGCCTTCTTTGCCGATGAAGAAGCAGGCGGAACATATGGCGTCAATTGGATAGTAAAAAATCATCCTGAAGCTTTTACTGGCTGCTCCGAGGCAGTTTCGGAAGTTGGTGGCTTCTCTGCAACGTTAAGCAATGGAAAGCGGCTCTATCTCGTCGAAACTTCGGAGAAGGGCATGTATTGGATGGAGCTTTCTGCAGAAGGCACTGCAGGCCATGGTTCGATGGTGAATAAAGAGAACGCGGTCACTGCCTTGGCTCAAGCGGTTTCTCGAATTGGCTCGCACCAGTGGCCGATTCGCATCACTCAAACGCTACGAGTTTTTCTGACAACCGTTGCAAAAACACTTGGGAAAGAATTTGATGAGAAGAATCCAGGACCAATCGTTGCTGAATTAGGTTCGATGGCTCGGATGATCGGTGCAACGACGCAAAACACGGCGAATCCAACAATGTTGGAAGCTGGGTATAAAGAGAATGTCATCCCGCAGCATGCGCGGGCGGTTGTGGACGGCAGATTTCTCCCGGGATATGAAGAGGAATTCCTCACCACTATTCGTGAACTAGCTGGATCAGAGATCACCGTTAAACCGATAATCCATGATGTGGCGCTCGAACTGCCATTCACTGGAGAGTTGGTAGACGCCATGTGTGCAGCCATCAAAGATTGTGATCCGGAGGGTATTCCCGTGCCGTACGTGATGAGCGGAGGAACCGATAACAAAGGATTGTCGAAGCTAGGCATCGCAGGGTACGGGTTCTCGCCATTAAAATTACCGCCAGAACTTGATTTTATGGCGTTGTTTCATGGAATCAATGAAAGAGTCCCGGTTTCAGCAATCCACTTCGGCGTAGAAGCGCTCGATCGGTTCTTGCAGCGCGCTTAACGCTAAAGGATTAATTGTTGCCCTTGTTACAGCGGAGGCAACTGTTCAAATTCAATCTCCGGACGCCACACTTTTCGCTTGAGTTGAACTAAATGGCGTCCATCTGGGTAAATTCGAACTCGATCCAGAATCCAACGATCGCGCTCGGCAAATTCAGCGAGCATTTTCTGCACTGCGCTCTTTTTCGTTCCCCTAGGAACGCGAAGCAAGTGGTATTCGTAGGTGATCATTGAGCACTCACATCATCAAGAGCGCTGCGCACAACAGCGGGCAATTCAATTTCATCTACACGTAAGATGCCGCGTAATTGTGCAGCGCTTCGTGCCCCAACAATTGCGCTAGAAATTCCTGGTGCATCGCGAACCCACGCTAGTGCGATTTCAAGAGGTGCTGATCCCAAACCATCGGCGGCCATCGCTACAGCTTGCACTATTTGGCGCGCCCGCGGTTCCAAGTAGGGTGACACGAAAGGCCCCAAGTGTGGGCTTGCTCCTCGAGAGTCTGCTGGTACTCCGTTGAGATACTTTCCGGTGAGTACGCCGCGCCCAAGTGGAGACCATGCTAAGACGCCAAGTCCAACTTCAGCTGCACAGGGGAGAATTTCTGCTTCCACGCTTCGGTTGAGGAGAGAATATTCATTTTCGGTGATGGATAGAGGAATTGAGCGTTCGAGCAATGTGAATGCCCGAGCAGTTTGCCAGCCAGAGAAATTTGAGATTCCAATGTATCGAACGCGACCGCTTGACACAGCTAATTCGAGAGCTGTCAAAGTTTCTTCCAGCTGAACGCTCGCATCCCACCGTTGCACCATCCAGATATCAAGGTAATCAGTTCGCAACCTTTTAAGCGATTCATCGAGATCCTTGAGCAGATTTCCCCGTGAGTTGTTCGCGCCAGTTGTGGTCATGCCAGCTTTACTTGCCAGAACAACTTGATCGCGTGGCGTGAGCGTATTGAGCAGACCTCCAATTACGCGCTCGCTATCGCCATCCCCAAAGATTGCAGCGGTGTCAATGAGAGAGCCGCCATAGTCAAGGAATGCTCGCAGTTGCTCTGCCGCTTCATGTTCGTCGGTATCCCGGCCCCAGGTCATCGTGCCAAGCCCGAGCGCCGATACGCGCAATCCACTCCTACCTAGTTGACGAATCTCCATCGTCTGCAGTTCCTCACTAACTTCGCTAACCTCTAGGTGGGAGAGTAGCTAGGGGGAACGCATTGGGCACGGTAATACTCATTCGCCACGCGCGCAGTACCGCCAATGCAAACAATATTTTGGCTGGCCAAAGCCCGGGCGTTCGACTCGACCCCACGGGAGTGGAGCAGAGTAAGTCTCTTGCTGATCTTCTTGGAGAATTGCCCATCAATCGAGTTTTTGTGAGCCCTTTAGAAAGATGTATTGACACAATTTCCCCATGGTTAACCAAATATGGCAACAGCGTCGAAGTGCATAGCGAGCCAAGAATTATCGAACCTGATTATGGAACGTGGAGTGGTCGCTCTCTTGAGGAATTGACGCTAGAGAAACTATGGAGCGATGTGCAACATAATCCCGCTGAAGTGACTTTCCCCAGCGGTGAGAAATTCGCAGACGTATGGAATCGAGTTGCTGACTTCTATGCACAAATTCGGGAGCTGGCAAACGATGGCGGAAATTACATTGTGGTTAGCCATGGGGACATCATTAAATTTCTCATTGCGAACGTGCTGAATATTCGATTTGAACATTTTCAAGCTCTCGTCGTTGAGCCAGCCTCTATTTCTATTGCGCAATTTTCCGAAAAGCGAGCTCGATTGGTGCAATTCAATAGATCTGCCCAAGAGATTGACGCCTTAGTGAGATCTCTATCTCCGGCCACTCTCGGTGGCGAAAGTGGTCAAAAATTCCGTTCCTCTACACAGGGGAGTAATTAAACATGCGTGAGATTCACGATTTCGAATTCCCAGAGCGATTTATCGCAGGAACTGTTGGGATGCCGGGCGAACGAACTTTTTATCTCCAGGCCATAGACGGTAGACGCAATGTTTCTGTCGCTTTGGAAAAGAATCAATTGGCAATCCTGGCTGAGCGCATCGTTGCTTTGTGTAAAGAATTGAAGATGGGTAAGGCCCAAGACCTGAAGCGAAATAACCGTCCGCTACCCCAATTGTTAACTCCGTTCTCTGAAGAGTTCCGCATTGTTGCACTCTCGTTAACATGGAATGCGCAGACTGAGCAGTTGATTATTGAAGCTCAAGGCGGAGAAGAGAGCGAAATAGTCGAGGATATCGATACCGGTCCGCCGCTCTTGCGGGTAACGCTCGCAATGGAAACGGCGCTCGGTTTCGCTTTGGACTCTTTCACTTTAATTAGCGCTGGTCGACCACCCTGCCAATTCTGTGGGGCACCGCTAGATCCACAAGGGCATGTATGTCCGAGGGCAAATGGTTATCGACGCTAGATCGGCCATCGAATTCGGGGAAATAGAAATCACTGGAAGGTTGGTGGATGCCTCGAACGCAACTTTATTTGGACATGTCACGGGAGCTAATGGCGAAGAAATATCTTTGATCTATAAACCAATCGCTGGTGAACGCCCATTGTGGGATTTCCCTGATGGCACGTTAGCTGCGCGAGAGGTCGCTGCCTACCAATTTAGTGATTTTGCTGGCTTTAATCTGGTGCCTCTAACGATTCTACGAGATGGACCTTATGGTCTGGGCGCAGTGCAAGAGTGGGTAGAGGTAGATCAGGAGATAGACATCATTGATCTTGCTCAATCGAGAGATCAAGCCCTTCGCAGATTGGTTCTTTTCGATGCCATCATCAACAACACTGACCGGAAGATTGGCCACTTGCTTCCTACGCGAACCGGAGAGCTTTTTGCCTGCGATCATGGCGTGTGTTTCCATCAGGAAGATAAATTACGAACAGTCTTATGGCAATGGCGTGCAGAGGAGCTGCTTGGCGAGGATTTTGATCTACTTCACTCTGTGAACAATCGTTTCGATGATTTTGCCTCACTTGTTGAAGAGTTGTTAACGCCTACTGAAATTGCAGCAACCAAGATGAGAATTGAAAGGCTGATCCAAACTCGGGTGTATCCATCTCCCTCTGATGATTGGCCGGCGATTCCATGGCCACCAATCTAAAGTATGCAGGAAAAGCTCATTTACCTGAGTAAACTCTAGGAGTGAAATCTTGGGCTCCGGTGTACCTACCACCAACCACGCAGAGAGAATTTCCCATTCTTGCGATTCATAACTCGCTAACTGGCAAGAAAGATGCCATTTCTGAAAATCCTGTAACTATGTATGTCTGTGGCATCACTCCTTACGATGCTACACATCTTGGTCACGCCGCTACATACCTAACATTTGATCTCATCAACAGGTACTTGCGACTCACTGGACGCGCAATTGAATATGTTCAAAACATCACAGATGTAGATGACCCCCTTTTGGAACGCGCGCAGCGAGATAACGTTGAATGGGAGTCGTTGGCGGCCAATCAGATTTCGCTTTTCAGAGATGATATGACCGCGCTTCGTGTATTACCCCCCGATCATTATATGGGCGCTGTAGAAACTATCCCTTGGGTTATTGATGCTGTAAATGAACTTAAGAAGCAAAATAGTGTTTACGAGATTGAAGGAGATCTGTACTTCGATATTTCATCTGATCCGGAATTCAATACTTACAACTTGCTATCTTACGAAGAGCAGATTGCGATATTCGCAGAGCGTGGTGGAGATCCACAGCGCCCTGGCAAACGAAACCCTCTGGATTGCTTGATTTGGCGAAGTGAACGAGAAGGGGAGCCTGCATGGCCATCACCATTCGGCGCGGGTCGTCCAGGATGGCATATTGAATGCACAGCGATAGCTCTTAAATATTTGACCGCTCCCATTTCTATCCAAGGTGGTGGCAGTGATCTTCATTTCCCTCATCACACGATGTGTGCCGCTGAAGGAAAAGTTCTTTCCAGCAAAGATTTTGCCAGGCGATTCGTTCATGCAGGAATGATCGGTTTAGATGGTGAAAAGATGAGCAAATCCAAAGGCAATCTCAAATTCGTTTCAGTGATGCGTGCAGCGGGAATTGATCCGTTGGTTATTAGAATTGCCTTGCTATCTGGACACTATCGAGAAGATCGCCCGTGGAGTGATGCATTGCTTGTACAGAGCCAAGCGCGTCTTGAATTATGGCGTCAGGCATTCTCAAGTCCTTATGGGGGAGATGTTGAAACGTTGATTATGGCAATGGCAGAACGTTTGAGTGATGACCTCGACACTCCGGGATCTTTTGAATTGCTCGATGTTTGGGCGAGCGAAAGGGTACGGGCCTTGGCTTCTGAAGAGCGTGCAGAAGTTTCCGATGTTGGACAACTTTCCCGATTTTTAGATGCCGCACTCGGCATCGCGCTTTAGTCGGTAAACAGAAGAGAACCGCAGACGCTAACGGTTCTTGTCATCTCCTCGGTGGCGCAAATATCGTTCGAATTCGCGAGCAATAGATTCGCCAGATGCTTCAGGTAACTCTGCCGCATCTTTTGATTCCTCTAGAGATTGTACGTATTCTGAAATTTCTGAATCTTCTTGAGTGATTTGTGTTGCCCCAAGTTCCCACGCTCGCGCGTCATCGGGCAATTCGCCTTCGGGAATATTTATCTCGATTAAATCTTCCAAATGATTGAGTAAGGCGAGGGTCGCCTTTGGGCAAGGTGGACTAGCAACGTAGTGTGGAATTGCCGCCCAAAGTGAAACGGCGTCGAGGTCTCGTGCATTACAACCATCTTGCAAAGCGCCAAGAATTCCTGTTGGACCTTCATAACGACTCATCTCAACATCAAATCGTTTCGCCAAACCAGAATTCGCCGCTGAAAGCGTTACCGGTATTGGGCGAGTATGTGGCACATCAGCTAAGAGTGACCCAAATGACACTACGAGGGAGATGTCGAGATCTTCCCCCAGGGAGAGCAACTCCCCGATGAAAGTGCGCCACTTCATCGAAGGTTCCACTCCGGCAACAACTAACAAATCACGATCAAAATCTGGGACTGTGATGGCGTGCACAGTTGTTGTCGGCCACGAGAGTTCCCGATCACCGTTCTCGTCGAGAAAGATCTGTGGGCGATTTACTTGATAATCGTAGAAATCTTCTGATTCAACCTCGGCAATCAATTGCGAAGGCCAGAGCGCCAGCAAATGTTCAACTGCTTTCGATGCAGCTTCACCTGCATCGTTCCAGCCCTGAAAGGCGGCGATCATGATGGGGTCCCGCAGCGCTGGAAGAGAGTAGATCTCCATGGCCATACAGTAGAGCAGGTACCCTTGCTCTAATGAAAAGCCTTCGCGATACCCTCAAGGAACGGGTCCTGATTGTGGATGGGGCTATGGGCACAATGCTCCAGGAGCAGAACCCCACTCTCGAGGATTTTCAAGGTCATGAAGGCTGCAACGAGATTCTCAATGTCAGCTCACCAGAGATGGTGAAAAAGGTCCATCGCGCCTACCTCGAGGTTGGGGTAGATGGCATCGAAACGAACACTTTCGGCGCAAACTTTGGCAATCTCGCCGAGTATGGAATTGAAGATCGTATTTTTGAACTTGCCTACGCCGGAGCGAAGCTGGCGCGCGAGGTGGCCGATGAATTCTCTAGCACGCAACCACGCTGGGTGTTTGGCTCAATTGGACCAGGTACGAAACTTCCTACCCTGGGCCACACCACCTATGCCACCTTGCGCGATGCTTACCAAGAATGTGCACGCGGGTTAATTGAAGGGGGTTCGGATGCGCTCTTGGTGGAAACCTCCCAAGATCTTCTCCAGACGAAAGCAGCTATAAATGGATGTCGAGCAGCGATAGATGATTCCGGAAAAGATTTATTACTCATCGCTCAAGTGACTGTTGAAACTACTGGAACCATGTTGTTGGGCAGCGAGATCGGCGCAGCGCTCACAGCGCTGGAGCCTTTGGGAATTGATGTCATCGGCCTTAACTGTGCTACCGGTCCCGCTGAAATGAGCGAACACCTCCGACAACTTTCGCAGTCCTCATCAGTAATGCTCTCTTGTATGCCTAACGCAGGATTGCCGATCTTAGAAAGCGGTGGAGCGCGTTATCCGCTCACACCTAAAGAATTAGCGAAGAGTCTCTTAACTTTTGTAGACGACTATGGGTTAAACATAATTGGTGGTTGCTGTGGTACTACCCCCGAGCATCTAGCGGAAGTCGTACAGATATTTAATGAGAATAAAAGAAGCGTTACAACGCGGAGCGTAACTTTCGATCCTGGCGCAGCTTCGCTTTATCAGCATGCTTCTTTTCGTCAACAGAACACCTACATGGCAATCGGAGAACGTACCAACGCAAATGGTTCTAAAGCCTTTCGAGATGCTCTACTGGAAAATGATTGGCAGCAGTGCCTTGAAATTGCAAAAGGTCAGATTCGAGAAGGCGCCCATATGCTCGATCTGTGCGTCGATTATGTTGGACGCAACGGAGTTGCAGATATGGAGCAACTTGCCGAGCTCTTTGCAACCAGTTCCACGCTACCAATAGTCCTCGATTCAACAGAGCCAGCTGTTCTTCAAGCAGGACTAGAGAAATTGGGTGGAAGGGCGGTCATCAACTCAGTCAATTATGAAGATGGAGATGGCCCTTCCTCGAGATTCGCCAAGATTATGCCGCTTGTTAAGGAGCATGGCGCCGCGGTTGTTGCGTTGACCATCGATGAAGAGGGTCAAGCGCGTACCTCTGATTGGAAAGTAAAAGTTGCATCGCGACTGATTGACGATTTAACGAACAATTGGGGACTTCGCGTCTCAGACATTCTTATCGATTCTCTCACCTTCCCAATCGCTACTGGGCAAGAAGAAACACGTCGGGATGGAATTGAAACGTTAGAAGCTATCAAAGAAATCAGATCTCGATACCCACAAGTGCAAACCGTCCTGGGAGTGAGCAATATTTCCTTTGGCTTGAATCCCGCAGCACGAATCGTCTTAAATTCGGTATTCCTCCACGAAGCGGTTTCTGCCGGTTTAACTTCAGCAATTATTCACCCTTCGAAAATCACACCGATGATCCGAATCGACGAGAAATCGCGTGAGTTAGCCCTTGATTTAATTTATGATCGTCGAAAATACGATGCACTCTCGCAAGAAGTTATCTATGACCCACTCACGGAGTTCTTGACGCACTTTGAAGGCGCCGAAGTAACCTCGTCAAGAAATTCTCGGGCAGAACAACTGGCAGCCCTTTCCCTTCCAGACCGTTTAAAACAACGAATAATCGATGGCGAGCGAAATGGTTTAGAAGATGATCTAGAGCTAGCTATTTCCGAGGGGATGGCTCCATTAGACATTATTAATAGCCTTCTGCTTGATGGCATGAAGACTGTCGGCGAACTCTTTGGTAAGGGGGAGATGCAACTTCCTTTTGTACTCCAAAGCGCCGAAGTGATGAAGCGAGCGGTGGCTCATCTTGAACCAAAAATGGAGAAGAGCGATTCTTCTGGACGTGGGAAGATTTTGCTAGCAACCGTAAAGGGTGATGTGCACGATATTGGCAAGAATCTCGTTGACATTATCCTTTCAAATAATGGCTACAACGTGCACAACATTGGAATCAAGCAATCAATCAATACGATCATTGAAGAAGCTGAAAAAGCGAATGTGGACGTTGTTGGCATGAGTGGATTGTTGGTCAAATCCACAGTCATCATGAAAGAGAATCTCGAAGAACTGGCTATTCGGGGACTTGCCGAAAGGTGGCCAGTCATTCTTGGCGGCGCTGCACTCACTCGAGCTTTTGTTGAGCAAGATCTAGCAGAGGTTTACCCCGGCACTGTTCGCTATGCCAAGGATGCCTTCGAGGGATTGGACTTGATGGATCGCCTCATGGCGCTCAAACGTGGGGAACCTGGAGCGGCGTTACCTGAATTGCGTAAACGACGCACGAAGGTGGCCCGTTCCGATGAAGACGCTCGGGAGATAGATACCAAGCGCAGTGATATCCGTACTGATAATGAAATACCAACACCGCCCTTCTGGGGCTCGCGCGTAATCAAAGGGATTCCACTCAATGATTACGTCAGCATGCTCGATGAGCGGGCGCTTTTTGTTGGTCAGTGGGGTTTAAAGGGTGGCAAAAGTTTTACTGAAATGGCAGAACTAGAAGGTCGACCTCGTTTGCGCCAACTGCTTAATGATATCCAGGTTAATAACTGGATTGAAGCGGCCGTTGTATACGGTTACTACCCCTGTTTTAGCGAAGGAAATGATCTTGTCATTCTCGATCCAGAAAAACCTCTTGAGCGTAAAGAAATCTCACGTTTAACATTTCCGCGTCAACGTCGCGATAGGAGACTGTGCCTCTCTGATTTCTTCGCATCGAAGGATAGTGGTCGAATAGATGTGGTCGCCTTCCACGTGGTGACTATGGGTGAAGCGGTCAGTCGTGCGACTGGGAAACTTTTTGCTCAGAACAACTTCCGTGAGTATCTTGAATTACACGGCCTGTCAGTGCAACTGACTGAAGCCTTAGCGGAATATTGGCACGCTCGAATACGAGCAGAGCAAGGTTTTGGGATTGAAGATAGCTCCGAATTAGATTCTATTCTCGATCAAGGTTACCGTGGGTCGCGCTATTCCTTTGGCTATCCAGCTTGTCCTGACCTCTCTCAGCAAACTCAACTCTGCGAGTTACTTAAACCTGAACGAATTGGCGTAAATCTTTCGGAAGAGTTTCAATTGCACCCAGAACAATCAACATCTGCCATCATCGTTCATCACCCCGAAGCAAAATATTTCAACGCGACATGATGGTTGGCTCAGTGAATTTTTCTCGTCACACGAATATGCCTGAAGCCGTTTTTTTCGATATGGATGGCCTTCTCGTAGATACCGAACCTTATTGGCTCGAAACTGAACGCGAACTCATGGCCGATTTTGGCGTCATCTGGCGCTCTGAAGATCAACTGTATTGCCTAGGTGGTCCAATGCAAAAAGTCGGCGACTACATGTCGTCACTGGCCCAAGGCCGGGAGAGTTCAGAGTGGTTCGCAGAAGAACTGATCAATCGAATGGCCAAGAAATTTGCGAACATTAACCTGATGCCTGGCATCGCCGATTTACTCGACGAAATTCATGCTCTTGGGCTCTCGTGCGCGCTAGTTTCGGCTAGTCCACGCCGGTTAGTTGATGCGGTGTTAGCTATCTTTGCCGTGTCACCTTTCAAGGTCACCATCTCAGCTAATGATGTACTTAGAGGTAAGCCGCACCCAGATCCATATCTCAAAGCAGCACAGCTCCTTGGTGTCGATATCGCTCAATCGCTCATCATTGAAGATTCTCCAACGGGTGTTACTGCTGCGCGAGCAAGTGGTGCATTCGTGATCGCCGTTCCTCACATCGCACCAATACCAGATGCACCGCGCAGCGCAACTATTCAATCTCTATCAGGAAAAAATCTCAGTGAGCTGTGGAGCTTGTGTCAACGTTGAAGTTCGGGGGGAGTTCCGCCGAACTCTGGACAGATTTTCTGGTGTGCGCACCAATCACATAATCTGGATTTCCTCGTTGGCCATTCACCAGATCTCTTGGAATATTCGATATCCGCAGCAATTTTCTCGATCTTTAGTTGTGTTTTCACAAGATCATCTTCAGAGGGGTCTTGCGTAAGAATCTTTCCATCCCCAAGGAATATCATCTGTAAGCGCTTTGGAACACGACCAAGCGTCTTCCAAAGAATTAATCCATAAAATTTCATTTGGAAGAAAGATTTCTCCTCAAAACCTACGCTGGGAGATTTTCCTGTTTTGTAATCAACAATTCGTATCTCTCCTGTAGGTGCAATATCAAGGCGATCTATATACCCGTGAATCATCAATTCATCAGATAAATTGATTTCAACATGCGCCTCTAACTCAGATGGCTCAAAGCCTGTTGGATCTTCCAGCGAGAAATATCGTTCGAGCAAAGTATGTGCCGAGAGTAAGAACTCCTCTTCCTTAAGCACGGGAAGTAGTTCCTGAACATCCGCTCTAGTCTCTTTCATTTCGCTCCACAGCGGATGAAGGTCAGCCTGGACGAGAGTGAAATTCCGTTCACCTCGCGGATAGGTAAACAATTTTTCCAGCACTAAGTGGACCAAAGTGCCGCGAATTGCATCTATGCTCGGCGGTTCAGGCAATTTATCTATCGTTCGAAAGCGATAGAGCAGGGGGCAGTTCAAGTAGTCGTTAGCCCTACTTGGAGAGAGTGTGGCTTTGTCTTCACTCATGGCAACACCTTAGACTGCCGGACATGGATTTCCAGGGGAAGGCGCGAAAAGGACCATTCCATTTCGGCGATCGCATTCAACTATCCGACGCAAAAGGAAAGTTGTATAGCTTTACGTTGAAAGAGGGCGGCTCGTGGCATAGCCATAAGGGAATCGTCGAGCATGCGCAATGCGTGGGATTATCTGAAGGTTCCTTCGTAACCTCAACTTCTGGCGCACAGTACTTCGCAATCCGACCTTTGTATGAGGACTTTGTTCTAGCAATGCCGCGCGGAGCCACAATTGTTTATCCCAAAGATGCTGCGGACATTATCGGCTTCGGCGATATATCCGAGGGGGATATCGTTTTAGAAGCCGGAGTGGGCTCGGGTGCGCTAACTATTGCCTTGTTGCGCGCGGTGGGGCCACACGGAAGAGTTATAAGTACAGAACGACGTGATGATTTTGCCGTAATTGCAGAGAAGAACCTGGATATCTTTTTTGGAGCGGCACCTAAAAATTGGTCAGTGCGTATTGGCTCTTTCGAAGATCAAGATTTTTCTGATGCGCTATTGCCTAAGGAAGGGGTCGATCGGATAGTTCTCGATATGTTGGCACCTTGGGAGTGTGTAGATCAAAGCGCCCATTTGCTTCGACCTGGTGGAGTATTCATTGCGTACATCACCACAACAACTCAGCTCTCTAGAACTGTCGAGGCTTTACGAGAAGATCGACGATTTACTGAGCCGTACTCGTGGGAGAGCCTCCATAGAAGCTGGCACGTTGATTCGTTATCTGTTCGTCCCGATAATCGAATGATCGGCCACACCGGATTCTTAGTACGCGCGCGACGCGTTGCAGACGGAGTGCAAGCGCCGAGAACGCGTCGTCGAGGCGCTAAAAATCCAGAAGAGAATCAGCAAGATTCCGAAAGCGTGCGCTAACTTAAACGAGCAGAGCGTATTTCGACAGATTGCAATGGAGATCCATCTGGTCCGCCAGAGGATGTACCTAGCGCAGCAACTTTCTCCACTATATCGAGACCTTTAGTGATAGTTCCCCAGACCGAGTAGTTGGGACCTAGAGTTGTGTCGGCATAAACAAGGAAGAATTGGCTGCCATTGGTATTAGGTCCTGAGTTAGCCATCGCAACAGTTCCCTTGGGGTAATTCATTCCAGTGGTTGTTGGCAGATTCTCATCAACGAAGGTGAAACCTGGCGTCCCGCCACCATCTCCTTGCGGATCTCCACACTGCAATACGAAAATGCCGGAAGTTGTCAATCGATGGCAAAGCGTTGCATCGTAATACCCGGAGTTAGCCAGAAACCCTATAGTTGAGACTGTTGCCGGGGCCTTTATGCCATCAGCTTGAATTTCTATTTCTCCACAATTGGTGACAAGCGTCAGGGTGTACATCTGTTTTGGTAAATATTCCGTTGGAGAACTTTCGGCAAGAGGCGAACGAGCAACCGAGGTCGCCTCTTCGCAGATGGCGGCTCCACCACTGATGGGATCGGCTACAGCATCAGTCGCCTCAGAGGTTGAAGCAGCGCTCTGTTCATCCTTTGGGTCGCTTGCGCTCGAACATCCTGCAACAAGGAGAATAGCGCTCACGAGAGCGATGATCCGGAGGTAGCCAGTCCAGCTAGCGCTTGTTGAGGTCATGCCCAAATAGTAACAAGGCTTACTACGATATCGGGCATGGCAGGTGAAAAAGGTGACAAGGCTGAGCGCCTTCTCAATCTCACCCTTGCCCTGTTGAGCGCCAAACGCCCGCTTACTAAGCAAAATATTTTTGAGAACGTCGCGGGCTATTCCGGTAAATCAGAATCCATGGAGCGCATGTTCGAGCGCGACAAAGATGAACTCCGTGAGCTAGGAATCGAAGTGTCAGTTCTTCCAATTGATGCCTTTTTTGATGACGAACTTGGGTATCGCATCTTGCCGCGCGACTATTTCTTACCTGAAGTTTCTCTTACACACGAGGAGTCGATTTGGCTAGCGCTAGCTGCCAATGTGATTCGCGAATTCGCAGGCCGAGAGCGAGCCCAGAACGCAGTTCACACCTTACTATCAGAAAGCACGGCGGCAATAGATGAAGTTGTAACGGCTAGCACAGCAACTCCAATTGATATTCCGGTGAATGAAGTACTTGATGAGATCTGGCGAGCAATAAAACAGAAAATTTCCCTGCAGTTTACCTATCAATCGTCGCCAAGCTCTACTTCGAATCCCGAAATCGCAGGAGAACAGAATGAGCGAGAAGTTTCCCCTTACTTACTAACTTCGCGATTTGGGAATTGGTACCTAGTGGGAAGAGATCTCAAGGATAAAAAAATCAAAACTTTTCGAATAGACAGATTGAGCCAGCTTTTGCAAGGAAATTCAACTGTATTTCTCGATGCTGATCCACAGGGAGAGCTCACTCCAGTTTTACAGAATTTTCACGGAGAGCGAATTCAAGAAGTTCTCCTCAAATGTGATGCAAAGATGTCGATAGATCATCGATTGATCCGACGTTCTGCGGAAGTGGATGAGAAAGGCGATTTTCGAATCCTCACAATTAAGGATGTCGATGCTGTCGAAATTACCGAAATGGTCCTATGGGCTGGGCCTTTGGTGGAAGTCCTAGCGCCGGATTCTCTACGCGAACGAGTCCATCAGGCTCTTCGAAAAACATTGGAAATGAACTCATGACGATTTCTCCGGGCGGGCTCCGATTGGCACGTTTACTGAAATTAATTCCTTTTCTACAAATCAATTCAGGGGTAAGCGTCACTGATGTGGCACAGCTCTTTAATATCTCCGAGGAACAACTTATTTCTGATTTGAATTTAATTTGGTTATGCGGCTTGCCAGGATATTCGCACCTTGAGTTAATTGATGTTTCTTACGATTCAGGAACCATTTCTATTCAAAACGCTCAAACTGTTGCTCGACCAATGCGGCTTGGTTTTGATGATGGCGCCTCACTTTTATTAGCAATTGAGAATTTATTAGCCGCAGTGCCGCCGAATGATGCTCTTGTGCTGAACAATTTACGACGAAAAATTCTCGATGTGCTGCAACTCGATAGTGGGGGACCTTCGAATGAGAAGTTAGAGCAATTGGAACCGGACGAATCGACCGTGCTACCAACCATTATGCAAGCCCTTTCCTGCGAGAATCAATTAATAGATTTCCATTACTACTCGGCAACGTTAGATAGCTTTATTCATAGCCAGGTTATCCCGCAGAGATTTTATGTAGAAAACGGTTTCACTTACCTTGCTGCTTTGGTGATGCCCTCACGGCAATACTCCGTCTTCCGCGTCGACCGGATAGAGCGCGTTACTTTAATTTCAACTTTGATTGAACTCTCGGACGCTGATGTTGCACCCCTCGAGATTGAAAAACGCGCAGTCGAGGTAACTATCGAAATTGCACCCGCTGCCCAGTGGTTCATTCAAAAGTGGGGGCTAGCTCAGATGAAGTACGACCCGGCGCGAAGGCGATATGTGGGTCAAATTCAGGTTTTCAACCCTTCGTGGCTCATCCGGGCGGCGTTAAGCCTGGGCGGGGCGATGGAAGTTGTGGCGCCCACCACGTTGCGAGAAGAGGTTGCCAACGCTGCCAGATCATCGCTCGAAAAGTATCGTGAGCCACTAAAGTAGGGTCATCTACAGCGGCTCGTCCGGTGAGCCAGCTTGAGGGGGCACCACATGTTTCTTCGCGAACCGTCACATCTACTCCTGGTTATCCTCGTCTTGATTTTGCTCTTTGGGGCCAAACGGTTGCCCGATTCTGCACGCGCCATAGGCAAGTCACTGCGGATCTTTAAAGGTGAGCTCAAGGATCCGAACAAAGGTAGCGAAAATTCGGATTCAGACTCCAATCACGAGAGTAAAAAACTAGATAAGCCAGATCAGACAGATTAGTTCACGAACGATTGGTGGCTCGTGAACTGCGATGTCAATGAATGAACAATTCGATGCTTCAAAAGCACCCTTACTTGCGCATTTGCGCGAATTGCGCAAGCGAATCTTCAAGAGCGCTCTAGGCGTAGTTGCCTTTGCAGTTATTGGCTGGCTTTTCTACAACCAGATTATTTTACAACTCGCTACGCCTATGTGCGGGGAAAGCCAGGAGCTTCAGAGCCTCGAGCAATGCACCTCACTTTACGTCTCCGGAGTCCTAGGTCCACTCAATTTACAGATTAAGGTTGCACTTCTTGTAGGTATAATTCTTTCGGCGCCGGTTTGGTTATTTCAAATCTGGGCTTTTGTTTTACCAGGTTTAAAAAGGCGCGAAAAAATTCTCGCATTCGCCTTTTTTGTCGGAGCAATTCCATTCTTCGCTGCCGGAGTAACTCTTGGATACTACATATTGCCAGTCGCAATAAAGGTTTTGCTTGGCTTTACTCCAGACAATTTAGCAAACCTTATAAGGTTTGATGATTATCTAGATTTCGTACTTCGCGTGATATTACTATTTGGAATAGCTTTTGAATTACCAGTTTTCTTACTGGCTCTGAACGCTGCAGGGGCAATCACTGGAGCGGCTATTCTCAAACCATGGCGCGTAGCAGTTTTCTTAATTTTCTTATTCGTCGCTGCATTCACGCCGACGGGGGATCCTTTAACGATGCTTGCCCTAGCCATTCCGCTCTGCGCACTATATTTCGCTGCAGGTTGGATTGCTTCACTTCTTGATAAACGCCGCGCTAGGAAAACTTTGGCGTCTGATGAAGTCTAAGCCGGAACTTTCACCAGCCGAGAGATTTGCCGCCTCCCGAAAGCGCTCTGCGTCGCGCGCTTCCGCACTCCATGATTATTTAGAACGATTACCATTCGCACTGGATGACTTTCAAATAGAAGCTTGCAAGCATTTAGAAGCCGGTAGTGGCGTCTTGGTCGCAGCTCCAACGGGAGCGGGCAAGACAATTGTTGGTGATTTCGCCACTTTTCTATCGCAGCGCCAAGGAAAGCGCATTTTCTATACAACCCCGATTAAAGCGCTGAGCAATCAGAAATTTAGCGAGTTTGTCGAGAAGTACGGCGAGGAGAAGGTGGGGCTTCTCACTGGGGATATCTCGATCAATGGTGATGGCGAAATAGTGGTGATGACTACTGAAGTACTGCGTAACATGATTTACGCTAACTCGCGCAATCTCCAGAACCTAGCGTTCGTCGTTCTTGATGAAGTCCATTACTTAGGGGATAAGTTCAGAGGTGCGGTCTGGGAAGAAATACTTATCCATTTACCCCAAGAGATAGCGGTGGTTTCACTTTCGGCAACGGTTTCCAATGTTGAAGAATTTGGGGAGTGGTTACGTACTGTTCGCGGCAGTATTGAAGTGATTGTCAGCGAAATACGCCCCGTTCCGCTACATCTTCACGTTATGCAGGGCAATGAACTTTATCCACTCCTCAAAGATGAGAAACAAGTTAATGCAGAACTGGTAAAGATCTCACAAAGTTACAATCAAAACTATCGCGATCGAAAATTTCGTAGTACTTTCAAAGTACTCCATAAAGAGCTCATTATTGAACGTCTTGCGCAAGAAAATCTGCTGCCAGCCATATTTTTTATTTTCAGCCGGGCGGGCTGTGACAATGCTGTGAAATCGTGCAGTCATCTCAATCTCACTAATGAACGGGAGAAAGCTTCGATCCGCGAGCGTATTGAAGAAGTTGCACAAGTTATTGCGCCAGAAGACTATGGACCTTTGAATTTTCTCGCATGGGCCAAAGCCTTAGAACAAGGTGTTGCAGCTCACCATGCGGGATTAATACCTCCTCTCAAAGAAGTTATCGAAGAGCTCTTCCAGCAAGGTTTTATCAAGGTTGTTTTCGCAACGGAAACGCTCGCTTTAGGAGTGAACATGCCCGCTCGATCGGTTGTTATAGATCGACTCACGAAATGGAATGGGCAAGGGCATGTAGATATTTCTCCGGGAGAATTCACTCAACTCACCGGCCGTGCTGGACGTCGGGGTATCGATATTGAAGGGCACGCGGTAATGGTGTGGAGCCCGGAGGTGGATATCCCATCTCTGGCAGGGTTAGCTACGGCACGAACATTTCCGCTGAAATCTTCATTTAATCCAACATACAACATGACTGTAAATCTCCTATCTAGTACTACCTCGCAGATTTCGCGCGAACTGCTTGGCTCTTCTTTTGCGCAGTATCAAGCTGATCATTCGGTTCAAGGTTTAGAACGTCAGGTAGCGCGTAATAAAGAATTCCTTCGAACTTTGCGAGATGAAGTGGATTGCCATCTAGGGGACTTCCATCAATATGCACAATTAAGAAACCAGATCAAGGCGCTTGAGCGTGCTGGCAGTACGATGCAAAAGCGAGATTTACCGGAGGTCATCGAAACACTTGCATCGGTTTCCCGGGGAGATGTGCTCTCTATCGGTAGCAGGCGGCGGGGGAGCATCGCTTTGGTGATTGAGCGCGGGCATGAGCTTGCGCGTCCGCTAGTGATGTATCTCGACCGAAAAGTGGCGCGAATCTCGCCAGTGGATTGCCAGAACGGCATCGAAAATTTAGGTCGAATAAAGGTTCCCGGAGGAACTGGCCATAAAAATTCACGAGATAAATCATTATGGATAGATGCCTATAAAAGAAGTGGCCTAAAATCGGGGGGCAAAGGTGCAGAAAATTCTGCGTATGAGATTGAATTAATTGAGCTGCGAAATCAGATGCGCGCTCATCCATGTCACGATTGTCCTGAACGAGAGGAACACGCTCGAATTGGTGAACGAATTGTTCGTATTGAACGAGAACTTGAAGATTTGCACACAAAGATAGAGAGCAGAACGAATGTGATTCCACGAACTTTCGATCGGCTCTGTAAAGTTTTGCGGGAGTTGAGTTATCTCGATGGTGATTTGGTTACTGCTAATGGGCAGCTACTTTCCAAGATATATTCGGATGCTGATTTAGTTCTAGCTGAAGCAATCAGAAGAAACATTTTTGAGGGGCTCGATTCATTGGAACTTGTCGCTACACTCTCCTTATTCGTCTACGAATCTCGAAGTGATGAGCCACATCGCCACCTTGCTAAAAATGCCAAAGTGATTAACGCTATGCATTCTTTGGAAAAGCTTTGGTTTGAAATTCGATCTTTAGAGCAGCGAAACTCCCTGCAAACTATGCGTGAACTAGATGGAGGGATGGCTGCGGCAATCTATAAATGGGCTAGCGGTGGAGATCTAGTTGAAACACTTGCGCTTGCTGAACTCCCAGCTGGTGATTTCGTTCGTATTGTGAAACAACTTATCGACTTATTAACCCAAATTTCAGATGCATCGGCGCAACTGTCAAATCGAGCCCGTGAGGCAGTAGCTCTCTTACGTCGAGGGGTTATTGCCTACTCTGAGGTGGTTGGATGATTCTGCTTATCGATAGTGCATCGCTTTGGTATCGCGCTTTCTATGGCATGCCCGACACCCTTCGTGCACCTAACGGCCAACCGGTAAATGCAATCAGGGGATTTTTAGATAGCGTCGCACGATTGAGCGCTCACTACAAACCTGACCAGATTGTTGCCTGTTTAGATGGCGATTGGCGACCTTCGTGGCGAACCGAATTAGTTCCTGAATATAAAGCCGCGCGTGATGTTCCAAGTGAAGATAGCGAAGCGCTTCAAGATGAAATTGATCTGGAGAGTCAGACGCCAGTAATCCTGGATATCCTTGATGCAATTGGTCTTCCGGTAATTGGTATTGATGATTACGAAGCAGATGATGTGATTGCGACCCTGGCTACAAGAGAAAAGTCTCCAATTGTCATTGCAACCGGTGATCGTGATCTCTTCCAATTGGTGGACGACCAAAAACCGATTTCTGTTGCATATCTAGCAAAGGGAATTTCTAGCCACGAGCTTGTAGATTTGCAGTGGATTTCACAACGCTATGGGATACCGGGGGAGCGGTACGCGTTGATGGCCCTCTTGCGGGGAGATCCTTCCGATGGGCTTCCTGGCGTGCGTGGTATCGGCGAAAAGGGCGCCGCCAAAATCGTTAATCTTTTTGGAAGCGTTGCAGAAATGCTTACTGCTGCAGAGCAAGGTGATGATCGACTCGGGGCGGTACTGGCTAAGAAACTTCTCGAAGGTAGAAAGTATCTCCAGCGCGCAGAACCAGTAGTTACGTGCGTGCGCGATCTTCGTCTCCCATCATTTGCTCAGCAAGTTCCAACCCAAATTTCGAATCGAAAAAAACTTAATTCTATTATTGAGGAGTTTGGCGTCGGCACGAGCGTTAGCAGGTTACTCGCTGCCATATCGCTAGAGTGAGCAAGTGATACGCGCACTCTGGGTATTCGTACTTGGAGCCATCGCATCAGGGGGCTTTGCCCCAGTTGCACAATGGTGGCTATTTCCTCTAGCCCTTGCCTTCTTTATCGTCCATACGATTAACCAAAGAGCGGGTCGAAGAGCGCTCTTATCGTTTATGTTCGCACTAGGTTTCTTTGCGCCCATGCTCCACTGGTCAAGCAGTTTCGTAGGATCCCTACCGTGGCTATTACTCACCATCATGTCCGCACTTTTTTATATTCCGCTGGCGATAGCAGTCCGAAGTAAGAGGTTCCTCTGGATTATCTTCCCAGCGCTTTGGGTCGCGATTGAATTCGTCCGCAATCGCTTTCCTTTCGGTGGTTTTGCCTGGGGGAGGGCTGGCTATCTCGCCGTTGATTCGCCGTATTCTGAAACAATCGCATATGTCGGCGTTGCTGGCGGTTCCTTCTTGTTAGCACTTATAGCTGTTGCGATATACCGGGTGATTACCGATTTTCGAATCTATTGGATACCAGCATTGATTCTCCTTGCATTCATTCCTCAGTACTCTGCAATTCCTGTTGGAGAAGTAACCATTACTGCAGTACAGGGAAATGTTCCACGACTGGGATATGAAATCAGCACTCAAGTCCGAAAAGTTTTCGAAAATCACGCGAACGAGACGATTAGAGCTTCAGCTCGGTCGATGGAGAATCCTCCAGATGTGTACATCTGGCCTGAGGATGGCGCCGATATTGATCCATTAAAAAACGGCAGAGAAGAGATCACCTCGCTGGTCTCCAAAGTCAATGCACCGATAATCTTCGGATCGGTCGGAAAAGATAATCTCAACCGGCCGGTCAATCTCTCAATTCTTTGGCGCGACGGCGGGGCAGTATCGATTTATCAAAAACAGCATTTGGCGCCCTTTGGTGAGTACATCCCACTGCGAGCGTTGGCAGCGAGCGTTTCGCCGTTAGTGGATCAAGTGACCGATTTTGTTCCCGGCTCCAGTTGGAAATATCATTATGTCGATAAAGCAATAATAGCACCGCTCATCTGTTTTGAGGTTGCCGACGATCACCTTATTCGGCAGGCTGTTTTGCAGAGCAACATATTTATTGCCCAAACCAATAACGCTACCTATGGACGTTCAGCCCAATCGTGGCAACAACTGCAAATAACTCGTTCGAGGGCTTTGGAATATCACCGGTCGATTGCTTCCATATCCACGGTAGGCGTCAGCGCCATGATTGACCCGAAGGGCGGCGTGATTAACGATTTAAAGCCGTATACGACCGATTCACTCACCGCGACCCTGTCGCTCTACAACCAGATAACTCCAGCTCACCAGAACGGGCTCAGAGCTGAATACGGGTCGTTGGCAATCGCCATAATGGCCGTTGTGGTGGCTCTGGCTGGTCTCATTCGCCGATGGACTAATCGCCGATAAGCAACATTATGTCAAGTTACAGATGGCCTGAACGGCCATTACCCGTCCACCACGCGAAAACCTATATGGTCTCGCCTGCGCGTTTTATGGCTCATGCTCCGCACTGAAGTCCTTAGGTATCGAGGATGCGGGCTAAAGAAGGAACCGCCTCTAAGAACAAATTGTTCATCGAACGAGAGATCCTCTCTCCCGTCGCTGGGCTCGTAGGGGTAGGAACGGTAAGCGCTCGCGACCATCTCCCAAACGTTGCCCGCTAAGTCCAGTACCCCCTCAACGCTGGCGCCAAGTGGGTAACTTCCCACCACGGAGGTTTCTCCAGATTTGCCTTTCTGTCCAAAGTTTGCGAAATCCTCGTTCGGAGGAAGATTCCCCCAAGGCCAAATTCGGCCATCGATCCACCTGGCTGCCCGTTCCCATTGCGCTTCCGTGGGAAGTTTTACGCCGGCCCAGTGACAGAAGGCTTGTGCATCATTCCAATCGACATATACGACAGGATGATTCGCGAGCGCATTACTCACCAAACCTTTTGGCCAGTGCCCTGGAACCGGATAACCAGTTTCTAACGTGAAGAGTTCATATTGACGATTTGTCACAGGAGTTCTATTGATTCGAAATGATGGCAAATCTAAGGTGTGTTGCGGAGATTCGTTATCGAAATCCGCTGCACGATTTGCACTGTGGTGAGAACCTATCAACTGCTCAATGTCGGTTTGGTGGTCATTTACCTCATGAAAATCATTACCCATGACGAAAGAACCTGATGGAATTTCTCGTAGGTTAAGGTCTATTCCATCACGAATTAAATGTCTTGATTCAGAGTTGACAACTACTCTAAAACCAACATAAACATCTCGTGCAGTGGGAAACATAAAGTGTCGATCAGAACATCTAATGTTTCGATCCGAACTTAAGTAATTTCCGCCGCGCACGACTCGCTCTCCCCAACGGTTTACATCTTCTCGCCCATCATCTTTACGATATGGATATGGGGCATAGGCCGACGTCGTCCATTCCCAAACATTCCCCGCTAAATCCAGAACTCCGTAGGATGATGCACCATCACGGTATCTATCAACCGGAGTGGTGTCTCCCACTACATTCCCACAATTCGCACGCACATTACTTGCAAAATCTTGGCCCCACGGATATTGGCGGGAATCAAGTCCACGCGCGCTCTTTTCCCACTGAGCTTCGGTTGGTAACGAGGCGCCACACCAAACTGCAAAAGCTTGCGCGTCGTACCAATCAACATAAGTAACCGGATGATTTAAACGACTCGTCTCAGGTACACCATTTGGCCAATCCCCCGGACTTTTATATCCGGTGCTTTCAACGAACATTAGATACTGGGCATTTGTAATCGGATACGCGCTAATCCAAAATGAGAGTAGCTCTACCTCGTGTTGAGGTTGTTCATCTTCATAAGAAAACTGATCTGAATTTCGAGGAAAAGGATTGCTTCCAATCAGGAAGTTTCCACCAGGAATCTCTACCCAATCGAAACCAATCGCGTTTCGATTGAATGTAGGCGCCATTCTTTTAACTATTCGTCGGAATTGACAGGGAATTGTTCTCGCTGGAACCAAATTGAGTTGCTAACTCTTCAGGTCTAGGACAGGCGCAAACAAGGTTTCGGTCGCCATGTGCCCCATCAATTCGACCCACTGGAGGCCAATACTTGCCGGGAGCTCCGCTACGAAGCGCTGGTGCCGCCTGGTCATCAACGAGATATGCACCCTCGGTAGCTGCGTAAGTTTGCGTCCAGTTTGCGATGAGGAACGCTGCCGTATGTGGCGCGTTGCGTAGTGGTGAAGCGTCAATCGCGCTCTCCCCTGACTCCACCGCTGCAATCTCCGCACGGATTGCACTGAATGCCGCAACGAACCGTTCTAACTCTTCGAGATCTTCTGATTCCGTTGGTTCAATCATCATCGTTCCAGCGACCGGGAAAGAGACAGTTGGCGCATGGAAGCCACCATCCATTAATCGCTTTGCTATGTCATCCACGCTCACACCAACACTTTTATTGAGTGGGCGAATATCGATGATGCATTCGTGCGCGATGAAGCCATCGCGACCCTTATATAAAACTGGAAATAGCGGATCAAGCTTCTTCGCTAAATAGTTGGCAGAAAGAATTGCCATCTGAGTTGCTTCGGTAAGGCCGGCGCCACCCATCAAATGGATATAACTCCATGGAATGGTGAGGATTCCAGCTGAACCAAATGGGGCGCCTGAGATTGGACCCACCCCTGTTTCTGGGCCAGCACTTTTATCGAGCGGATGATTTGGTAGATACGGCGCAAGGTGCGCTTTCACTCCGATTGGACCCACTCCAGGTCCGCCCCCACCATGAGGAATGCAGAATGTTTTATGAAGATTCAAATGCGAGACATCGGCACCAAACTTGCCAGGCTTAGCTAAACCGACCAGCGCATTGAGGTTTGCACCATCAACGTAAACCTGTCCCCCGGCGTCATGAATCATTTGGCAAATTTCGGTGATCGTATCCTCGTACACGCCATGTGTTGACGGATAGGTCACCATCAGCGCTGATAGTGAATCGTGATGTTCGGAAATTTTCTTCGCGAGGTCGTGCATATCAACGTTGCCTGAATCATCGCAGTCGACCACAACAACCTTCATGCCTGCCATTACAGCGCTAGCGGCGTTAGTACCGTGAGCACTTGATGGGATCAAGCAGATATCGCGATGCGCCTGACCGCGAGCGCGGTGATAGGCACGAATGGCAAGCAATCCCGCAAACTCGCCTTGGGAGCCCGCATTAGGTTGCAGAGAAATTGCATCGTAGCCAGTTATCTCTACCAACCACGAAGAGAGTTCGTCAATAATTTGGCGCGTGCCACGAGATTGATCTTCCGGCGCAAAGGGATGTAGCGATGCAAACTCTGGCCAGGTGATCGATTCCATCTCCGTTGCAGCATTTAATTTCATTGTGCATGAGCCCAGTGGAATCATCGTCCTATCAAGTGCCAAATCTTTATCTGCTAATGAGCGCAAGTAACGCATCATCGCAGTTTCGCTCTGCTTAGATGAAAAAATAGGATCAGTTAAATAAGCAGTGTCACGCTTGAACTCCTCGTCAACTTTGCTTTCATAACGCTCAACAGAGAATCCCAACCCTCTCCCCAGCGCTGCAAGATGCTTACTCGTGCTTTTCTCATCGAGGGAAATGGAAAGTGTTAGTGGGTCTCGAACTGAAATATTTATTCCTTCGTCGAGAACTTGACGACGCAATTTTTCGGCGTCAACACCTGTGATCGTCACCGTGTCGAATCGCTCGTGGTCGGAAATTGCAAAACCTGCATTCTTGGCGCTCTGCGCGATAGATGCTGTTTGATTTATAATTCTTTTCGCAATTGCGCGTAAACCCTCTGGTCCATGCCACATTGCATATAGCGCAGAGATATTTGCAAGGAGCGCTTGCGCTGTACAAATGTTGCTTGTTGCTTTCTCGCGACGTATATGTTGTTCTCGAGTTTGTAGCGCTAATCGATATGCGCGATTTCCATGCGCATCGACACTTTCCCCTACCAATCGACCAGGTATTGATCGCTCCATCCCCTCGCGAACGGAGAGAAAACCTGCATGCGGCCCACCAAAGCCCATGGGAACACCAAAACGTTGCGCCGAACCAATTGCGATATCAAATCCCCACTCCCCTGGTGATTTAAAAAGCGTGAGCGCAAGTAAATCTGTGGCAGCAATCGCAAAACCGCCATTTTTATGAATGTGAGAAATTGCGTCGGCGGGAGAACGCAACTCTCCATTACTACCTGGATAGCTGATCAAGAGCGCATATCCGTTCGGAAGTGGTTGCGAAATATCGACGGTACGAACTTCGATTCCCAAAGGTTCGGCACGAGTTTGGATAACGGCAATAGTTTGCGGATGGGTGTTCTTGTCTACCAAGAACGGTGCGCTTTCATCACCTTTCCATAATCTTTTCGCCAAAGTCATCGCTTCGGCCGCAGCTGTTGGTTCATCGAGCATTGACGCGTTGCTAATTGGTAAACCTGTGAGATCCGAAACTACCGTCTGAAAGAGGAAGAGCGTTTCTAGCCGGCCTTGACTAATTTCAGGTTGATAGGGCGTGTACGCGGTGTACCACGCAGGATTCTCGAGCACATTTCTTTTGATTACGGGAGGAAGTTCAGTGTCGTAATAACCGAGCCCGATCATCGATGTCACAGGTTTATTGTTAGATGCGATGGCACGAAGTTTTTCTAACACTTCCCCTTCGCTCAACGCCTCTGGCA
>CAMAPN010000002.1 GCA_945860275.1 Bifidobacterium breve
GCCAGATTAGAGCAATTGAAAAACTTGCTTGCGGCGGAGGGATTATTTGCCACAGATCGAAAACGCGACTTGCCATTTTTGCCGCGAAAAATTGGTTTGATTTGTGGCAGAGCGAGCGCTGCCGAAAAAGATGTAGTTGAGAATGTTGAACGTCGCTGGCCAGGGATGCGCTTTGAGATTCGCGAAGTGGCCGTACAAGGCAACACTGCCGTCGTTGAAGTCTCTCGTGCGCTCATCGAACTCGAAGCGATTGACGATGTAGATGTCATCATTGTGACTCGAGGTGGTGGTTCTTTTGAAGATCTGCTGCCATTCTCAGATGAATCACTTATTCGATTAGTTGCGTCGCTAACTACTCCAATTGTCAGCGCAATCGGACATGAACAAGATGCACCGCTACTTGATCTTGTTGCCGACTTACGCGCTTCGACCCCGACCGATGCGGCCAAACAGGTGGTACCAAGCCTCGTTGAAGAGCAAGAGCACATTGATCAATTAACCAATCGCCTTGAGAAGCGAATGCGTTCGATGATTGATCTGGAGATTTCTAGAGTCACGTCGCTTATCTCTAGGCCTGTGATGAAAGATCCTTTAACGATAGTTTCTATCAAAGTTGATGAAATCAAAGTCCTCCAGAATGATGGAAAGAAAGCAGTGACATCGCTACTGCGCGAAGAGAAGATCGAGGTGCGGGAAATCAAAGCGCGAATCGCAGCGCTCTCGCCGCTTTCGACGTTAAAACGTGGATATGCCGTGGTGCAAAAGCGAGGAAAAGTACTCCTCGATGCCAAAGATGTGTCGCTAGCAGATGAACTACAGGTGGTGCTTGCTAAGGGTGAATTAACCGTTGCGGTAACGAGCCAAAAAGCAGTCACTAACAATAAAGCGAAGGGGTAACCATGGCCGAAAAGAAGAAGCCAACGTATGAGCAGGCTCGTGACGAGCTTGCGAAGATCGTCGCCAAACTTGAGGCAGGTGGCGCATCCCTAGAGGATTCGATTGCGCTCTGGGAGCGTGGCGAAGAGCTCGCAAAAATCTGTAACCAGTGGCTTGATTCAGCGAAAGAGCGGCTGGATAAGGGAACCAAATGAGATGTGCGCCATAAGCACAACTAATTAGAGGAGCGTATTCTTTTCTATTATGAACCCCATGAATCCAGATTTCGCCTACGAAGATCTCCTTCCACTTGGCCACGATGAGACCGAATACCGCTTCATCACGAAAGAGGGCGTCACAACAAGCCAGGCAGCTGGACGAACATTTATCACGGTGACTCAAGATGCGCTTCGGAAGCTAACCGAAGAGGCGGTACATGACATTCAGCATTATTTGCGAACATCACACTTGCAGCAATTGCGGAACATCATCGACGATCCAGATGCTTCGCCAAATGATCGATTTGTTGCTCTTGATCTCTTAAAGAATGCAAATATTGCAGCAGGTGGAATTCTGCCAATGTGCCAAGACACTGGAACTATGTTGGTGATGGGCAAGCGCGGCCAACATGTTCTCACCGAAGGTCGCGACGAAGCTGGAATCGCACATGGCATTTATGACGCTTACACTCGATTGAATTTGCGTTACAGTCAAATGGCGCCGATAACGATGTGGGAAGAAAAGAACACTGGCACCAACTTACCTGCGCAAATCGAAATTGCAGTGGATACCAAACATGATGATCAATACCAACTGCTTTACATCGCTAAGGGTGGCGGCAGCGCTAACAAGAGCTTTCTCTATCAAGAGACTAGAGCACTCCTCAACCCACAATCTTTATTGAAGTGGCTCGAAGAAAAGTTAGTCTCACTCGGCACATCTGCTTGCCCGCCATATCACCTTGCGATTGTCATTGGCGGAACAAGTGCAGAGCACACCTTGAAGACAGCCAAGCTTGCAAGTACTCGCTATCTTGATTCGCTTCCACTCCGCGGTGATGTCGCCACTGCCCATGGCTTTAGGGATATCGAATTAGAGGCACAAGTCCTCGAACTCACCCGCAATATCGGCATTGGCGCTCAATTTGGTGGCAAGTATTTCTGTCACGACGTTCGAGTTATTCGCCTGCCCCGCCATGGTGCATCGCTACCAATCGCTATTGCAGTTTCGTGCTCTGCAGATCGACAAGCTCTTGCAAAGATCACTGCGGAAGGCATATTCCTCGAGAAGTTAGAGCGCGACCCAGCTCACTTTCTTCCAGATACCACCGCCACTGCGCTCCACGATGAAGTTGTATCAGTGGATCTCAATCGTCCAATGGATGAGATCCGCGCCCAACTCTCTAAATACCCAGTAAAGACTCGTCTTTCCCTTACCGGTACCTTGATAGTCGCCCGAGATCTAGCTCATGCCAAAATCAAAGAGCGTTTAGATAAAGGTGAAGAACTGCCTGAATACTTGAAGAAATATGCGGTTTATTACGCCGGTCCGTCGAAAACTCCCGATGGATACGTCTCGGGTTCATTTGGACCGACCACTGCTGGTCGAATGGATTCATATGTTGAGCAATTTCAACAAGCTGGCGGCTCTTTCATCATGTTGGCAAAAGGAAATCGCTCTGCTGCCGTCACAAATTCGTGTAAGAAATTCGGTGGTTTCTACTTAGGATCTATCGGTGGCCCAGCTGCTCGACTTGCCCAAGATTGCATCAAGAAAGTCGAAGTATTTGATTATGCAGATCTTGGTATGGAAGCGGTCTGGAAGATTGATGTTGAGGATTTCCCTGCGTTTATTGTGGTCGACGATAAAGGAAACGACTTCTTTGCAGAGCGCGAGAAGTTAGTAACGCTCGGAAAGAAGCCGAATTAAAATTAGTTAGTAAGAAAGTTTCTTAATACATCTTGATGCGATAGAAAGTATTGAGCGCTTTACATGGGGTGCCGTATCGCACATCGATGTATTTCAATCCCCACATAATCTGCGTGACGGGATTTTTGCGCCAGTCGCTACCAATCGATTCATATTTTGTTGCTGGGTACGCTTGTGGAATTCCATGTGCACCAGTGCGCTTGTTATGCGAGGTGTACGTCCACTGGCTCTCTTTGATCCACAACTTATCAAGACACTTCCATTGGGCGCCGCTCCACCCGTAATTCTCTTTGGCGAGCAACTCACCGACATACCGAGCGCCATTTCGGGTCTTTGCCTTTTGCACCAAAAATGCGGTCCGTGCCACCGAGGAGAGGTTGAGCGCGGTGAGTTTGCCGGAGGTTAAGACTTCAGTCGCCACGACAAGTCGGGCTTCAACGATTGGTTCTGTTGGGGCCAGTTGGCTCGGGGTGACAACGGCCAACGAGCTCTCACCCGTCGATGCGGGTAGCGGAGTGTTGACCTCGGTGCCGTGGGCTCGAGCAGGTATGAGCGCAAGGATGAGGGCGAGCGCGAGCGCCGCTCGAGCACTCAGATTGATCGACCTGTCCACCATCTGCATGACCCCACCTGCCTTTCCCATCTCCGCCGAACGAGCACCTGTGCTCGCCCCGAATCTCTCTCCACACGCCGACCGATCCAGCCCAAATAGGCTGGCAGAGGGGTGGGGGGAGGCTTCAAGGATGCCAAAGGAGTGGGGGTCTTGGCTAAACCAAACCCCATTTTCTCCCTGAGAATTTTGACCTGTGGATAACGTTTTCCCAGGTCAGAGGGGTGCAAGAAATATTTGTGGGATTACCCACCCCGATGTAGTCACAATTGTGAGCCAGCCGCAACTAAAAAAAGCGCTGGTCAGGGTCGGACGACCGACTCAATCGAAAGGTCCTCTGGTGGGTGCAACCTCCCCCGGTAGATCCAGGCAACGATTGATACCCCCAACACGGTTACGCTCCCTGAGAATGCAATGGCAATGCGGGCCCCGAAATGTTCAGTCATCCACCCAAGCAGCGGCGCAACTCCCGGAGCAAATCCCATCCACATCGCAAGGTAGATACCAATCACTCGCCCCCGAATCTCAGGAGCGGTGTTGAGCTGAATAGTTGTGTTCGAGGCAACCGCCGTGGTCAGCATCCCAAAGCCATAGATCGGTAGCGCCATGGCATAGAGCAGATAAGTCGGCATCAAAGCCGAGAAGATGATGGCGCACCCAGTGAAGATTGCGTACTTGATGATTCGCGAAATCCCTGGAGCATGTTCTTGTTTTGTCGCGATAAGAGTGGCAGTCAGCGATCCCAGCGCAATAACACTTCCTAATAAACCAAACTCACCAGCTTGCAAACCAAATTCTTTCGTTGCCATGATCGCGCTGAAGAGTTCTGGATTAACACCAAATGTCGCAAAGAAAAAAATGACAAGCATCATCGCCATTAAATCAGGTCGTGCTCTGATGTACTTGACTGCTTCTGAAAAGCGAGCACCGGCACGAGGTTCCTTTCGGTGCAATTCTTTATTATCAATCATCAAGACCGCAGCGATAACTGCTAGGAATGAAATTGCATTAAGAAGAAAGGATGGTCCAGTATCAAAAGCTTCAATCATGAAACCTGACAAAGCAGGGCCTATCAACCGTGCGGTATTGAAATTTACTGAATTGAGCGCAACCGAATTTGGGATATCTTCTTCGGGTACAAGTTCCGGAATGAATGAATGGCGAACTGGTCCATCAACTGCAGAGGTAATTCCCAGGGCTAGCGCAATCACCAGCACATGCCAGAGCAGAACGTGATTAGTAACTACAAGCAGCCCAAGTGCACCAGCCCAGAGAAATCCAGAAAAACTGGTGAATACCAGCAACTTCGGCTTTGAAATCCGATCGGCGAGGGTGCCACCAAAAAATGAGAATAGTGAAGGCGCCGATTGCAGCGCAACGACAACGCCAAGCCAGAGTGCATTGTTGGTCAACTCGAGAACTAACCAGTTTTGTGCGATTCGTTGCACCCAAGTGCCAATGTTGCTCAACGTGGTCGAGACGTAATAGATGCGAAAGTTACGATGGCGAAAGGACCTCAACGAGCCGTTAGCTGTCATGATTCGCCAGTCTCGCGCAGCTCTCGCACTTTTCGCATCGTCGCACCGAATCAACTCTCAGGGATATAGGCCAGCTCGTACTCAAATCTCACTTGAGGTTCTAGACTAGAACCATGCGCCCCTTATGGGAAATATCTGATCGCCGAATAATTCTGATTGCCCTGATTCTTTGGTCGCTCATTGCCATTGGTTCGCTCATCACGAATACGTTTAATCTGATGTGGAGTGCGCTCATTGCTATTGCGCTAGGCGGATATGGATTACGAATCATGCGGATCCGTAACGCACCCGAAAAGAATCAATCGAATAAATAAAGCTGAGCGAGCCTCTAACTAGCTTTCGATTTGATCTGCGATTCCGCGCAGGACCTTTCCAAGACGCTCAGCATCATTCGACGACGGATGTCGGCCGTGGCGTAATCCATTACCCACTCGATCAAGAATCTTGATTGCATCTTCAATGATGGCAGCTAGGTCGTCAGGATTAATGCGGGCGCCTGCAGCAAGAGATGGTGGCGCTTCAACTATGGTCACCGAGAGCGCTTGTGGTCCGCGGCGACCATCAGCCACGCCAAATTCAAGCTTGGTGCCGGGCTTTACCGACGTCACGCCTGATGGAAGTGAAGCGGCAGGGAGAAATACATCGTCACCCTCATCGGAGGAGATAAAACCAAAGCCTTTCTCAAGGCTGAACCATTTAACGCGTCCAGTTGGCATCGCTCACTCTCCGTTCTCATAGTTCTCGTAGTTCTCGTAGTTCCCGTTGCCTGTACTTGCTGAGCTCAACGCGCTCGACAGCACTGCAAACTAGGGTCCTATTTTATCGCGTTTTCGCAGCACCGCGCTCCGCTATTTATCGCCAACAAGGGCGCCAAATTGCTCGTGAAACTAGGCGTTTTGGCGTTTAGAGGACTAAAGCCTCAGAGTGCGCGCCGCAGCCATAGTTCACCGCGACAACGTGACCATCTGCTGGCGAGATGGCATTAGCGCAGACGCCGAATGCGTTCCGTAGCGATCCTGCGATGGGAAGAAAGAATGCGCACGATGCACATGCTTTTGGCGCGCTCTTCGCAAAATCTGAGTCAGGGCCATACTCCCCTGCTATCCATCGATCGCTTGCCATATCGCGACCAATTGGAGAGAGAACGCGTACGCGCCCCAAACCAAATTCCCATAATTGCGTTGCATCGAGCTCTTCATCCGCAGGTAACGCGGCATATCCTGGAACTAGTCGAGCATCATCTGCGCTTGTTGGCACGAGCGTGCCTGGTAGAACATCTTCAGGAAGAACTCGTTCGTGATACGGCACCCACTGTGGTGGCAGTAGCGCATCAGGGCCAGGAAGTAGCACAACGTCACAAACAGTCGGTGCGGGACTTTCTGCTACGCACGCAAGAGTGACCGCCCAGCGCCAGTCGGGATAACCAGTGAGTGAGGTTGCAAAAAAATGTGTTTCGTATTGTTCGTCAGAGCCTTCGACGCCTAAATGCGCGCCAACTTTCTCGCCATCAAAACGAAGATTTCCGACCGAACTTTCGGCTTCAGACAAAGCAGCTTCGCGAGCGATTGATTCAGCTACTGCCAAATCTCCCTCACGAAGCCCTTTGCTTGTACTCGTCATACTTGAAAGAGTACCAATTATTAGAAGTCCATATCTCCGCCGCCAGGAGCTGCAGGAGCTGCGCTCTTTGGCTCTGGCTTCTCGGCGATAACAGCTTCGGTGGTAAGGAAGAGCGCTGCGATTGATGCAGCGTTCTGGAGCGCTGAGCGAGTGACCTTTGCAGGATCGATGATGCCTGCCTTGATCATGTCAACGTACTCACCGGTTGCAGCATTGAGGCCAAAGCCGGCTTCGAGATGGCGAACCTTCTCAACGACAACTCCACCTTCAAGACCAGCGTTGATTGCGATCTGCTTGAGCGGTGCTTCAACTGCAAGCTCAACAATCTTCGCGCCGGTTGCCTCGTCACCTTCAAGTTTCAACTTCGCAAATGCATGCTTTGCAGCTTGAAGGAGCGCAACGCCACCACCTGCCACGATTCCCTCTTCAACCGCTGCCTTTGCATTTCGGACAGCATCTTCGATGCGGTGCTTACGCTCTTTAAGTTCAACTTCGGTAGCTGCGCCGGCTTTGATAACCGCTACGCCACCAGCGAGTTTGGCCAGACGCTCTTGGAGCTTCTCGCGATCGTAATCAGAGTCGCTCTTTTCGATTTCTGCACGGATCTGATTGACGCGACCTTGAATCTGCTCTTTATCTCCAGAGCCTTCAACAATCGTGGTCTCGTCCTTTGTGATAACAACCTTACGAGCACGACCGAGTAGGTCCATAGTCGTAGCATCAAGCTTCAAGCCAACCTCTTCCGAGATAACTTGAGCGCCAGTGAGAATCGCAATGTCTTGGAGCATCGCCTTACGACGATCGCCAAAGCCAGGAGCCTTGACCGCCGCTGAGCGGAATGTGCCACGAATCTTATTCACTACGAGAGTTGCAAGAGCTTCGCCTTCAATATCCTCGGCAATGATTGCAAGTGGCTTACCTGATTGCATAACTTTCTCAAGAATCGGGAGCAAGTCCTTGATATTTGCAATCTTTGAGTTTGCAATCAAGATGTATGGATCTTCGAGGACTGCTTCCATGCGGTCAGTATCGGTAACCATGTATGGCGAGATGTATCCCTTATCAAAGCGCATACCCTCGGTTAGCTCGAGTTCGAGACCGAATGTGTTGCTCTCTTCTACGGTGATGACGCCTTCTTTACCGACCTTATCCATTGCTTCTGCGATCTTCTCGCCAATAGTGACATCAGCTGCAGAGATTGATGCAGTAGCTGCGATCTGCTCTTTTGTTTCAACATCTTTTGCCATCTTGCCAAGCTCTTCAGCAACTGCAGCAACTGCCTTCTCGATGCCGCGCTTGAGCGCCATCGGATTTGAACCAGCTGCGACGTTACGAAGTCCTTCACGGACGAGAGCTTGTGCTAAAACAGTTGCGGTAGTGGTGCCATCGCCAGCAACATCATCAGTCTTCTTTGCAACTTCTTTGACGAGCTCTGCACCAATCTTCTCGTAAGGATCATCGAGTTCGATTTCTTTCGCGATGGAAACACCATCGTTGGTAATTGTGGGAGCGCCCCACTTCTTCTCAAGTACGACATTGCGTCCGCGTGGCCCGAGGGTCACCTTGACCGCATCGGCGAGCGCATTCATGCCACGCTCCAAGCCTCGTCGTGCCTCTTCATTGAAAGCAATCATTTTTGCCACGGTAAGTCTCCTTCTAGATTGTTACGTGGGCGCTGGCTCGGGGTTTCTCGCGCCAGCTGCAGGTTTTCTCTGGTTTATCACTCTCGACCCGAGAGTGCTAACGCATAATCTACGGCAGGAGGCGCCGGGGTATCAAACGGAAGTTAAGGGCTGGGACTGGACGGGACTGGACGGGACTGGACGGGACTGGACGGGCTGGATAACTAGGGGCTAGCTAGCTGAACCGGTGGTGCGGGAGTTGCGGAGCCTGCGCAGGCGGCGGACCAAGGTGGGATAGGCCTGCTCGGCCTCAGCGCGATCGAGCAGTGCGTTGAGGAGTTGGTAGTAGCGGGGCGAACTCATCGAAAAGAGCTCGCGAATGGCCCCTTCTTTCGAGCCCGGATAGCGCCACCATTGCCGCTCAAATTCCAAGATTGCTAGCTCTTGCGGGGTCAGCGCAGCGCTCGCACCGGTTACGCCGGACGCGACTGAAGCTGCAATTACTGGCTCTCCCATACCCCAAATCCTACGGGGAAATTACACGGTTGTCATTCACCGTGAGGTTTATGCAGTTAATTTGTGCGCGCAGTACAAGGGGTTCAGAGCGTTGCCATGATGAGATCGATGTCGGCGCGACGAGTCCACGGATTGACGATTGCAAATCGAAGAATCGTCTCCCCGTTATGCGCCGATGGCGTAACAAAACCAATCTGATCAGTCAATAATTTATCGCTCCACCGAACATAATCGTCATGGCGCCAGCCCCGCTTTTTAAATGCAACTATCGAGAGCGCTGGCTCGCAGACTAATTCGAGGTCTGCTCGTGACTTAATTAACTCTGCAGTCTCATGCGCTAGCGATAGCGAATGGTCAATGGCTCTTTGATACGCCAAAGAGCCATTTGCAGCTAGTGAGAACCAGAATGGTAAGCCGCGTGGTCTGCGAGTCAATTGAATTGCATAGTCAGAGGGATTCAACAACCCTTCGTCTTCTAGGGGATCTAAATATGGTGCACGTTGCGTATGTGCTGCCTTTCCAATTCGCGCATCACGATAGATAAGCGCACATGCATCAAAAGGAGCAAATAACCATTTATGTGGATCGACAATAAGTGAATCTGCTTCTTCAACGCCAATAAAAAGTCCACGCGTCTTGGGCGAGGCAAGAGCGGCTAATCCATAGGCACCATCGACATGAAACCAAATATCTAATTCTTCAGCGCACTTCGCTAATCCTTGTAAATCATCGATTATTCCCAGATTTGTCGTACCTGCCGTGCCGACAAGTGCAAAAACTTTATGGTGTGGATTTACTTTTTCGAAGTTAACAATCGCTTCTTTAGTCGTCTTACCATCTAATCTGCCGTGCGCATCGGTGGGAATCTTTAGAACATCAACATCCATTACATCTGCAGCAGAGGCGATAGATGAATGAGCTTCTTCGCTACATGCGATTGTCCAGCGGTAATTACCAGGAATCTCACGTCTGGCCCAATATCGCGCAGCAACAAGGGCAGAGAGATTTCCGATTGTTCCACCTTGAACAAAGGTGCCACCTGCACTCTCCGGCAGACCTGCTAAATCGGATATCCAGCGCAGCGCTTGATTCTCTGCATAGACCGCACCAGCACCTTCAGTCCACGAGCCGCCATAGAGCGAACTCGCAGCAACGACTAAATCAAAAAGGCTCGCATACTCACTTGGTGCAGCAGGAATAAATGCAAGATTTCGTGGATGGTCAGTGGAGATGCACGAAGTTGCGAGCACTTCTTTGAAAATGCGGAGCGCTTCGTGGCCACCTAAACCATTTGGCGTGATTGTCTGCCCGGCAAGTGAAGTGAGTTCTGCCAATGACCGCGGATGATCAAGCGGTGGATCTTTTCGCAACCGCTCAAGGCTGTACTCGAGAATCTCTTTTGCCAGAGCATTGACCTCTTCATTGAACTCATGCACATGAGGATTCTCTCATGGAAGAATTCGCGCCTTTCGAGATTACGCTTTCGCCTCGAAATAATCCTTGCGTTTTGCGCTCCGCACGATATTTCGCAGCATCGTGGGGAAGACAAATGCGTGAAAAGGTTTGACCAGATACCAATAGAAGGTGCCACCGAGACCACGCGGCAGGAAGATCGCCTCTTGAGTAATCTCAATCTGATTGCCCTCTGGAATTCTTCGGACTCTAAATTCCAACCATGCCTTTCCCGGCAGAATCATCTCTGCATAAAGCCTGAGGTGATCTTCGCGTTCAAGAGATTCCACACGCCAGAAATCTAAGCTGTCACCCAGTCGTAAATGTTTTGGATCTCGCCTGCCGCGACGTAAGCCAACGCCACCAATGAGTCGATCAAGCAAGCCTCGAAGGAACCAGAGGAAATCAGCGCCATACCACCCGGTATCGCCACCAATTTCTTCAATGGTCTCCCATGCGCTGGCAAGAGAGGCATCTGTTCGCGCGCTTCGGGAATCTTTATATGTAACTTCACCAGCCCACGAAGGATCTGATTGCGCTTTCTGCCACGGATGCGCTGGCAACGTTGCATCAGACCAACGAGTCTTCACTTTGTTCTCATTGACTCGAGCAAGCGCAAGCTCCATCGCTTGTTCCACGCCCATCAATCCTTGCGGTGGCTTAGGAATTACCGCATCGATGCTCTTCTCAGGGTCCGCGACAACTTCACTAATGAGCGAGTGCACTAATGGTCGCGCGAGCGCTGATGGTAACGGCGTCACTAACCCAATCCATAAACTTGCAAGGCGTGGTGTCAACACCGGAATCTTCACGATTATTCGTTTTCGTAAACCTGAAACCTTGGCAAAGATTTGCATCATCTCGGAGTACTTCATGACATCAGGTCCGCCAATATCAAATACAGCTGAAACTGGTCGCTCTAATTGGGCAGCGTTGACTAAGTACCAAAGCACATCGCGAATACCAATTGGGTGGGTGAGATTAGAGATCCACTTAGGAGTAGTCATGATTGGCAAACGATGTGTGAGATGGCGAACCATTTCAAAGGAAGCAGAACCTGCACCAATGATGATGCCTGCGCGAAGTTCCATTGTCGGTACACCAGTGGCGGCAAGTTCGGTTCCTACTTGAGCGCGTGAGGCAAGGTGTTGACTTGCTTTTTTATCATTGGCAATGCCACCGAGATAGACAATCTGTTTTACATCTGCTTCTTTCGCAGCGCGGGCAAAATTTGCAGCCATCTGCTGCTCAATCTCATCGAACTTCTTTCCCATGTTCAGTGAATGGAGAAGATAGAAAGCAGTGTGAATCCCGGTGAGCGCGTCACGAAGACTCTCAAAATCATTGGCATTACCAACTGCCACCTCGACCTGTTTGGCCCATGGCTGATCTTTGATCTTGCCTTTATCTCGGATAAAGACCCGGACAGCTATCTGATTGTTAAGTAAGGATTCGACCAGACGGCCCCCGACATAGCCAGTGGCGCCAGTGACTAGCACTTTCCGATGCGAACTCATACCGAAGACTCTAGACTTGCCCTTTCTATTCCGCATATTGAGAGTTCAGGAAATCTAGGGAGAGCCAGTGCAGCGACCTGCAGTAGTGATACTTGGCGCCGGTTTCGGCGGCCTTACCGCTGCTCGAGCTCTGGCAAAAAAAGCTGATGTTACTCTGATTGATCGACACAACTACCAAACCTTCCTCCCGCTTCTCTATCAAGTGTCTACTGCAGGCCTTGCCGCTGATCACATTGCCCATCCAATCCGCGCATCGTTACGCGGCCTACCCGTGAAATTTCGAATGGGTTCTCCAATAGCAATTAATCACGCGCAAAAATCCGTGATGTTAGATAGCGGTGAAGAGTTTTCTTTTGATCACTTGATCATTGCTCTTGGTTCAGCAACAGCAGACTTCGGCATTCCTGGCGTAAAAGATCACACGTTAGGTATGAAGAGCGTTCAAGAAGCGCTCCTCATACGTGGTGAGATCATGCGACGCTTTGAAGATCTTTGTCGCTTTGAAGATGAAACCAGGCTTGGCATCTCAGTAGTCGGCGGTGGTCCTACCGGAGTAGAGATGGCCGGTGCAATCGCAGAATTGATTCGTGGACCGCTCAAAGGTGATGAATCTAAAGCAGCAGCACATATGGATATTCGCATCATCGAAGCTGGACCTCGACTGCTACCATCGTTTAGCCAATCACTCTCTGATCGGACGGCGCGAGATCTAGAGAAACTCGGGGTCGATGTAATCGTCAATAAAGCAGTGCAGTCGGTTGCACCACGCCAAATAACATTTACAAATGGTGAAGTTGTAGGTTCGGAAATCACCATCTGGGCCGCTGGCGTCCAGGGTGAACCAACCATCGAAAAACTCAACCTACCAATTTCGCGTAAGCGCCTTGACTGTCTCGATACGCTGCAGGTGAAGAGCCATCCAAATATCTGGGCTATTGGAGATAACGCGGGCGTAGTCGATAAGAATGGGAATCTCTATCCGATGGTTGCCCCGGTGGCTATGCAGCAAGCCAGGCATGTGGCCAAACAAATCATCTCGCTCACCGAATCGAAACCGCTTAAGCCATTCCGTTACAAAGATAAAGGATCGATGGCAACAATCGGACGCCACAAAGCAGTCGTAGAAGTTGGTCCGATTCGAATGGCAGGTATACCTGCATGGTACGCCTGGCTCTGGTTACACCTTATTTATTTGCTGGGCGGGCGGAACAAAATCGGCACCATGGCCGATTGGACTTGGAATTACCTCACATATGACCGTGGAAATCGCCACATCATGGATGGTAATTAAGAATTCGCCACCGCTTCATTGAGTTGATTTAAGTGGTCCTTGATATGGGTTCGAGATTTCTTAATCAGCGCGATTATTGGATATTCACCAACGTTGGCGTTCTTTCCTTTGCGCTCCCACTCTTCAGGAGTGAAGTTACTCATGATGTTGTAGAAAGAATCACGGAGCGATTGGAGAAGTAGGAGGGATTTCTGTACATCACGTTTGCCATACTTGAGTCGAACTGGATAGACATTCTCATCAAAAAAATCCGTCTCCGGAATATCTTCAGTGAGAATCTTTAAATATCTAACATAGAAATGAGCCTCTGTATCTGCTAAGTGGTGAATGATATTTGCTGGCGACCACTCATCGTTTGCCGGAGTTTTATGTAATTTATCAACAGGAACTGCCTTTGCTGCAGCAATGAAATTATCAGTTCCTTCTTTATATTCCTTTAACAACTCTGCAGACATATCGTTTCTCGGTTTCTCTCGTGACCTATAACTTTGAGCATAGCGTATCTAAATCTTGCGAATGGCGACTGATGACCTCTGCTGCAACCTCCTCGAGCGCGGAAATAGTTTCGGGTCGAGCATCATCGATTGCAGATCGCATCCCGGACATCAGAGGTTGAATTCGGAAGTAGTGGCCCTTCCTTAGGATGTGATTGAGCTGCCAGTCAATCGCGTGATTGCCCGCTTGTGAAGTGATATCAAGAATTGGTCTCGCCCAGTTTGCTAATCCCCAATGACGAACCTCTTCGTATTCAAGCTCCCGCGCTACCGCGCCAGTCCCAATTGAAATGATTGTCATGTCATCTTCGTCGTGGCCAATGGACATCGCATGAGCGAAGGCACACATGGTGGGATTATTCGCAAATACGGCGCCGTCAATAAACGCTAATTTCTCGTTACTGCCAATTTTTGCTGCTGGTTCGAAATATGTGGGCGCAGCGCTAGTTGCTCGAGCCACAAATCGCATCAAATAATCTTTCTCAGGATTCTCACGTGCTTCGCTTCGAATAAAGAAATGTGGCGCGCCACTTTCAACCTCGTAAGCAGTTACCAGTACTTCGCAGAGCGCTTCACTTATCTTGGTGTCTCCGAAAATCTCATCGAGGACTCGCTCGATGCCCTCTGCTGAATATCTCTCGTGGCTTAACCCTTTTAGGGTGTCGAGTATCTTTAATCCGGAATTCTCGAAAATTCGCCCATAGGCCTCGCGATAAAAGACTGCCAAATCCTCGGCCTTCCACCGTGGTTTGCCATCTGGGCCAGGTGCGGTGAGCGCTAGCGCGATATGTCCACCAGCTGAGGTCCCAGCGATCAAATCAAAGAGTTCGCTTATTGGTTTTCCCATTCGCTTTTCGATTTCGACAACAACCATGCCAGGGATGAGTCCGCGAACTCCACCACCGTCTATCGAAAGAATCTTCATAACACTTCCTTCGCTACTTTTTAACTTGCAGAATCGAGCACAACACATCGGCAGCTGTATTGATCTCTGGTGTTGTCACATCTAAGTGCGTTACTAGGCGCGCATAGTGTGGGCCAAGAGCGCTAACGAATACGCCCTCTTTCTTAGCTTCAACGGCAAGCTCTGCTGAAGTCATGCCTAACTCTTTCAAATTTAACCCAATAATGTTGGTCTGTACATGTTCGGGATTTATCACCGAGGGAGCAACGTCGTTTATCCGAGTAGCTAAGGTCTTCGCATGTTTGTGATCCTCTGAAATTCTCAAAATATTGTTATCGAGAGCAAAATGACACGCTGCACCTAAAATTCCTACCTGACGCATGCCGCCACCAAGGCGTTTCCGCCAAACTCGCGCTTTTTGAATATTTTCTCCGCTGCTGAGCAGGACAGAACCGACCGGCGCACCTAGTCCTTTAGATAAACAGACGCTGATGGTTTCGAAACATTTGCCATACTCGCTAAGCGCAACACCACTGGCAATATGTGCATTCCAAATTCGTGCACCATCAAGATGGAGCGCAATACTTGATTCGCTGGCGCCCTCATAGAGTCTCTTGATTTCAGAGATTTGTTGAACTGTTCCACCACCAAAGTTGTGTGTATTTTCAATCGCAATAGCTTTTGTGGAAACCAAATACGGCCCAGCGTTAGGTCGAGCCATTGCAAGTGCGGTTTGCGCTTCGAGTGCGCCGCGGGGTGCTAACCACGTTCGAGTTGTGATGCCGCCATGCGCGGCGCCAGCTCCCAATTCAGCACGGACAATGTGCGCATCTTCCTCAAGAAGCAGTTCCTCGCCCGGATTAACAAGCAATCGGATGCCAAGTTGGTTTGCCATCGAACCCGATGGCGTGAAGAGCCCGGCTTCCTTCCCAAATAGATTGGCCACTCGCTCTTCAAGTGAATTGATAGTCGCATCTTCACCATAGACATCATCACCAACAGGCGCTTGTGCCATAGCTTCGCGCATAGCCTGAGAAGGCTTAGTTACGGTATCTGAACGAAGGTCAATCATCACTGCGCAAGGCTAATCAATTTCCGGAGGAAATATAAGTTTTTCGACTTGCTAGAAGCCTGGGATTACTGGAAGACGTCCCTCGATCTCCGGGTCATGGAAGGCGATAAAACTCTTGATATAAAGGAGTTCACCCGAGGGGTGGATTCCGTAGTACTGATAGCCCATACCTTCATATAACTTCTGGCCACGCTCATTATCTTTCGCGGTGATGAGAATTACGCCGCCTTTTCCACTCTCCTCTGCCCATTTGTTGGCATGGTCAATCAACTGCTTGCCAATTCCTTTGCCTTTATAGGAATCATGGACGGCAATTCCCAACCAGGGCAGCGTTGTGTCAATATCCCAGAGGAATACATAACCAATCATTTGACCATCTTCTTCAGCTAGCCACCTGATGATTGATTTATTTTTCTCCGTAACGAATTTAACTGCAAACTGTCGATTGACGTCATTTGTGTTGAAGAATTTTGTGCTCTCTTCGCCCATCTGGTCAAAGAATGCATGAATCTTCGGCAGATCATCTGCCTCAAACTGACGGATAATCAAAAGAAGTTCTCCCACTAATGAGGTTCAACGATTTGTCGTACGACCTTTTGCGCATCATCAAGTTCGTCCATCGATTCGTTGACTTCTGTTAATGGTCGCGTCTTAGTGATTAATTTCTCTGCAGGAAGCTTGCCATCGCGCCATAGTTGAACGAACTCTGGAATATCTTTTCGAGGATCGCCCGATCCAAGATATGAACCTTTGAGAGTTTTCACATCGGTGACCAGAGAAACTGCCGAGAACGAGAGCTGGTCTGCAGGTGCTGGTAAGCCAACAGTCACAGTTGTTCCCGCGCGAGCTGTGCTTTCGTAGGCTTGCTTCAAAGCGCTTGCCTTACCTACTGCTTCGATTGCGAATTCGACCCCACCTTTGATGTGATCACGAATATCTTCCTTTGGATCGATTGCAATATCTGCGCCAAGCTCAAGGGCTAGTGCGCGCTTCATAGGAACTGGGTCGATTGCGATAATTGGTGAGGCCTTGGCAATCACTGCTCCAAGTAACGCTGCCATTCCCACTCCTCCTAGACCCCAGACGCCAACTGATGCACCAGCAGGAACCTTTGCGCCATTTCGCACTGCGCCAACTCCAGTTAAGAACGCGCAACCAAATATTGCTGCTATCTCTATTGGTAGGTCTGAAGGAACATGAATCAATGAACGTCGATCAAGGACCATGTATTGGCTGTAGCAAGAGACTCCGTTGTAATGATGAATCTTCTCGCCTTTGTAACTAATTCGTGATCCACCTCGAATTAATTCACCCTTTACATTCGCTGCTGAACCGACTGAGCAGAACGCCGGAACTCCCTCACGACATTGCTCGCATTCGCCGCAACTTGGTAAGAAGACAATCGCCACCGCATCGCCAGGCTTGAGATCTTTCACACCTGGGCCAACCTCTTCGACGATTCCAGCCCCTTCGTGACCGCCGATTAGCGGGGTAGGACGTGGCCGCGAGCCATTGACTACCGATAAATCCGAGTGACAGATACCTGCTGCGGTGATCTTCACCAACACTTCACCTTCGCCTGGCTTATCGAGATCAATTTCGACAAGCTCAAGTGGTCTGGTCTTCTCGTAAGGCATTGGTTGACCACTAGTGCGAAGTAAGGCTGCGAGTGATTTCATGCTCTTCCTATCTCTTTATTTGTTGTAAGAACGGTGATTACTAGAACCTAGCGGACATGCCACCATCAACGAGAAGAACTTGTCCTGTGCAATAGGTGTTCTCTGAGCTGGAGAGCCACGCAACATGCTTGGCCTGCTCCCACGGTTGTGCGGCACGACGTTGTGGAATCTTCGCATACTTAACATAGACGGTCTTAAACCACTCTGACTCTAATTCACTAACACCATTTGTTATTGAAATTGGAGTATCTGTGAAACCAGGTGCAATGGCATTGACCAAGACATCGTGTGGTGCAAATTCTAGAGCAGCAGTGCGAGTTGCAGAATTTAATCCACCCTTAGACACATCGTAAGACATGGCTTTCTCTTCGCTGTATTGACCATGCACGCTGGTGATGTTGATGATTCTTCCGTATCCGCGCTTGACCATTTTCGAACCAAGATATTTCATTAAGAAAACAGGAGAGTGTAAGTTAACGCGAAGCGTTTTATCATATGCCTCCCAAGTGAGATCAGGGATAAATTCACCAATTGCCATGCCAGCACAATTAACCAGAATGTCAATCTCGCCAATTGCGTTCTCTGCGGAAGCAACTAGCTCTGGGAGACTTTCGACATCAGAGAGATCGAATTGGGTAGATGGTTGATGCGCGCTTGGATTTTTATCAACACCAAACACGATCGCACCTTGTGCAACAAACTCCGCAACAATCGCTGCACCAATACCGCTTGCACTTCCAGTAACAAGTGCTCGCTTGCCAGCCAATAGATTTGCCATTACTCCCCCTTTGTCGAACCAGCAGTTAACCCTGCGATGAAGAATCGTTGCCCAAATAGGTAGGCGATGACAAGTGGGAGTGTCGCAATCGACATTCCTGCCATCACCGTCGGAATATCAAGGCTATAGCGGCTCTGAAATCCGGTAATACCGACCATCAGCGTCTTCTTATCGTTGCTCTGCAAGAAGACTAGCGCCAAAAGTAACTCATTCCAGGCCCAGAGCAGATTCACCACGGCCAACGTGGCCAACGGAGCTCCGGATAGTGGAAGCACGATGGACTTAAAAGTTTTAAATGATGAGGCGCCGTCGATACTCGCCGACTCAAGAATTGACTCTGGAATTGATTTAAAGAAATTGGTAAGCATATAGATCGAAAAAGGGAGCATTAATCCGACGTAGATCAGAATCACTAGCCGGAGCGTTGAGATGAGCGTTAACTCAACGCCTAATTGAAAGAGAGGGATTAGCAACACAACCGGTGGTACAACCATTAAAGAAACCATAATGCCAAGAATTGTTTCGCGACCTTTGAATGGAAATCTCGCAAAACCCCAAGCGGCTAGCGCAGCTAACACCTCAGTGACTATTACTGCACCCGTGACAATAAGAAACGAATTAGCCAGCCAATTCGGAAAATTATCAGTCCACGCTGCGCGATATCCTGCAGCGTTAGGAGAAAGTGGCAATCCAAAAGGTGATTTGAGAAATTCACCTTGCGTCTTGAACGAGCCGGCGAACATTATGTATGCAGGAATCAAAGCCGTTATGGCAACGAAAGATAAGAGCAGATATCGAAATGTTGCTTCTAACTTAGAGCGCTGCACTCCAGTCTTCGTTTTCATTTGTTGAACGTCCCTGCAATGGAACGACGTTGAATCCTAAAGAATGCAATCATCAGAACGAGGGTTGCTATAAAAAGGAATACAGCAGCGGCGGCAGCCAGCTCGGGAGCCTTGTTCTGAAACGCTGAACGATAGATATAAAGCTCGCTGACCATAGTGGCGTTGCCTGGACCGCCCAAACCATTGGACATTACATATACATAGTTGAAAACCCAGGAGACCATCGTGATTGCCTCAATAACTCCATAAAAAACAATCGTATTGAGAATGGCAGGTCGCGTTATTGAGAAATGAGTACGCCAAAATCCTGCACCGTCGATTCGGGCAGCTTCATAAGTTTCGTTGGGTAACGAGATGATGTGGGCGAGCATCAAAATAACGCCAAAACCAACTTCTTTCCAAATAATCACCGAAGACATTGTTCCGAGTGCGATCGCTGGATCGCCTAACCAGTCTTTTGCGAGGAAATCTAGACCAACTGACTTGAGGAAAATATTGAGTGCGCCATTAAGTTGATAAATCTGGCCGAAGACGACCGCGACCACTGGGATTGGCAAAACGTATGGCAAGAAAACGGCAGAGCGGTAGAAACGCATTCCCCTTCGCGTTTCAAATAGCGCGATTGCAATGATAAAGGCGAGAGTTATGAGCACCGGTACTGCGAGTAACAACTGGCCATTATGTTTTAGTGCAGTTAGGAAGATTGGATCTGTTATGACGATCGAGAAATTCTCGAAACCCACCCAATCTCCATCGTAACGAAAAGATTGAATAAGGACTGTTACTACTGAATAACCAAATATAAAGAGAATTACTAGAGCCGCAGGTGCGATCCACAAGAACGCCTCTCGAGAAGAGCGAGCAGGCCGCTGGCGTGAAACCACACCAACGGCCTCGCTCTTAACTCTTGTTAATTTCACTTAGCCCAGGCTGTGAAATTATCTACGAGTTTGCGATCTGACTTACGGAGCCGCTCCATTACTGCTTGCATGTCAGCAGCTGCATCTGCAGCCTTGACGGTGCCCTTAAGGACCAATTGCACGTTCTTAAACACTGCGTCAGCATCTAATTGAGCAGGGATGAAGTTCTCTAGATATGGAGCACCATCGAGCGCAGACTCAAAGAGAGCTTTGGTTGACGCACTTTCTACCTGAGAGATATCAAAGCGATCATCAGCTGGCATAGAACCTGTTGCTGCATACCAGGCATTTAGTCGCTCTGTTGTGTGGGTGAACTTGATGAAGTCAGCGGCAACCTGTGGGTACTTCGACCACTTGGTGATACCAAGAGTCTGTGAGGTTGTGCCCATCTTTCCTGCGAGTGGACCATCTGACCAAGCTGGCATCGCCATGATTGTTACTTTCTCATCGCCGCCTGCCTTCTTCACGAAGTTTGGTGCATCTGGACCAGCAGTGATTGTCATTGCAGCTTTGCCGTCAACAAACTTCTGTTGCGCTTGATAGAGCTCGAGTGAGTTGATGTCATCGTTCCAGCACTTACGATTCTTCGACTCTTCTAACTTTGTCCACCAACCTGCATGCTCTGGATCGGTGAACTTAGTTGTGCCCACTACCGCGTTGATTACATCGGCTTGTGATTGGACAGATTGTCCGCCGAGGATGGAGTAGATCCAGCCACCGAACCAGCCATCTTTTACGCCACCGGCGATTGTTGTGATCTTCTTCGCGGAGAGCACATCACAGACCTTCATAAGTTCATCCCAGTTTGTTGGCACTGCAAGGCCATTGTCAGCGAGGATGTCGGTACGCACGAGAAGTGGGAATGATGGATTTACATACCAAGGAGCTGTCCAAACTTTTCCTTGGAAACCTGATTCGACTTTCGCGTTAATGTAGTGCGAAAGTTCTTCTTCACTGAGGTAATCAGAGATAGGTGCGATGTGGCCATCCCATCCTGGTTGCTGTGAATAGATGCCACCCCAGAAATATTGGATATCTGGACCAGATTGTGCAGCTGCTGCTGCTTCAAAAGATGGAATCAATCCATCAGTTGTTTGAAGAACATGTTCAATCGTGACATTTGGATGCTCTTTCGTATAGAGAGCGATGCTCTCTTCGAGCCACTTCTGTGCACCTGGTGCTTCTTGTTCACCCCACCATGAAATGTTGAGTGTTAGATCTTCAGTTGGGAACGCTGCTGCACTTTCGCTCGGAGTGCTCTCTGCGGCGTTATCGCCGGAGGATGAACACGCTCCAAGAAGAAGTGCCATGGCAACTGCGCCAATGGCAAATGCTTTTCTTGACTTCATATTGGCAAAACCTCTCTCGTTGAAAAGGCCGATAAGCACCGGCGGACTATCCTGGAACACTGTGGACGTCTATCGATATCTTCCACCCAATTTGCCCCAAAATCAATGACGAAAAAGGAGGCTAGGCGCCAATTAACCTGACGTTTACCCTTTGTTTTGGCCTATCGCAAATGCTCAAATCGTAAGCGGCTACGCTTTAGGTGTGAATCAGCCTAAGAAGAAAATTGCCCTAATTGCGCATGACAAGAAGAAGAGTGAATTACTTGCATGGGTGTTAGCAAACAAGGAAGAACTTGCAACTCACGAATTAATCGCAACGGGAACAACAGGCAAACTCATTGCAAAAGAGAGTGGGTTGCCAGTGCAACTGGTTGAAAGTGGGCCATACGGTGGCGATATTCAAATTGGCGCTGAGATGGTTGATAACAGGATTCACGCGCTGATCTTTTTCTGGGACCCACTAGAGCCGCAACCTCATGATCCAGATGTCAAAGCGCTTTTGCGAGTTTCAGTTTTGAAAAACATTCCTACAGCGTCTAATCGTGCAACCGCGGATTTGTTAATACATTCAAAATTCTTTAATTAAAGAAAATTTGGGGCCGACCAGGGGACTTGAACCCCTAACCACCCGATTACAAGTCGGGTGCGCTACCAATTGCGCCAGGTCGGCATTGAAGCGCTCGTAGTCTAATAGATAACTTCGAGACCTTTACACCGCAACGCGTGGGCGTATTCGTGAGGAATCAGGCGGTCGTGAGGGTTGATTTCCCTACTTTTCCTGCAATTTGATTGGCCTTATTTCCTTCGCCGAATTTGATTGGCTTGCCCGCTACATCCACAAGAGCCTTCTTTTTGCCATCGATATAAATAGGTGCACCACTCGTGGTGAGAATTGGGTTGGCGTTTACATCAAATACTTGGCCATTAGGCGCGATCCGAATTGATTTACCGTCGGGGCCAACTACATTCTGCTTTTTCACTTTAATGGTCAATTGGCTAGTGGTTGCGCTAACTGTGATTGCTTTACCTGAAAGGTTAAGAACCGGCTTGTTTGATGAGTCGATCACCTGCCCATTCTCATTTAACCGACATGGTTTTCCAGCGCGATCCAAAAGAAACTCTCCATTAGGGGCCAGCAAAATTCCTCGGGAACTAAGTGTGATTGGTCGACCATCAGTTCCTGAAACTGTCTTACCAGTTGGCAGCGTTAATAAACCGTTATACCCGAATTGGAGGGCTACTCCATCTGCGCTCTTGATCTGCTTGCCATCAATCGTGGATGCTTGTACCCCAACAGCACCAACATATATTGGTGCATTACTTACCAAAACCTTCGCTCCATTGTTTGCTAAATAAGGTTGTCCGACCAAAGGTTTGCCATCAGCAGCAAGAGCAACGCTGCCAACAGAATCAGCTAAAACTTCTGCTAAAACGGGTTCACCAGCTGCATTTCGTAGGACGACACCTTTGGAGTTAAGCACTGGCGGAACGTACACAACTTCACCATTACCTGCTTTCACCGCGCGGCCTGAGGAATCTAACAACGGAAGCGCGAGCACAGGGCTGCCAGAGCTATCGTAAATTGGCTCGCTCTTTCCAAAGGTAATCAACTTTGTCATCAGCACTTTATCGCCATCAAGAACTGGCTCGCCTGAACTATTGAGAACAGGGCGAACCATAATTGGTAGCCCATTCTTATCTACGAAGACTGAGTTACCTTCTTTGATTACTGGTGCAGTGGTGAGAGGTTTTCCATCGGGGCCGGTTAAGACTTTGTCATCGCTACCAAGCACATTAAGAAGCACAACTGGCGCTTTCTTCTTACTAGGGCTTCCAGGCACGATCCGATCGACATAGATAATTTGGCCGCCCTCGCTCTTTGCCACCTGAGCGCGCACAACTTCACCCTTATCATCGACAACTGCTTTTCCAGTTGAACCCAAGATTGGTTGCAAGACGAGCGCTTTTCCATTCTCATCTGTGAGATCTGTTCCAGATTCATCTTTCGCGACTACCGTTGCAACTTTATTTCCTTTTGCATCGACAACCTCTTGCCCTTCAGTTGCTGACTTAGCGACTGTCGCAATTGAGGCAATCTTGGCCTCTGCTTCAATTAATTGTTGTTTGGCAACTGTCGCTGAATCAGCTTCTACTGCTAATTCTGTAATTCGCTTATTCGCTTCTGCTAATCGAGCGTTCTGTTCTTGTACTTGTTGTTCAAATACTTTACTTTGCGCTGAAGCGGATTTTGACTCATCGCTCTTTTTTGCAATTTCTGCTTTCAGTGTCGCAATCTCTGCTTGTAAATCTGCAATCTGTTTATTGAGAGTTGCGATCTGTGTTGCACTTGTATCAATTGGTGCAGGAGCTGCCGCAGGTGCGGATGTTCGCGTTGCATCACTCGATGGCAACGAATAGTAAGGGTCTGTACTGGGGGAAGCAGAAGTTGAACCACCGGTAGTTGAGGTGCCGCTGGACGGGTAAGGCGCGTATTCACAACTTGAAGCCCCACCTTCGAGTGGAGTTTCAGATACCAAAATCAATCCAGAGATAGGAGCGCAAGCGGCATGACTTAGCGCGGAGAGACCAACAACTGAAGACAACGCGAGCGTCGATGAAATTGCTACTCGTACAAAGAGGGTTCGCATCCGCCGCATAACAGAAGAATAGGACCGGATTTTGACTAGTCCAAGTGTGAGGTAGGGGAAAGTCCCACCTCACCAATTAAAACTGTCCCGGAGAGAGATTTAGACGGTCGGGGTGGAATAGAGGGTTTTGCCCTTTACCTTGATTTCTGCCTCGACCAGGTATTTCTTCACAGCTGCGGTGTTGATGGTGATGCCCGTTCCTGGGGCGTCTGGCGCTTCGATCATTCCATCGGACCCAACGTCAATTCGATTTACAGTCAACTCTTGGCAGAGCGCCTTGGGCTCCATTGGATATTCGGTGATGTTTGATTCCTTCAAACCCGCAAAAGGTTGGAGTGAAGAGGAGAGCGCAGATTGCGAAGTAAAGGTGTGATTTACATACTTCACGCCTTTAGACGTTGCGTATTGTGCAACGCGATAAGCGTTTCCGATTCCACCAACATATCCGGTATCAATCTGAATAAAGCCAACTCCGCCGTAATCGATTAATTGCTCTGCTTGGAATGCGTTATGTGCACCTTCGCCACCAGCAAGTTTTACCTTGCTTGAGCGTTTGGCTAACGCACCATATTCTGCAAGCGCGTAACCATCGAATGGCTCTTCGTACCAATACACATTTGCTTCGGCGAGCGCAGGTAAGCGGTTAGCAGCTGCTTCGACATCATCTTTAAAGACCGTTCCGGCATCAATCATGAGGTAGCCATCTGCACCGATTCCCTCACGCGCTGCATGGATGTGCGCTGCATCATCTTCGACAGTGGTCAGACCAAATGGACCCCAACCGAATTTGATTGCCTTGAAACCTTTACTTCGCATGTCGACAGCCTTCTGCTTGGTTTCAGCAGCAGTATCACCAAAGAGAACGGAAGCGTAAGGAAGCTTTCGCTCAGTCTTGTTATATCCAAGTAGTTTCCAGATTGGCTCTTCTTTGGCACGGCCTAAGCAATCCCAAAGCGCAATTTCAATACCTGAAATCAGCAGATCGCTTTGGAGCAATCCATAGAAGGAGTTCTGGCGAACGTTGCGATAGACCTGGCGAATATCTTCTGGCGAATCTAGGCGTTGACCTAATACTGAATCAATTACAGGGTGGCATCCGCTATGTGACATTGGAGTAATCCAGCTGGTGATGCCCACCATTGGTGAACAGACCGCCTCACCCCAACCAACATGTCCATTAGAGGTAACGCGACATAACAACGAATCCTGGCTTCCATCTCCGATATCTAAAACCTCGGGCATGCGAAGGTAGAAGAGATCTACGGAATCAATTTTCATCGGAGAGACCTTTCTCGTGTCGTTATTTGTTGTTAGCTTTTGTTTTCAGGTGTTAGCTCATTTGTACTGGCGCGCTATGTTTGGGGGAACGGCCATCGCCCGAGGATACTCCACGAAGTCTCCTCGACATCCATGGAATAAGGAAGGTGATGAACCAGCGCAGGTCATCATTGATTTTCGCCAGTAACGAACGGTGCGGAAGCGGCGGTAAATCACTTCGCCAATTAGGGTCAAATGGTCCACCAATTGATTGAAGTACGCCTTGCGCGACTCGATGATGGCCCGCGGGATTGAGATGAAGCCGATCTTTATCAAGGAACCTTCTACTTCCAATCTCAGGATCTGCTGTTGCTTCGAGCACTATCGCACCAACTTCGGCGCCCATGTCGCGGACGACTTTATTAAATGCGCTAAAGCGCTGATGCCATAAATCTTGCATCTTCCCTGATTTTGCAACGCGCTCAACTGCAGTGAATAGCATCAGCTGGCATCCAGTTGCGCTAAGTTGCCGAACCGCCGCTTGATATTGTGGAAGTGCGGCGCTTGGTTCGTAACTTGGTCGGAGCAAATCATTTGCTCCTGCATGGAATGAAACGAGGGTCTGCCTCCCCTCAATCCACTGCAACGCAACAGGAACCTGATCTTCAATTACTTGCCCAACTAATTTCCCACGGACGGCAAGATTGAGATACTTGAATCCAGGAGTCTGTGTTGCCAGCCCTTGTGCAACGCGATCTGCCCAACCGCGATATTGGCCATTGATTAATTCATCTTGCATTCCTTCAGTGAAGGAATCACCTAACGCAATAAAACGTGTGTAACGTGCCATATCAACTCACTCTTGTTACGTGTTGTTCTTACTTCTTACTTCTTACTTCTTACTTCTTACTTCTTACTTCTTACTTCTTACTTCGCTTCTCTGACACCGAATAAAGAGCGATTGCTGCCGCAACGCTCGCATTGAGCGACTCCATATCCGAAGACATCGGAATCGAGACTACTAAGTCACAGCTCTCGCGGACTAGCCGCGATAGACCTTTGCCCTCTCCGCCAATGACAATCATGAGCGGTTCATCAGCCACTGCCATCTCAGAGAGCGGCACATCGCCGCCTGCATCAAGGCCAACGACAAAATAGCCCTCGCTCTGCAGGTCGTGAATCGTTGCCGTCATGTTCTTTATCTGCACGACCGGCGTCCGTGCCGCTGCGCCAGCAGAAGATTTCCATGCCACCGCGGTCATTCCGGCTGCGCGGCGTTCGGGAATCACGATTGCACTTGCACCAAAAGCGCAGGCGCTGCGAATAATCGCACCAAGATTTCGTGGATCTGTCACACCATCAAGAGCAACAAGTAAAGGAACGCCCGAAATCTTGCTAACCACTTCGTTCAAAGGGCGGAATTTATATGGTGCGACGCGAAGTGCGACCCCTTGGTGAGCAGGATATGGATCGAGCTCTTTCCGATTGATATCAATCACTTCTATTCGAGCCTGCCGCGCCAATTCAACAATCTCTGTTATTCGTTCATCGATATCCACGCCACGAGCAACCATCACTCGCTTCACCGCTATTCCAGCCCGCAACGCTTCTAAAACCGGATTGCGACCAACGATGACATCATCTTGAACTTCATATTCGCGCGGAGCATTTTGCTCGCGATCACCTTTCGGACGGCGCGCTGAACTCTTTGGCTTATTTGCCGCTGCAGCTTTTCGCTTCGCCGCCGGGTGATAGGTCCGGTCTTCAGCTTTAGGCGTTGGTCCTTTTCCCGCAAGGCGACGTTTGTTATTGCCACCTGAGCCTGGTTTCTTCTTTGCAACCATTATTTACTCCACCGTGGCCCTTCTGGAGTGTCCTCGATAGTAAGACCCAACGAGGTGATGGAATCTCTGATCCGATCAGCGCTCGCGAAATCTTTTCGCGCTCGCGCCGCTTCCCGTTCATCAAGAAGCGTTTTGACTAGCCCAGAGAGTACATCGCTCAGACCCGCCTCGTTGCTTGACCACGTCGTATCCCACGGATCACATCCCAAAACAGCGAGCGCTCCACGAACTTCAGAGGCTTTCCGATCTAACAGCGCATTATCTTTCGCAGTTGCCGCATTATTTCCATCACGAACTAATTCGGAGATAACAGCAAGCGCTGCTGGGACAGCCAAATCATCATCCATTGCTTTGGCAAAATCATCGGCGATCGCGCGCTCTGGAACCTTGCCTAATTGCGCGGCAGCGCGTTTCAAGAAACTTTCAATACGACGAAAATTAACAGCCGATTCATCGAGGGCTTCTGGTGAATACTCCAACATCGAACGATAGTGCGCACTTCCTAAGTACCACCGAAGCTCAATACCTCGTACTCGCTTTAACAATTCATGAATGCGCAACGTGTTACCAAGTGACTTACTCATCTTCTCGCCAGCTGTTGTCACCCATGCGTTATGTAGCCATCGTTGCGCGAAGGGATACCCTGCGCCATTAGATTGCGCAATCTCGTTTTCGTGGTGCGGGAAGATTAGATCCAAGCCACCGGCATGAATATCAAACTTCTCGCCAAGGTACGCCTGGGCCATCGCAGAGCATTCGATGTGCCAACCTGGGCGACCATTCCCCCATGGCGTTGGCCACGATGGCTCCCCTGGTTTTGCACTCTTCCAAAGCGCAAAATCTTGCGGATTCTTCTTTAGCGAAAGGCTCAATTCATCGGTATCGGGGCTGGATTGGAGATCATCGATCTTCTGACCTGAGAGAGTGAGATATTCATCGAGTGCGCGAACATCAAGATAGACATCGCCGTTTGCAACAGCGTATGCCTTACCACGTTCAATCAAGCGTGCAATTAACTCCACCATCTGCGTGATGTGGCCCGTAGCGCGCGGTTCATAAGTTGGCGGCAATACATTGAGTTCTGCATAAGCTGCAGTGAAAACTCGCTCATACTTTTGCGCAAGCGCCCACCACGGCATCTCTTCATGAATTGCGTTATGCAAAATCTTGTCGTCAATATCCGTGACGTTGCGGATAAAGGTCACGCAATAGCCACTTGCGATTAACCAGCGCCGCAAAATATCGAAGTTGATTCCGCTTCGAATATGGCCGATATGTGGCGGAGCTTGCACAGTTGCGCCGCAGAGATATATCCCAACCTTCCCCGATTCAATCGGAGTGAAAGGTGTTATCTCGCGAGTGAGCGTGTTATAGAGAGTAAGGCTCATGCTCGCTGCGCAATCAAAGCGGTAGCAATAGCTGCAATTCCCTCGCCAGCACCAGTGAAACCAAGTCCGTCTGTTGTGGTAGCGCTGAGCGAAACTTGCGCGCCGCCAAGTGCGGCGGAGAGCGCCCGCTCACCTTCTTCGCGACGAGTTGCGATCTTCGGTCGATTCCCGATGACTTGCACAGCAACATTTTCGATATGAAAGCCCGCAGTAGTTAATCGATTGAATACTTCTCTCAATAGCGCGGTCCCGCTTGCACCTGCCCATTGAGGGTCGGATGTACCGAAGACTGATCCCAAATCACCAAGGTGAGCTGCTGATAGGAGCGCATCGCACATTGCATGTGCCGCAACATCGCCATCAGAGTGACCTTCAATTCCCACTTCATCTGGCCAAGTTAACCCTGCCAAGTGCATAGGTTTATTGGTTGAGAACTTATGCGCATCAAATCCGATACCCGTTAAGTGCGTCATTGCCGCACCGCTAACTCTTGCGCCCACGTTAAATCATCGAGCGTAGTTATCTTCCGAGCGAGAGCACTTCCTGGAATAACTCTTACCGGTATACCCAATAGCGCGACGAGCGCTGCATCATCTGTCGCATCTGCACCAGAAGCATGCGCGGCGGAAATAGCATCACGGGTGAACCCTTGGGGCGTTTGAACAGCACGTAGTGAATTGCGATCCGGAGTATTGATGACATATCCGCGCTCATCCACCACTTTGATTGTGTCGATGACATCGAGAGCTGGTACTACTGCGCGCTCACCTGCCTCTAATTGAGCAATGACGAGCTCAGCCAGGTTTGTTGGCGCAAAGGCGCGAGCTGCGTCATGAATCACCACATATTTAGTAGTCACAGGAAGCGCTGCTAACGCATTGGCCACGCTTTGACTCCGTGTTGCACCACCGGTGACCACAACAACCTGTGCAGAGAGGTGCGCCTGTGAAAAAATCGATCGAAAGTTCTCTTCGAATCCAGGTGGCGCTGCGATCACAATGTTCGCAGCGATTGGAGAGAGATTCTGGGCAGCTCGTTCGATAAGGGTGAGCGCAGCAATTTCCACGAGGGCCTTCGGGATTCCTACGCCAAGTCGCTGCCCACTACCTGCTGCGGGGATGATTACTGCGGTTTGTGATTGGCTCATCTGACGAGCCAATTAGGAGGCGAGCACCTCGTCGAGAATGCCTTCTGCCTTAACTTCATCGGTCTTCTCGGCGAGCGCCAGTTCGCTAATTAAAATCTGTCGAGCTTTTGCCAACATTCGCTTTTCACCAGCTGAGAGACCACGATCGAGATCGCGGCGGTAGAGATCGCGGACAACTTCTGCGACCTTAATGACATCGCCCGATGCAAGTTTCTCAAGGTTTGCCTTATAGCGGCGGGACCAGTTCGTTGGTTCCTCGGTATATGGCTGGCGAAGTACTCCGAATACTCGGTCGAGTCCGGCGCTATCGACGACATCACGGACTCCTACAAGATCAACATTGTCTGCCGGCACTCGGACTGTGAGATCACCTTGGGTGACCTTAAGCACGAGATAGGTCTTCTCCTCACCCTTAATGATGCGGGTTTCGATTGCTTCGATTAACGCTGCACCGTGGTGGGGGTAAACGACTGTTTCGCCGACTTTGAATGACATAGTGAGCTTCATCCGCCTCTCGTGGGTGGCTGTACGAATGATGAGAGTCATATTCTAGCAGCCAATTCCGACAGAAAAAATCGGCGATTTCTCGGTATATTTCCCCTAAGAATTCCAGTTGACAAATTCGCTTTTTTCACTTTTCCCGGGGAGAATTACGGCCATGCAAAGAAAGTTCAGTGCGCGTCTAACAGTTCTTATCGCGATGTTGCTCTTAGTAACAGGATGCGGTGCTGGCCCTAATGCTCCGACTCGACTGATTAAGCAAGTCACTGATGGCGTCGAAAAGACTGTAGGCGATATCAAACTCGTGCATATTCTCTTAGTGGCACAAGCTGATGGCAGCGCAATTCTCGTGGGAACGATGATTAATGATGGCGCTCAGGCTGAGCAACTCACAGCTCTGTACGTCAATGGAATTCCAGCGAGTGTCACACCTATTGCGCCGGTGCTTGCACCAAACACACCTTTGATTTTTGCCGGTGAGACTGCAAATGCTTTGGCGGTTATTCCTAATTTAAATGTGAAGGCTGGAAAGCACGTCACGATGCAGATTGGCTTCAATCGTTCAGGTTCGGAAACCTTGGAAGTGCTCGTTCGCGATCGCTCTGGTGAATTTGCGGACGTCGGACCAGATGTAATCAGCGCTAGTTAGAGAATTTATAACCAAGCCCACGTACAGTAAGTATGTATTCGGGATTAGCAGGGTCTTTCTCTACTTTTGAACGCAACCGCTTGATATGAACATCTAGAGTTTTGGTATCGCCGACATAATCACTGCCCCAAACCCGATCAATTAATTGGGTTCGGGTAAGCACACGTCCTGAATTTCGCATCAAGAATTCGAGTAGTTCGAACTCCTTCAGCGGCAGTGCGACTTGCTCATTGTTAACAGTAACTATGTGACGTTCGATATCCATCCGAACCGGACCTACCGTGAGTAGCCCGGTGGATTGCTCTGGCTCCTGCTGCCTGCGAAGTACAGCACGGATTCTGGCGATGAGCTCGCGTGAAGAATAAGGCTTAGTGACATAGTCATCGGCGCCGAGTTCAAGGCCAACTACTTTGTCCACCTCGGTATCTTTTGCGGTCAGCATGATGATCGGCACAGAGCTCTTCATCCGGAGTTGTCTACAAACCTCAGTCCCGCTCAAACCTGGCAACATCAAATCGAGCAAGACTAAATCTGCTCCCTCGCGCTCGAATATCTCAAGAGCTTTGACGCCATCTGCAGCGACACTCACTTCGAATCCCTCTTTGCCAAGTAAAAAAGAGAGCGCATCTGAGAATGAATCTTCATCCTCGACTACAAGAATCTTCGTCATCGGCCAGCCTCTTGTTCTGAATTCGATTCGCTTTTTGGTATCACGAATGTGAAGGTACTTCCCTCATCTGGCTTGCTCCAAACTCTGACCTCGCCACCATGATTTGCTGCTACGTGCTTAACAATGGATAGCCCCAAACCAGTTCCGCCAGTCTCTCTGGAACGTGCCGGGTCAACTCGGTAAAATCTCTCGAAGATTCTCTCTAAATCTGAGTCAGGTATTCCTATCCCCTGATCTTTCACGATTATTTCGACATTTCTCTTCTCCAGCCTAACGGCAATATTTACCCGAGTATTTTGTGGGCTGTAGTTGATTGCATTCTCAATCAAATTTTGAATTGCCATTACAAGTTGTTCTCGATCAGCAAAGACAAAACATTCTTCTTGCAAATCTAGGTCAAGCGAAATATTCCTGGACTCTGCATTTGTGATACACAGAGCAATTGCTTGGTTCACGACATCGCTTACTTGCACAAGCTTATACTCTTGTAACGGGTTGGCATCTTGCAATCGTGAGAGATTAATAATCTGTTGGACTAATTCCGTTAAGCGATGTGAGGTGACACCCATCTTGGTAGCAAAATGTTTCACAAGTTCAGGATTATCGCTTGCACCTGCTACCGCTTCGCTTAGTAAAGAAAGTGCGCCGATTGGTGTCTTAAGTTCATGCGAGATATTTGCCACGAAGTCTCGTCTAATAGCATCGACGCGCTGCGCTTCACTGACATCATCGACCAACACCAAGGTTCTACCGATTTGATCTAATGGAGCAACACGCACTCTCAGATTTGAGGATGCACCAGAAAGCACTGTCGATGGTATTTCTAAATTACCTTCATGCGATTTGTGGGTTCGTCGCACTACTCGAACAAGCGCCATTAACTCCTGACTAGAAATTCTTCCATCTCGGATAATGCCAAATCGGCTCGCTTCATGTGATGAGTAGAGCACTTGATCGGAGGCGGAGAGTACGATCGAAATCGAATCGAGCGCGTTTAGTACAGAGCGCAATTCGGGTGAAATGCCCGGTACTAAGTCGATGACCTGCTCGCGAGGTGCCTTCTTGAACCAGGGTATCGCCACCCCGCTATCGTAGAGTTATTTAAAGCAAGCGCAGAGCCCACTCCTGCCCCAGGCCACAACTAACTTGGAGTTTGTTTTCTGTTAAACCACTGTTAACGAATTAGCGACATTTCCAGGGGACCACCAAGTACGCTACCGGTATGCGTGACCTATTCCATGAGGAACTTGAGCAGATTAATCTCAATCTGGTCGCCCTTGGGGAACAGATCAAGGTTGCTTTGGACTCCGCCACTCACGCTCTATTAACTGCTGATCTGGCATTAGCTGAAAAAGTAATCGCTGACGATTCCCTAGTCGATAACACCCAACATCAATTAGATGCTCAAACAATAGATTTGATGGCTCGTCAGCAGCCGGTTGCAAGTGATCTGAGAGCACTCGTAACGTCTTTGCGAATGAGCGCGGATTTAGAACGAATGGGTGATATGGCTCATCACATCGCCAAGTTAGCGCGAATGAGATATCCCGCCACTGCCGTTCCTCCCGAACTTCTACTCACAATCCAGGAGATGGGGCGGGTTGCGAGCAAAATCTGTGAAAAGGCTACTGGCATCATTAAGAGTCGTGACACCGAAGCTGCAAAGTCTTTGGAAAAAGATGACGATGAGATGGACATTCTTCACCGAAAACTCTTTGCAACGCTACTTGATGAGAAATGGGCGCATGGTATCGAGACTGCTATTGATATGACTTTGATTGGAAGATATTACGAACGTTTTGCTGATCATGCGGTTTCGATTTCGCGACGCGTTTACTATTTAGTTACAGGTCAATATTACAGCGAAGAGTAATTTCTACTTGCTCTTTCCTTGATTAGCAACAGCATCAATCGCAGCTCGCGCAGCTTCTGGATCAAGGTAGCGGCCGCCCTTTGTGATGGGTTTGAAATTTCCATCTAACTCATAGAGCAGCGGGATTCCTGTAGGAATATTGAGCCCAGCAATATCTTTATCACTTATTCCATCAAGGTGTTTCACTAAAGCCCGCAACGAGTTGCCATGCGCGGTAACCAGAACGCACTTGCCGCTTGTTAAATCGGGAGTTATAGATTCATTCCAATACGGAATCATTCGATTAATCACGTCAAGCAGACATTCGGTCTTTGGCACAGCCGTTCCTATATCTTGATAACGGCGGTCTTTAGCCTGTGAGTACTCACTTGAATCGTCAATCGGCGGTGGTGGCACATCGAAAGATCGACGCCACAATTGAAACTGTTCTTCACCATACATTGAAAGCGTCTCTGCCTTGTTCTTTCCTTGCAGCGCACCGTAATGACGTTCATTCAAGCGCCATGAGCGGCGCACGGGAATCCAATGTCGCTCGCATTCATTAAGCGCAATTTCAGCAGTGTTTATCGCACGTTTCAAAAGTGAGGTATGGAGAATTTCGGGAAAAATACTCTGCTCTTTGAAGAGTTCACCAGCTCGCTTGGCTTCTAGTAAACCTTTAGCGCTCAGCGAAACATCAACCCAGCCAGTAAATAGATTCTTCTCATTCCACTGACTCTCGCCATGGCGTAAGAGAATTAACTGGTAACTCATAATGAGAATCCTGCCCTGGAGTCAGGCAAACATCAACTTCTTAGGTGTTTGAAAGCCTCAAGATTTGCAACTGACTCCCCGCGCGAGATACGCCAAGCCCATTCTCGGCGAATGGCATCAGCAAAGCCCAGCTCCAAAAGAGTGTTGAAGGATGAGTCGCAGTATTCATGAATAGCCCCGAGAATGCGATCAATCTCATCTCTAGTCACGAGTTCGACCGGCAATCTCCCTACGAGATAGATATCTCCGAGTTCATTTGTTGCATACGAAAGAAGGTACATATTTGCATTGTGTCGGAGTAACCATTCGTAGACTTTTTCCGTATTTTGGTCTGGTCGGCGAATCACAAAAGCATTGACACTTAAAGTCTTATCGCTGACTTTAAATATCACATTGGTATACAACTTCTTCTCGCCGGGGACAGAGACGAGCAAAGAAGTCTTATCAAGTTCTTCGAATTCTATTTTCGATTCACTGAGCGCTTCTTGAATGGTCTGCAGTGGTTGTTTCATGGTTTTCGCAAACTACGCAAGAGAGCGAATAGCCGCGCGAGGCTCAGCTAACAACTGGTCATAGATATCGATTGTGCCTCGGGCGGTGGCTTCCCAGCCAAATCGGCGTGCGTGCTCAAGTGCGCCCATAGAAAGTGAGATGCGACGTTGTGGTTCGTGAAGTAATCGAGTTAATACTGACGACCACGAACGTGGGTCATGTCCATCGACTAGTGACCCTGAAAAACCGTCGGCGACAGCTGTACGCAATCCACCAACTGCAGCTGCAACCACTGGTGTGCCACATGCTTGCGCTTCGAGAGCAACTAATCCAAATGATTCGCTATGGCTAGGTACGCAAACTAAATCCGCAGCGCGATACCAGTGTGGCAATTCTTCACGAGATGCAGGTGGAATGAATTTCACGCGATCGTCGATTCCAAGAAATTTCGCAAGGGTGCGTAGGCGATTAAGCTCATCGCCATCTCCACCAGAAACACCACCAATAATAAGTACTTGCAGCTTGCTTTTTAGCACTGGATCATGTTTGACCATCTCGCCTGCAGCAGCAATGAGAACATCCGGCCCCTTATGAGGCTGCACTCTGCCAACGAACGCAAGGATCAGGCTCTCCTGATTGAGGCCAAGTTGCACGCGCGCTTCACGACGTCCGCCACCTGGAGAGAAGTGGACTAAATCCACTCCAGGAGCAACCACATGTACCCGATCAGGACAGGCATCGTAAAGGCTCACAAGATTCGCCGCTTCTGCATCTGTATTAGCGATGAGCCCCTGCGCGCCTGCGGCAATTTGTTCTTCGCCAATTGCACGTGCAACCGGCTCTGGCTTGTCGTGATCTGCTAGCGATTTGTTCTTTACTTTCGCCATCGTGTGCATCGTGTGCACTAATGGAACGTTCCACCGTTGCGCAGCTAAGAGTCCTACTTGCCCTGAAATCCAATAATGCGAGTGGATTAAGTCGTAGTAACCGCGTGGGTGATTTGCTTCAACTCGTAGGAGTTCAGATGCCATCGTGCACATTTGCGAAGGCAGATCTTCCTTCGTTAGCCCTTCGTATGGGCCAGCTGTGATGTGATGGACTTCAACTCCTGGCGCAATCTCCACGATTGGAGGGAGTGCCGCAGAAGTTGCTCGCGTAAAAATATCTACGGCAATTCCAGACTTTGCGATTCGCTTTGCACTTTCTACTACGTAGATATTCATCCCACCAGCATCGCGGACTCCAGCCTGATCAAGTGGAGAGGTATGCATCATTAATGTCGCGATGCGACCGCTAGGCTTCATAACTTTTGATTACCAGCGCGGTCCGCGAAGCACATCATTAATTGCTGGACGAACATCAACGATGTACACGATTGCAGCAATAGAAGCGATGATGCCAAAGAGATCTAATGGACTAGAGATAGTAAGGCGGAGCACTAGCGATACGGCCAACAATGAGGCCCAAAAAACTTTGCTCTGCTTTCCTGCGGCTGTAAACGCATCTCCACGGACCCGAACCGCATGGATAAGTGCGAAAAGTAGCCCCGCTAACTGAGCAAGCCCAATGACTAACAAGACTAAGTCAGAGAGCGAACCCAATGGATTGGTCAGGGACCCGTTCGACATGAGCCCAGTCTACTGAACCTAAAAAGATGCGCGAATTTCCAGCTTTGGCGGGAGCCCACCGAAGACGCTGACCGAAGGGAACTCAGCTACTACCCCGATTTGAGCCAGGGCAGAACGTGTAATCACATCATGAGCACGCATCGATCCATCGATCACTTTAAAGGCGATAACGCCTTTCCCACTTTGACCTGCAATATGAACTCCCTCGGCTCCCTCTTTCATAATCAATCCTGGAACTGCGCGCATCCATCGTGTAGATAACCGTCCGCTACCAGCGACCATTTCCGGATGCGTCGACATCGCATGCACAATTGCGCGCGATGCACTATCTCCACTATCTCCACTATCTATCAGGCTGCGAATTGCATAAGCAAGAGCCAACAGTGGCACTGCAAAAAGTGGTGCGCCGCAGCCATCAAAAGTATCGTTCACACTCTTACTGCGAGACGATTCTTCAATTTCTCGCTTTATGGCAATCTGCAATGGATGGTTCATCTCTAGATAATGTGAAGTATCCCAACCATTAATTACACAGGTGGCAAGCATGCCAGCATGTTTACCACTGCAGTTCATCGCAATTCGTGTTGGTGATTGCGCACCCCATAGTTTTCGTTCGTTTTCACCAAGTGGTAAATCAAGAGCACATTGCAAAGCATTTTCATCAAGATTAAATTCTGCTAATAGTTCGCGCACGCCTGCTATGTGTTCGTCAGATCCTGAGTGGCTTGCAATAACTAATGCCAGAAGTTTTGGCTCAATATCTAAACCAAGTTTCACCATTGCACGAGCTTGAATCGGCTTAATTGAGGAGCGCGGAAAAATTGGCGCTTGCGAATCACCCCGCGAAAAAAAATTAGTTCCCGCGCTATCGAGAATTACTAGATGGCCATAGTGTGCAGACTCGACCATTCCATTCCGAATAATCTCAGCAAGAGGTTGTGGTGCGCTCACACCACTACACGTTCCATGGTTGACCAAATATGCGCCTGCAACTTATGCCCCTGTGCTTCCATATCGTAGGCATAGAAAAGTTCACCTTCGACTAATCCATATAACCGAGTTCCGCCCGTGACCACCTTTGCTGATGGAGCGCTATATCCCTGATCCATCACAAGTTGAATCTTCGCAACATCAAAGCGGCCAACCCAACCCTCTGCGATACCGGTGTTGTGCGAGAGGATTACCTCGAGCACATTATTAGGTTTTACTCGCCAGAATCCCGTCTCCTGTGCAGCGGGCATGAGCTCTTCCTTGCCATCGTCGACGAGCCAGGAACGGGAAAAATAATTGAGAAATGGTCGACCATCATGATTAAAGGTGACCTCTTGCTCGAAGGTGAAGGGCGCAGTGCCTGGGTATTCACCCTGCCCTTTTCCGCGCCAGGTGCCGACCAACCACGCCAGGGGGTAGAGATCTTGATGTAACCCTTCAGGGATTGTGAATGCCATTGTTACTCGCCCAACTTTCGTACTTGGTTCCGAGAGAGCAGTTTCCTGCGCATAGTATCTCCCGATTTCTCGCGCTGGAACTTTCTGAGCGCTCGACCTGAGCGGCCAAGCAAGAATAGTGAGATGAGGAATGCAAAGACCACCAGCACGCCAGCGAAAACTAGGTCGAGAATCATCGGGAAATCACAAGGAAAAGGGTACGGGCAAACTCACTTTTTCCGTGTAGATTCCCGATATGGCTGGAAATGCGCTCGTAATCAAAGTGACAGTTGGTCAAGAATCTGCTGAACGCTGCTCTCAAGGATTCACAGTTGCCGCAACTGCGCTGGCCAGTGGTGTTGACGTAACTCTCTGGCTTACCGGAGATGCCACCTGGTTTGGCGTACCAGGCAAGGCTGAAGAATTCATCCTCGAGCACGCGGCGCCACTCTCGCAATTGCGAGATCAGATACTCGAATTAGGAAAGATTAAAGTTTGCACGCAATGCGCTAAGCGTCGTGGCATTACTGAAGAAGTCTTACTACCAGGAATTGAAATTTCAGGGGCGAGCTCATTTGTCGCGGATATCCTCGGACCAGAAGTTAAAGCGCTCGTTTACTAAAGATTCACAACCTGCTCATCGTAATAATGATTACGATAGCGGCAACAATCACCAGAAGTAAATTACTTACTGATCCCACGAATAATCCGATCCATTAGTTCTCGAATAACAAATTCCGCTTCGTGCTTTGCTTTCACACCATTAATCTCGAACTCTCTCAAGATCTGCTCGGCGGAATTCTCCACAACTGAACCCACTAGTGGTCCGTATTTGTCAGCAAAATTCTGATTGGCGAAATCCCCAATCGCTCTAGCAAGGTCACTGCGTAATTCATCTAAGCTTGGTTCAGCAGCAGGATGTGAGAACTCCCGATCTGCTCGTTCGAAAGCCTGTCGACTTCGCTCCATCTGCCACCCCCTAATTCGTACGCTAATTCCAGAGTCAAAGAGTCCCTGCTAACGTCATCCCGTGAGGTTAAAAAGCCTAAGCGTTACGCTCCTTTTAGTCATATCGAGCTGGCTCGCTCCAGGGGCAATCACCGCTCCGGCACAAGCTCTCTCCGTACGCTCGATCCCTGGAAATTGGGATGTTACCTACGCTTCATCAAGCCCTACCCAAGGGCCCTCAACAATCGCATTCGATGAGACAGGTCGCGATGTGCTCTCAACCTTTAATGTCTCGTTTATCTCCGAGTCGCGACAGCAATGGCCAGAAGATGCAAAGAAAGCATTTTTGCGTGCAACGAAAATTTGGTCGTATCTCTTCCCCTCTCCAGTGCCGATAGATGTTGAGGCATATTGGTCGCCGCTCGAACCAGGAATTCTTGGGAGCGCACGCCCAGGCGGAGCGCGTGGTGGCGGATACTTTCAAGATTTCGCAGGCGCTCCAGAGAAGAAGCTCTGGTATCCAGCTGCACTTGCTAATTCAATTAACCGAGATAAGAGAGATTTAGATGATCTCAATCCTGAGATAACAGCGCGCTTTAACTCCAATTCCCTATACGTCAGTTGGTACTTCGGCCAGGATGCCAAGCCCGGAGTTAGGCAATACGACTTTGTTACTGCCGTGCTTCATGAGCTTGCCCATGGCTTGGGATTCATCTCACAAGAAACGTATAACGAACGACTGAAAACTTTTAGTAACAACAACCCAACCATTTTTTCAGGGTTTGTCACAAACAGTTCAGATCGACGCCTTTCAGATATACCAAGCACAGATACAAGCTTTGCGACATACGTGACAAGCGATCTCTTCTGGATTGGTGAGAACGGTAAAGCCGCAAATCAAAATTCAAAAATCAAGTTATTTACTCCTAGTGAGTATAAATCTGGATCTTCTGTCAGCCATATTGATGATGCGCTCTATCCAAAAACAGCTTCTAATGGGTTGATGAGCTCCTCAATCTCGATACAACAAGCGATTCATGATCCTGGACCAATCGCACTGGCAATGCTCGAAGATATGCGCGGGAAAACCCCTGAATCTCAATTAGCGGGTGTACAGAATCTCCGCGGTATTGCAGGAAATAAATCAGTCACGCTCTTCTTCGATGCTCCAGAGCAATCTATTCGACAGGAAATTGCAAGTTATACGGTGAAAATCTATCCGAGTAATAAAGCTGTGACCACAACTAAGTCACCTTTCACTATCGAGAAATTAGATGCTGGACTTCCTTATTACTTTGGAGTCACACCAAACAGCGGGTCAATTGCAGGTCCTGAGGTGAAAACGTCGATTATCGTTCCGGAAAGTGTGTGGGCGGTAAGCGCGCTCGATAAAAGCGCGGATGGTCAATATTTAGCGCACGGACAATTTAAAGGAAGCCCTGCCGTCGTGTACTCAAGCAGTAGTAGCGGTGATCTCTACCTATCGCTTTTTGACGGCAAGAAATGGAATCGATCCACTGTAGATGGCAATTCTACTAAGAGCGGTCGTCGCACAAACAATCTCAATGGTGCGATGTCGCTATGCACCACTGGAAAAGGTAAAAGTGAGCGGCTACAGATTTTCTACACCGACACAGTAGAGAAAGATCTTCTCCGGGCAGAGTATGACGGTAAAAAATTCACCTTCCAAACAGTCGATGGCGATGGCGAATATGTTCAAGACTACCGAGAATCTCTACGCGTTCGCACAGCTAGCAATGTCGCTGTTACAAATGCTTGCGCTGCAACTCCACTTGGTTTACAAGTCTTTTATCGAGATGAAAGTCAAGGAATTCTTCTCGGTGCAACGCTTTCCAACAAGAAATGGCGCTACGAAATTGTTGATGGTGATTCGCTCCTAGGTGGCAGGACTGAAGGCGACGTCGCTTTCCATCTTGCAGCTGTAGCAGTCGGCAAAAAAGTGCATCTACTTTATGACTCAGTGATTGCGGCACCAAACAAGATTGTTGCGCAGGGAGATGTTCGCTATGCCATGAGAACCTCAATATCTCCAGAAGATTGGCAGTACAGCGCTGTTGATCTCGGACGCCGCGAATCACCAATTGCAGGATTTGATGTAGCGCTGAGCGTCACCGGCGAGAAGATAATGGCTGCTTGGTTAGGAACGTCGAGCACATCTCCTGGACAAGCCGATCGGATCAGATGGATGGACCTCAATGACCCAACTTCGCTGGTGGAAGAGAAATTAAATGTGGCGCCGAAATCTCCAATAGCTATCTCTGAAAAATCTGTCCTCTACGGATGCGAAGACCGGCTATGCAACTTTGACTTGGCAACAAGAAAGAGCAAGCTCGCCAGCGAGCAATCGACAGCTAAGACCTCGAAACTTGCCTGGATAACTCTCAAACAGGAGGGTTATGCGCTGGCGAACGTCTCTGGGAAACTCTCGCTCTTGAAGCGGCCAGAGTTTTAAATGTAAAGAGTGGCTAAATTTACTTCGCGTTACGACGCTGAATTCTAGTTTTCTTAAGAAGTTTCTTATGCTTCTTCTTCGCCATACGCTTGCGGCGCTTTTTTACTACTGAACCCACGTCACGCTCCCTAAGAATCGACTCGCACTTGCAGGGTGAAGGTTACCCCAAATTGAGCTATAGGAATGACACCCGTGCGCCGGCATCCGCGGAGTACGTCAATAGCGCGCACCCCTTATTTGCTGTGGTCACCAGGGAAATCAACTCCTGTTTTGCCACGCGCAGACCCTTCTGGAGTTTGCCCTTGGCATCGACTGTATAGAGGAATATCTCCGCTCCCGTGGGGGCAAACGAGAGTGATTTACTTGCGCCCAATAATGAGACAGCAATGCAATTGCCTGCTACTCGGGCGCCATCACTATTTTGGAATCGAGTACTCCAATTGACCGATCCGGTTGGCGAGAAAGAACTAATAACGCTCTCACGAAGCTTCTTTTCTTGTGCGGTACCAGCAAGGATTAGATTTCCAGTTCCGGAATCCCATGAACGCAGCGCACTCTTGGTGGCTCCGCTACTTCGCATAACCTTCTCAATCTTTCCCGAAGTAGTGGCAATAGTAAGCGATACCGCGTCAATTTTTCCGATAACTTTTCGCTCAGCGAGCGTATCGCTGCTACTGCCAACAACAATTACGCTCTTGCTTGATCGTGGGATAACTTTCGTGAACTGAGTGAACTTCTCGCCATAAGAATATGAAGTTACAAGACCCTCGTCATTTATTACATATAAGGCGCCGCGTTTTGTATCTGCTGATGGATATTCATCGCCAACGAGATACTTTAGATTATTAGTTGTTGCTATAGATGAGGGAAGAAACAATTTGTTATTTGGAACGTTCACAAGCGAAATGACGCTTCCGCTGGAATTAATCTCAAGAACAAAAAGATTATTCAAATCTTCGCGAAATATCTCTTGCTTACCAACAACTACATTATCTGGATTGACCAAAGGAATAGTTTTGGTAGCGCTCGAACCAGGAGTCGGCGTTGGCGTAGAAGTTGGCGTTGCACTTGCCGGCGTGGTCGCAGCGGGGCTTGGAATCGCACTTGCACCATCAAGCGGCAAGTTCTTTACCGCCCCTTGTGAAATTCCTGTTGCAAAAATGGAGTTTCCCGAGGCTGCGATAGCTGTGATAAATCCTTGCTGATCTTGTAATGGATTTATTCGCCAGACCTGCCCACCTTTTTCATCTAAAAACGCCAAGAAACTCTTCTCATCGTTGTTGTATCCCGCAGTAATAAACCCTTGCTGGAAACGGATGAGATCGATGGGTTTAGAAACTTCTGAAACCGTAGCGCTCGAAGAGCCTTTGATAAGTGGAATCTTCGGTGCTGCATACGCTTGATTGAGCGTTACGGCGAGAACAGATGTGATACCGCTAAAAGTTATTGCAGTGGCCAGAGCCACACGTATTCTGAAGTGACGTGTCATCCTGAGGCAAGTTCACGTGATCTATCTCGCGCTGCAGTGAGCGCTTGGGAGAAAATCTCACCCAGCCCGTTATCTTCCAAAACCTTTAGCGCTGCAGCAGTAGTTCCATTTGGACTGGTCACATTTGCCCGCAAGGTTCCCGGCTCAGCGCCACTTTCAGCAAGCATCTTTCCGGCACCAATCAACGTTTGAATTGTTAACTCTTTCGCTACCTCTTGGGTAAGGCCTAGCTCCATACCTGCAGCAACCATCGCTTCGACGATTCGAAAGAAATAAGCTGGTCCGGAGCCGCTCACAGCGGTCACTGCATCCTGCAACGATTCATCGACGCGAATAACTCTCCCAGTACCAGAGAGAAGCTTCTCGACATCAGCGATATCTGCGTCAGTTGCGCGGCTGCCTGCAGAAATTGCAGCCATGCCTGCACCGACTAGCGCTGGGGTGTTTGGCATCACTCGGACCACTCGCTGTGGAATCAGACTCTCAATCAACGAAGTTGGCTTGCCTGCGATTATGGAGATGACCAGCGCGTCCGCGGGCAGCGTAGGCCCATAAGTAGCCAGCGTGGTCTGCATGTCGTTTGGCTTTACTACAAGGAAGCAGTGCGAAACCCCTTGTAGATCGCGCAATTCCTGCACGCCATATCTCGAAGTGAGCTCTTGGCTGCGTTCGGCACGTTTTTCGATAATGCCAATTTCATGAGCGGGGACGCCGGCCTTGATAAGGCCAGCAAGGATCGCCTCGCCCATCGCGCCTGCACCTATGAGTGCCAGTGAACCCATGTGTTAAAGCCTAGCGTCAGATACCTCTATTGTTCCTCCTGTGCCTGAGGTAAAGCCTGATTTCCCCCGTGAATGGGTTGAGTTCGTCGACCCGGCCGACCCTGATGGCGACAGATTCCGTTGCGACATCACCTGGTTAACATCAAGTTGGAGTTGTATCTACGGAAATGGATGTCAAGGAATTTACGCACAAACTCCTCATGATGGATGCTGTTCTGAAGGCGCAATGTATTCCGATAAAGATGATGAGAAACGCGTACTTAAGTATGCAGCGAAACTCAAGCGAAGTGAGTGGCAATTTTTTGATGAAGCGCAACCTAAGCGCAAAGGTGGAAAGTTAAATATCAGCGAGGTTGATGAAGATGACGAGCGTAAGACTCGCAACGTACAGAATGGTTGCATCTTCTTAAATCGCAAAGGTTACCAAGCGCCAGGATTTACTGGAGAAATGGGATGCGTACTTCATCATTTAGCAATTCGTGAAGGCGTCCACTTTGTGGAAACTAAACCTGATGTCTGTTGGCAACTTCCAATTCGTCGCTCTTTTGAAAAGTTAGATCTTGGTGATGATGAAGTGCTTCAAGTAACTGTCATCGGTGAATACGAACGGCGTGGTTGGGGACCTGGTGGCGTGGAGTTCGACTGGTACTGCACCAGCAACTCTGAAGCGCATCACGGAAAAGACCCGGTTTACATCTCAAATGCTTATGAGTTAATCAAATTGATGGGCACAAATGCATATGCGGTGCTCAAAGAGATTTGCGATGCGCGGATGGAAGCACGACGCCAAGCCTCGCCAAAACTCCTGCCGCTACTGCAGGTTCACCCCGCCACGCTCCTAGCGAGTAAGGGCGCCCAAGAGGGCACGAGTCGGTAGTTCGCTCTAGGCTGCTGGTATGGCCAAAGCACCTGCACGCGATCCCTTTCGCTGTACCGAGTGTGGTTGGAGCACGACCAAATGGGTCGGGCGGTGCGGCGAATGTCAGGCGTGGGGCAGCGTTGAAGAGAGCGCTGGTCTAACGCCACGAAAGGTCACCTTGCTTCCCGGCGCAGTTGCTGCGCCTGCAACGCCCATTGGTGAAATCAATCTTGCAGCTGCGCAATCGCGCTCAAGCGGTGTCGCTGAACTCGATCGCACTCTTGGCGGTGGCTTAGTTCCAGGTGGTGTGCTCTTACTTGCTGGTGAACCAGGAGTTGGAAAATCTACTCTCTTGTTAACTGTTGCAGCCGAAAGCGCTCGCAGTGGATTAACCAGCCTCTATCTCACCGGCGAAGAATCGGCAGCGCAGGTTCGCTTACGCGCTGAACGACTCAAAGCAATCGATCCATCGCTCTGGCTCGCCGCCGAGACTGATCTTGCAGCGCTAATTTCACATGTCGATCGTGTCCAACCTGATTTATTGATCATCGACTCAATCCAAACGATTGCAAGTAGCGCTCTCGATAGTTCACCGGGAAGCATCACTCAAGTCCGCGAAGTTGCTAACACCGCAATTCGAATTGCAAAAGAGCGCGGCATCACTGTGATCCTCGTTGGGCATGTCACAAAAGATGGTTCGATTGCAGGTCCGCGATTGCTCGAGCACCTTGTTGATGTTGTCTTGAATTTTGAAGGTGATCGCCACTCTCGACTCCGACTAATTCGCGCAGTAAAGAATCGTTTTGGCGCAACTGATGAAGTAGGTTGTTTTGATCTCCACGATGGAGGTATTACTGGAGTCGCTGATCCGACTGGACTCTTCACTACCCGCCATGCTGAACCGGTGCCAGGCACCTGCCTAACCGTTGCGCTCGAAGGTCGGCGCGCGCTAGTTGCTGAAATTCAAGCGTTAGTCGGGGTAGAAAAAGATCGCGATTACGGCAATGCGCGTCGCGTGACTAGCGGCCTTGATTCTTCGCGCTGTGCGATGACTCTCGCTGTGCTCGAACTTCGCGCAGGAGTCAACCTCGCCGGACGTGATGCTTACGTCGCAACTGTCGGCGGAATGAAACTTGTCGAACCATCAGTTGATCTTGCGCTTGCGCTAGCTGTTGCATCTGCTGCGGTAAATCTCGCGCTACCGCCAGATCTCATTGCAATCGGCGAGGTCGGCCTTGCTGGGGAGATTCGTCGAGTTAATGGATTACAACAGCGCGCACAAGAGGCCTATCGGCTCGGATTTAAGAAGGCGATACTTCCTGCAGGCAGTGAAGTGAAAGTCCCTGGGATGGATATCGTCGAAGTACATCGCCTCGCGCAAGCGCTCGAAAAGGTCAAGCTCCTACCAAATAACCAGAAGTGATATCAGATGGATGTAGTTCTCGAATGGTTCCGCGAGAATAAACGTGATCTTCCATGGCGAGAGAGCACGCCATGGGGCGTTGTCGTAAGTGAATTTATGTTGCAACAAACTCCAGTTCATCGAGTGTTGCCGCAGTGGCACCGGTGGATGGAGCTCTGGCCAACGCCAGCAGATCTTGCCGGCGCTCCATTAAGTGATGCGCTCCGTGAATGGGGGCGCCTTGGATATCCGCGCCGCGCTAAACGTTTACACGAATGCGCACAGATCATCGTCCGCAATCACAACGGAATTGTTCCGCCGGAGCTACCTGTACTCCGCTCGCTCCCGGGAATCGGCGAATACACTGCATCAGCAATCTCTGCCTTTGCCTTTAAGCGAGGAGAGCTTGTTCTCGATATAAATATCAGGAGGCTCTACGCCCGATGTTGGCAAGGTAAGAGCGCGCCTACTGCTGCACCGAATAATGCTGAGCGCGAACTCGCTCGCCAACTACTGCCTGAAGGTGACGATGGAACCTGGGCTGCAGCCACTATGGAGCTAGGTGCGCTGATTTGCAAAGCGCGCACCCCACTATGCGATGAGTGCCCACTAAAGAATCAATGTCTGTGGCGCGCCATTGGTTATCCGCAGGAAGCAGGAATAGGCAAGAGCACGCAGCAAGCTCAATGGAACGGCAGCGATCGTCAATGTCGTGGCGTGATCATGCAGGCGCTTCGCGAGAACTCAGAGATTACGCAATCAGAGCTAGAGAAAATTTGGAGTAATCGTTCGCAATATGAGAAAGCGCTCGCCTCGCTTCTTGATGATGGACTCATCGAGCAGAAAGGCAAGCGCTTTAGCCTTGCAAATTAACCATTAATTAATGTTTAGGGCGTAGGTGCCTCTTGCAGATCTTCAGGCGTGTCAGGAGTTGAGGCGATTGGCGTCGATGTAAAAGTGAAGTGCGCATCGCTACCCTCTCCCGCTACATCAATAAGGACCAATTCGCCCGCCCCCATCTCGCCAAAGAGGATCTTCTCGGAGAGAACATCTTCAATCTCACGTTGGATTGTCCGACGAAGTGGTCGAGCGCCCATTGCAGCGTCATAACCTTTTGCAGCCAAGAGGTTCTTAGCAGCAGGAGTCAGTTCCAGCCCCATGTCCTTATCCTTAAGGCGAGAGTCAACGCCGCTGATCATGAGATCGACAATCTGAACGATCTCGTTCTGGCTTAACTGATGGAAGACGATGATGTCATCGATTCGGTTAAGGAATTCTGGACGGAAATGTGACTTCAATTCATCAGTCACCTTCGCGCGCATCCGATCGTAGGAAGTCAGCGCATCTCCACTATTGGCAAAGCCAAGGTTGACCGGCTTGGAGGCATCTCGTGTTCCCAAGTTGGTGGTCATGATGATGACTGTGTTCTTGAAATCAACAACGCGTCCTTGCGCATCAGTGAGTCGTCCATCTTCAAGTACTTGAAGAAGTGAGTTGAAGATATCTGGGTGCGCTTTTTCGATTTCATCGAAGAGCACAACCGAGAATGGTCGGCGACGTACTTTCTCCGTGAGCTGACCGCCCTCGTCGTAACCAACATATCCTGGAGGGGAACCGAAGAGACGAGACACGGTATGGCGCTCTGCGTACTCGCTCATATCAAGTTGAATCAATGCGCTCTCATCGCCGAATAAGAACGCGGCGAGAGTTCTGGAGAGTTCAGTCTTTCCAACACCTGATGGGCCAGCGAAGATGAATGAACCACCAGGACGCTTTGGATCTTTGAGACCCGCGCGTGAGCGACGGATTGCCTGAGAGAGCGCCTTGATTGCCTGCTGTTGGCCAATAACTCGCTTGTGGAGCTCATCTTCCATCTTCAGAAGACGTGCAGTCTCTTCCTCGGTCAACTTCACAACTGGAATGCCAGTGGAGAATGCAAGAACTTCTGCGATTAATTCTTCATCGACAACAGAAACTTGATCGAGATCTCCTGCTTTCCAAGTTTTTTCGCGTTCGACTTTCTCGAGAATGAGCGTCTTTTCTTTATCGCGAAGAGCGGCTGCCTTTTCGAAGTCTTGACCATCGATTGCCGACTCCTTTTCGCGTCGAACAGCGGCGATTCGATCATCGAACTCGCGAAGATCTGGTGGCGCAGTCATTCGTCGGATACGTAGGCGCGATCCAGCCTCATCGATGAGGTCGATCGCCTTATCTGGCAAGAAACGATCTGCTACATAGCGATCTGCGAGATTTGCAGCCGCGGCGAGCGCTCCATCGGAAATCGAGACATGGTGATGGGTCTCGTAACGATCGCGAAGACCTTTGAGAATCTCGATTGTCTGCGCGACAGTTGGCTCAGAGACTTGAATAGGTTGGAAACGTCGCTCCAAGGCTGCATCTTTCTCAAGATGTTTGCGATATTCATCAAGAGTGGTAGCGCCAATTGTTTGGAGCTCGCCACGGGCAAGCATTGGCTTCAAGATGCTCGCTGCATCAATCGCACCTTCAGCAGCTCCCGCTCCAACAAGTGTATGAATCTCATCGATGAAAAGGACGATGTCACCACGAGTACGAATTTCTTTGAGGACTTTCTTCAAGCGCTCTTCGAAATCTCCGCGATAACGACTGCCTGCAACAAGTGCACCAAGATCTAGCGAATAGAGCTGCTTATCTTTTAGCGTTTCTGGCACCTGGCCTTTTACGATTGCCTGCGCAAGACCTTCAACGACTGCAGTCTTTCCGACGCCCGGCTCACCAATAAGTACTGGATTGTTCTTGGTGCGACGAGAAAGAACTTGCATGACGCGCTCAATTTCGCGCTCGCGTCCGATAACTGGATCGAGCTTTCCTTCGCGCGCTGCTGCAGTGAGATTGCGACCAAATTGATCTAATACGAGCGAGGTTGATTGAGTTCCTTCAGCGGGACCACTTGCAACCGCTTCTTTTCCTTGATATCCGGAGAGAAGTTGGATTACTTGTTGGCGAACGCGATTAAGGTCGGCTCCTAATTTAACAAGTACTTGTGCGGCAACGCCTTCACCTTCACGAATCAGACCAAGCAGGATGTGCTCAGTGCCAATGTAGTTATGGCCAAGTTGTAGCGCTTCGCGTAGTGAGAGTTCCAAGACTTTTTTTGCGCGAGGAGTAAATGGAATATGACCACTTGGCGCCTGCTGTCCTTGGCCAATGATCTCTTCAACTTGTGCACGAACAGCCTCGAGTGAGATGCCAAGGGATTCCATTGCCTTAGCGGCTACCCCTTCACCTTCATGGATAAGACCAAGCAAGATGTGCTCAGTGCCAATGTAATTGTGGTTGAGCATCCGAGCTTCCTCTTGCGCCAATACGACAACGCGGCGGGCCCGATCTGTAAAGCGCTCAAACATGATGCTCCTTTTGTTTTTCTGTCTACTTCTGTCGTCTGCCCTAAGCCTAGAGCTGGAGAGGGGAAGAGTTCATCTCGATTTTCTCGCCCCGCTTGTGAACGGTATAACGCCAGCGCCAGCCCACTTATGCCCGAATCTGGACCCCACTAGATTTAGCCAGGATTTCGCCAGTATTGGCTACTGCTAGCCCCTGCCCCTCTGGCAGCCCATAGAGCAGGCCAGGTCGGGCCGGTAATTCACCAGTGAAGTGCACCAACGCTTCAAACTCTCCCAAAGCAAGCCCAGGGTGCCATGTGCCGCCCATCGTAAAGCCGCGCCCTAAGACCATCGCCCCTGCGCTCGCGCCATAAAGCACACCGCGCTGGAAGAACTCCTCGAGCTCGGCTTTATGCGGTGCCAACTCGCTCAGAAGTTTCACCGGTGAGCCACCAGGAAGGATCAGCGCATCTAGTTCAGCCAACGATGCTGTTGAAATCTCTGAGATGTCTATGAGCTCCACACCATGTAAAGAAAAATACCCTGATGCAAATGCAACCGTTGCAACTTTATCCCGCTCACTCACGCTAGCGCCGGGAAAAATTCCGACGCGAGCGCCAATTATTGATTTAATGAAGAAATTGTCGAATTCAAAAGTCTCGTCATCATCAGCATGAAATTCATTTCCACCATGAAGGAATAGCGTTGCGCGTAACAAGGGGTACTCAGAGAACCTTTAACATTCGCGTATTCCCTAACGTATTTGGTTTCACTGATTCGAGATCGAGGAACTCCGCGATTCCTTCGTCGTACGAACGAAGTAATTGTTGATATACCTCAGGTGCAACCGGTGCACCTTGAATCTCGACAAAACCATGCTTAGCAAAGAAGTCAGTTTCGAAAGTGAGGCAGAACAATCTTTTAACGCCAATTTCGATTGCGCGCGTGATGATTCGATCAAGAATCATGTGTCCGATGCCGTGTTTGCGCAAGCTTTCACGGACCGCCATGGTGCGAACTTCCGCAAGATCTTCCCAGAGAATATGAAGCGCTCCACATCCGACAACTTCACCATCGAGCTCAGCAATAGTGAACTCCTGAACATCTTCGTAGAGCGTTACAGTTTCTTTCGAAAGCAAACGACGCTGTAGCGCATATTCATCGATCATCTCTCTGATAGTTTTGATATCAGAGGTCTTTGCAGGTCTGATTATTGGATTCATTCGGGTTTAACTAACGGAAAGAGAATTGTTTCGCGGATGCCAAGGCCGGTTAGCGCCATGAGTAAACGATCAACACCCATTCCCACTCCCGCAGTCGGAGGCATTCCTACTTCGAGCGCACGCAAGAAGTCTTCATCAAGTGCCATTGCTTCAAGGTCACCCTTGGCGCCAAGTTGAGCTTGCGCCAAAAGACGATCGCGTTGGATAACTGGATCCACCAATTCTGAGTAGCCAGTCGCTAATTCGAAACCATCTACATAGAGATCCCACTTTTCTACAACCCCTGGAAGCTCGCGATGGCTGCGCACCAGTGGTGAAGTATCTACCGGATATCCCATGACGAAAGTAGGACCAGTAAAGGTTTCGATTACTAGATGTTCAAAAAGCTCTTCGACAAGTTTGCCGTGAATCCATTTTGGATCAACGCTTAGCCCAACCTTCTTTGCATGCTCAACCAACTTCTCGTAGGAGGTGTGCGGTGCTACCTCTTCACCCAATGCCTGCGAAACCGAATCAAAGAGTGAAATTTCTTGCCACGTGCCACCAAGATTGCTCTCCCGGCCATCGAAGTGTTTGACAACAGTGCTGCCAAAGATCGAACTGGCTGCCTCTTGCACCAGACCACGCGTGAGTTCCATTCCATCACGCCAGTCACCATATGCTTGATAAGACTCGATCATTGCGAATTCAGGAGAGTGGCTCGAATCGGCGCCCTCGTTCCTAAAGTTTCGGTTAATCTCAAAGACGCGTTCAATTCCACCGACAAGACAGCGCTTGAGGTACAACTCGGGTGCAATCCTTAAGAAGAGCTCCATGTCATATGCATTGATATGCGTCTTGAATGGACGTGCTGCCGCGCCACCATGAAGCACCTGCAACATTGGAGTCTCGACTTCGACAAACTCCCGCGAAGCAAATGAAGAACGCAACGAAGTCATAACTGCTGGTCGTAATCGCGCAATAGTTCTCGCTTCAGGACGGACAATCAAATCTACATATCTTTGTCGGACTCGCGTCTCCTCAGAGAGCGGTTTATGTTCGACCGGAAGAGGGCGAAGCGCTTTTGCCGCCATCTGCCAACTGGTTGCGAGCACCGAAAGTTCACCGCGTTTAGAGGTGATGATTTCACCGGTGACGCTAACAAGATCACCTAAATCGACGAAAGATTTCCATGCTTCTAAAATTTCAGCACCAACTTGATCAAGAGAGAACATCGCTTGAAGTTCGGTGCCATCCCCTTCGCGCAACGTTGCAAAAGCAAGCTTGCCTGTGTCACGTTTGAAAATGACTCGTCCAGTTACGCTCTCGGTTGCACCGCTCTTAACATCTACTTCTAAGTGACCGAATTTCTCACGAACAGCCTTCAAGGACATCGTTCTTGGCACGGCAACTGGGTAGGGCTCCTGCCCGTTAGCTAACAGTGAATCGCGTTTTTGGCGGCGAACTTGCATCTGCTCCGGAAGATCATCGACCTCGGAGGCGCCATTGAGCTCTGATTCCGCCATGAGTAGAGGGTACCGGCTTAGTGGTTGCGCTCGTGGACAAGTCGCAACCCAATGAGCGTGAGATCTGGCTCATGGAAATCGACCGTTTCACACTCGTCAATCACGAGGCTGGCAAGTCCCCCGGTTGCCACTACGGTGATGTGTGCGCCGCCGCTTTCGGCTAACTCATCGCTGATTCTACGAACAAGTCCATCGACCTGCCCCGCAAAGCCATAAATAGTTCCAGATTGCAGAGCTTCTACGGTGTTCTTTCCAATTGGTGATCGCGGCTTGATTAACTCGACCTTGCGCAACTGTGCAGCGCGTGAAGCAAGAGCATCGACGGAGATTTCGATTCCTGGCGCAAGTGCGCCACCCAAAAACTCACCTTTGACTGAGACGACATCAAGATTCGTTGATGTTCCAAAATCAACAACAATCACTGCGCCGTCTGCGCCAAATAATGTGTGCGCCGCCAAAGTATTTGCAATTCGATCTGAACCAATCTCCTTAGGATTATCAACCAAAAGAGGTACGCCAGTCTTTATGCCAGGCTCCAAAATTGTTGATGGAACATTTGAGTAATGTCGGGTGAGCATGGTGCGCAGCTCGCGCAAGACCGCAGGTACTGTCGAACAGAGTGAGATGCCATCAATCTCATAATCTTCGACTAGTGATCGATATTTGATCCATAATTCATCGGCAGTATCACGAGTATCTGTTTTTACTCGCCATGAGTGGAGAATTTTGTCACCAGCAAAGATGCCTAGAACTGTGTTGGTATTACCCACATCGATTGTTAGCAACATTATTTAACCTCACTTATATCAAGGCCGATATCAAGAATCGGAGCGGAGTGTGTGATTGCACCTACTGCTATGTAGTCCACGCCAGATTCGGCATAGTCGCGGACTTGTTCCAAAGAAATCCCACCTGATGCCTCTAACTTGACCCGACCATTTGTGAAGTCGACTGCTTCACGACATTGTTCTGGCGTCATGTTGTCAAGCAATACTTCTGCAACTCCAGCAGAAATTGCTTCTTCTAATTGATCTAACCGATCGATCTCTACCTCAATCAAAATCCCAGGGAAATGATTCTTTATCGCGGCAACGGCGGCGGTAATTCCACCAACCGCTGCGATGTGGTTATCTTTGATTAATGCGCTCTCAGCAAGATTGAGCCGATGATTTACACCACCACCGCAGAGAACTGCATACTTCTCTAGATCTCGCCAACCTGGAGTTGTTTTACGGGTATCGCGAATCTTCGCTTTGGTCCCCGAGATTGCTTCGACCCAAGTATTAGCTGCCGTCGAAATTCCCGAGAGTCGGGAGAGAAAATTCAAGGCCGTTCGCTCTGCCACAAGCATCTCACGCGTGTGAGCAGCTATTTTGAGTACCGTAACGTCCGCACCTACTCGATTCCCATCGGATATCCGTGAGAGTACTTCGTAACCGCTGGTGCATACCCGATCGATAACAACAATTGCGATATCTATCCCAGAAATTACCCCAGGTTTGCGAGTTCGAAACTCTGCTATGCAGCGTTGAGTTGCTGGAATCGTCGCAGCTGTGGTGACATCGAGTGCGCCAACAAAATCCTCGGCAATGGCAGCATCGATTCGTTCAATTAATAGCTCTCGATTTATCATGTGGCAAGCTCCTCAAACCTATGTGATAGCAGGCCAGAGCTATCCATATTTTCAACTATGCGTCGCAACCAATTCTCGGATTCATTTGGGAAATCTTCTCGCCAATGCGAACCCCGCGTCTCTTCGCGGATAAGCGCAGAGGCGACAATCACCTTGGCAAGAGTAAATAGGTTCGTAGCTTCCCAGGCTTCTACACATGGTTTATCGCTATTAGTTTCCCCAATTTTATCTAGATGCTGCGCTGTGCTCTCTAATGATGTTCGCGTGCGAATAACACCCGCGCCCACACTCATCGCATTGGCAATCTCGGTACGTGCCTCTGGCACGATCAGAATTTCGCTACTCGACATCATCACCGGTTCCTCGCGCTTAAGTTTGCGCAAAGTTAAGTGAATATCATCGGCAATTCGAGCAGCAAAGACCAGCCCTTCCAATAGCGAATTGGAAGCTAATCGATTGGCGCCATGAACACCTGTGCATGCTGTTTCACCGCATGCGTATAACCCTGGAACTGAAGAACGGCCAGCGAGATCGACGCGAACACCGCCAGAGGCATAGTGAGCCGCCGGCGCCACTGGAATCAAATCCCGATCAGGATTGATTCCATGGTCAATACACGATTGATAGATATTGGGAAAACGTTCGGAAAAGTTCGCAATCTTGCTGACATCAAGCCAGACATGGCGCGCGCCACTCTTTAACATTTGGCTCATGATGGCTTTTGCCACGATATCGCGCGGAGCCAGGTCAGCAAGTGGGTGCACTCCCACCATGAACTGCTCTTTTGCATCATTGAGCAAGATCGCGCCTTCACCACGAACGGCCTCGCTAATTAAAGGCTGTTGCCCAGAACTCTTCGCGCCTAGATAGAGAACTGTTGGATGAAATTGAATGAATTCAACATCTGCCACATCTGCACCAGCACGTAGGGCAAGCGCGACTCCATCTCCTGTCGAAACGGAAGGGTTCGTTGTTTGCGCAAAGACTTGACCTAGTCCACCAGTGCCTAAAATCACCGCTTTCGCAAGCGCACGTCCAACGCCATCGCGCGAACCTTCACCAATTACGTGAAGCGTGACGCCACACACTCTTCCAGATTCACTCTTTAGCGCATCGAGTACAAGAGCATGTTCAATTACTTCAATGCCGGGATCATCAGTCACTGCTGCAAGAAGTGCGCGTGAAATTTCGGCACCAGTTGCATCACCACCGGCATGCAAAATTCGATTCTTTAAGTGGCCACCTTCGCGAGTTAATGCGATTTCCCCGCTCGCTGCGCGATCGAATACAGCTCCACGTGCAATCAACCGTGCGACAGCTTCTGGTCCCTCTGTCACCAGCGCGTGCACAGCTTTACGATCACAAAGTCCTGCACCAGCTTTCAAAGTATCGGCCTCATGCTCAGCCGGTGAATCGCCAGGGCCAAGCGCTGCTGCGATTCCACCTTGTGCCCACTTTGTTGATCCTTCATCGACGCGCGCTTTAGTTACCAGCAATACTGAATAGCCATAAGCACGAATTTGCAGCGCAGTTGTAAGCCCTGCAATTCCAGAACCCACAATGATCACATCTGAAGTGATAGTCCAGCCAGGACGTGGCGCGAGAAGTTTCATGAGCGCCCCTTCACATGATGTGCGAAATTATCGATTAACCGCACCGATCCTATCCATCCAGCTAATAAAACCTGAACTTGTCCGGTGAAATCACTAGACACCGGAAGGAGCGTCCGCGGATCAACAATTTCCGCATAATCGAGGGTAAATCCACTCTGTGCCGAGAACACCTTATCTAGCGCATCCTGTACATCAGAGATGGAATTAAGCTTCCGCGTCGCTTTCTGGGCTCTTGGCAATACCTGTGCAATTTCCAATTCATCGCTACTCAATCTGCTATTTCGAGAGGAGAGCGCAATGCCATTTCCATCCCGAATCGTCTCTCCCGTAATAATTGAAATGGTAGGAAATTGCTGTTCTGCAAATTTCTTGATGAGGAAAAGTTGTTGGAAATCTTTCTCGCCAAACATTGCATAACGCGGATTTACTAATGTGAATAATCTATTGATCACGGTAAGCACCCCAGAGAAGTGATTAGGGCGCGAGGCACCTTCATACAGATCGCCGAGCGGCCCTGCAGAAATTAACTGAACATTCGCTAAACCTTCGGGATAGATTTCTTCGACCGATGGCGTCCATAGATAATCGGCGCCAGCGCCTGCAGCTAATTCCAAATCTTGAGAGAGCGTCTTGGGATACTTCGCTAAATCCGTGCTTGATTCAAATTGAGTTGGATTGACATAGACACTCACCAGAACGCGCTTGCCAAACTTTTTTGCACTCTTAATTAACGCCAGATGTCCATCATGAAGCGCGCCCATAGTTGGCACGAAGGCGAGCTCTTCAACGGGCTCACTCCATACCGCTAGGTCCTTTAGGTGCTGCATTTTCGGCTCCAGTCCGCTTGGGGTACCAGGCGGTAAAAGCGTATCGCGCTCTTACAGGTTCGCCAAAAGCTCGGCGACTGGTCCTGCGCCAGGTAGATAGGCATCTGGATCGATTTCCAGCCAAGGCGCAAGCACAAATGTGCGCATAGCCGCCCGCGGATGCGGCAGCGTCAAGATTTCACTCTCGTGTACTAGTTGATCACACGTGATCAGATCAATATCAAGAGTGCGTGGGCCCCATCTCACCTCGTCATTGTCTCGGGTGCGCCCAAAAACTCTTTCAATCGCCTGACAGACCATAAGTAATTCCTCTGGTTCAAGTTGCGTCTCTAGTATCAAAACCGCATTGAGATAATCAGGCTGGGGTGGACCTCCAACTGGCCGATTAGATAAGAAGTTGGATAGCGCAACTACTTCGCCGACTTCATTGAGCGCTTCTGCGGCAGCGCTGAGAATCGATTCGCGGTCGCCAAGGTTCGAACCAAGCGCGAGCACCGCTCTCATCTCTTACGCTCTACAACCACTGCAACGTCGAGAAACTCCACTGGTATTGGCGCCTGGGGTTTGTGAACTGTGACGACCACTCGCTGCACCCGACGAAATTTCTTCAAGATCAAATCAGCAATCTTTCCCGCAACCGCCTCAATCAAATTAAATGGTGCTCCTTCGACTACCTCTTTCGCCACTAGGGCTATCTCTGCATAGTTAACGGTCTTGGAAAGATCATCAGATTTAATAGCACTGTTGAGGTTTGCATGCAGCTCTACATCGATTACAAAATCCTGACCTATTGCGCGTTCCTCAGAGAGAACGCCATGAAAACCGAAAGCCCTGATCCCGGTGATGAGAATTTTATCCATTAAAAGAAACCTTTACTTTCTCAACTTGTGCAATCGCTTCCTTATGTGGCCGCACCGAATGCGTTCGCACCGCCCACACTCCTTGGGATGCGCAAAATGATGTTACTGCAACGCTCGCCTCTTCACGTTCCTCTGGTTTGAGGTTCTCACCAAGAAATCGCTTTCGCGATGCGCCGATCAGAATAGGTAGCCCGAGTTCAGATAGTTGTTCGATTCCACGGAGTAACTCCCAGTTCTGGGCAGGCAATTTGGAGAAACCGATGCCTGGATCGACTATCAACTGCTCTCGCCTTACTCCAGCTGCAATTAGGGCAGATATTCGCACTTCTAGTTCACTGCAAACTTCTGCGACTACATCCTGGTACTCGCTCTTGTCCATCATATTCGCCGAATGACCGCGCCAATGCATAGCTACATATCGCACATCGCTCTGCGCAATTACTGATGACATTTTTTCATCAGCTAATCCACCGCTCACATCATTGATGAAATGAACACCTAATTCAATGGCCGCTGCTGCGACGCTAGCGCGCATCGTGTCGAGGCTCACCGTTGCGCCAAGTGCAAGCGCCTCTTTTACAACTGGTAACACCCGAGCGCGTTCATCTTCTTCTGAAACGCGAGTAGCTCCGGGGCGCGTTGATTCACCGCCAATATCAACAATATCTACCTCTTCTGAAAGCATCTGCGATATTCGAGAGCTTGCATCGCGCAGCTCAAGGTATTTACCACCATCCGCAAAAGAATCCGGTGTGACATTTACAATTCCCATGACCAACGTGTGGGTTGCCATAGCGCTACCTACCGAGAATCAGACTTAGCGCCTCTGCACGCGTGGTGGCATCTCGGAGAATTCCCCGGACTGCACTTGTCGTTGTTCGCGCTTTTGGTTTCTTTGCACCACGCATTGACATACATAGATGTTCAGCATCGATGATGACAATTGCACCAGCAACCTCAAGAATCTCAACAAGCGCATCAGCTATTTGAGTAGTGAGCCGTTCTTGCACTTGCGGCCTACGTGCAAATAGGTCAACAACTCTCGCTAGCTTAGAGAGTCCGGTAATTCGTCCTGATTCTCCTGGGATATAACCGATGTGTGCTAGACCATGAAATGGAGTGAGATGATGCTCGCAATGCGAGAAGATCTCGATATCGCGAACGATAATCAACTCTCGATGTCCAGCATCAAAAGTTGTCGTGAGGACCTCTTCTGGTGACATCCACAAGCCGGCGAAGTTCTCGCGGAACGCTCGAGCAACGCGCGCGGGCGTATCTTTTAATCCGTCGCGTTCTGGATCCTCGCCCAGCGCAAGGAGTAATTCTCGAACCGCTCGCTCTGCACGCTCCTGATCGAAAGGCGCGCTTGCTTTACCCTCAAATGGAGAGGTAAAAGAAATGGGAGTTATCTCATCCATTTGCTGGCTTCTCAGATTTCTCGAAAACTACAGGCGGCTGCTTAGAGGGTTTACGGTCTTTCGAGCCGGTCCAGGGTTTGCGTGCTGGCCACTGCGCAACTTTTGCGAATATCTGCGATACCTCATCTTTTTCGAGGGTTTCCCGCTCCATCAACTCCAAGACAAGGTTGTCTAACACCTCTCGATTTGCCACAAGAATCTCGTACGCCTCTTGATGCGCGTTATCAATTAACTCTCGAACCTCTTCGTCGATAATTCCAGCAATTTCCTCGGAGTAATCACGTTGATGGCCGTAACTCATTCCGACAAAAGGCTCACCACTAACCGTGCCAAGTTTTATCGCACCAATTCGCTCACTCAAACCATATTCCATCACCATTGCGCGCGAGAGCGCAGTTGCCTTCTCAATATCGTTTGCAGCACCAGTAGTTGGATCATGAAATATCAATTCCTCTGCCGCACGCCCACCTAACGTGTACGCCAATTCGTCGAGCATTTGATTTCGAGATTTAGAGTATCTATCTTCATCGGGAAGAACCATCGTGTAACCAAGAGCTCTTCCTCTTGGCATGATGGTTATCTTCTGCACTGGGTCGGTATTCGGTAGCGCATGTGCGACGAGCGCATGTCCACCTTCGTGGTAGGCAGTAATCAATCGCTCCTTCTCATTCATTAAGCGACTAACTTTCTGCGGACCAGCCATCACCCGATCTATTGATTCTCCCAGCGCCTCATTGGTAATGGTGTCGAGATCTTTACGCGCAGTGAGAAGCGCAGCCTCGTTCACTACGTTTGCAAGATCAGCTCCGGTAAAACCAGGAGTGCGTCGAGCAAGGCTTAACAAATCCACATCCTCAGAGAGCGGTTTATTCTGAGCATGAATTTTCAAAATAGCTTCTCGACCTTTTAAGTCAGGGCGATCTACAGGAATCTGTCGGTCGAACCGACCAGGGCGCAATAGCGCAGGATCAAGGATGTCTGGGCGATTGGTTGCAGCAATCATGATTACCGAACCATTTGCTTCGAAACCATCCATTTCGACAAGGAGTTGATTGAGCGTCTGCTCGCGCTCGTCATGGCCACCACCCATGCCAGCTCCACGATGGCGACCCACCGCATCAATCTCATCGACAAAAACGATTGCAGGCGCATTGGCCTTGGCTTGCGTGAACATATCGCGGACCCGGGCAGCGCCAACACCAACGAACATCTCGACGAAATCAGAGCCTGAAATGGAGAAGAATGGAACATTCGCCTCACCAGCGACTGCTCGTGCGAGCAAGGTTTTTCCTGTTCCCGGCGGACCGTAAAGCAGAACTCCTTTGGGGATTTTTGCTCCTAGTTTCTGATACTTCGTTGGGTCAACGAGAAAGTCTTTAATTTCGCGGAGCTCTTCAATTGCTTCGTCAGCTCCCGCTACATCAGTAAATTTTGTTTGTGGCTTATCTTTCTCATTCAACTTTGCACGAGAACGCCCAAACTGGAACGCTCTTCCGCCACCTTGTGCTCGAGAAATTAGATAAAAGAATAGAAAAGCAATAAGTACAAATGGAATTAACGTGAATAAGAGTGAAACCAGAAGAGATTGTCGAGTGACTTTTACATTCCATTTATTTGGTGGTGGATTTTCGCTAAGTATCTTTACGAGTTCGACTTCTTGATTAGCTAAATATGATGCTTGCAATTTCGATGAGTCTGAGATTTTCACACCGCTTTTTAGGACTACTCGAATCTGCTGATCTTGCGCCAGAAGTAAGGCAGAATCGACTTGGCTAGCAGTTATTGCGCCGATGATTGTTTGCGTATCGACCTCTTTGAATGACTTTCCGATATTAGAAATCTGGGAGTACCCAAAGAAAAGCAAGATCGCGAGAAGAATCCATATGATGGGATTCTTTAACGCTACAACAAAACGCTTCTTCATGATCTGCTATGAATACATCTTCGGCGCTAGTACAGCTACGCAATCAAGGTTTCGATATTTTTCAGAAAAATCCAATCCGTAGCCGACAACGAATGCAGGCGGAATATCAAAACCAACATATTTCACGTCCACATGCACCTTAGCGGCTTCGGGTTTTCTGAAGACAGTGAATATCTCTACCGATTTAGCGCCCCGGGAAAGCAGGTTTGTTTGCAGCCATGAGAGCGTCAAACCGGAGTCGACGATATCTTCAACGATGAGTACATCGCGGTCAGTGATGTCTCTATCCAAATCCTTCAAGATTCGAACGACGCCACTAGATTTCGTGCCCGATCCATATGAAGAGACAGCCATCCAATCCATTTCGACATGGCGCTGCATCGCTCGCGCTAAATCTGCCATCGCCATTACAGCACCTTTGAGTACACCTACTAATAGCAAGTCTCGATCGCCATAATCTTTAGAAATCGCTGCAGCTATCTCGACAATTCGATTATGAATTTGTTCTCGAGTTGCAACTACCTCTGTGATGTCATCTTTGACTCGCTCTAGGTCCACTGTGGCGCCACTCCCGTTCTGCTACTACTCCTGTGAGAGCGCTAGTCTGCCCGACTCTCGGCGAGCTGTAACACCGGCAGGCAGAGCCACCGCCCCTTGGCCATGCCACTGGCTGATGAGCGCATCGACCCAATCCAGCTGTTCGGCCGAGAGCCGGGTGGCTCCCAAACGCGTGAGTGCGCGACGAATCACCCGTTTCCGGAGCGCTGCAGGCAGGCGTTCGAGCAACTCCACATCAATCGACTCGGGATTACTGATGGTGGCGAAAATCTCCTCTGTGAGAGTTTCGAGCGCATCAGAATCTTCTCTGAAAATTCGTGCGGAACGAGCCAGCGCCTCTTTGATGCCGGGGCCAAGTTGCGACTCCATGAGCGGCAAGATCTGTTTTCGAATCTTCACTCGAGTAAATCGCTCGTCATCATTATGTGGATCACTCCAATAAACAATCTCGGCTTCATTGCACGCTGCGATGATCTCTTCGCGAGTAAGAGAGAGAAATGGACGGATGTACAAACCACTTTGGGTTGCCATGCCAGCTAGCGACTTAGTTCCGGCGCCTTGAGTTAATCCAAGCAAGACGCTTTCGGCAAGATCATCTTGATTATGCCCGAGAAAGATTGCATTCGCCTTTAGTTTCTCTGCTGACGCCGCAAGCGCTAAATATCGTGCGCTGCGCGCATCTGCTTCAAGACCATCTTTTTTCAAGACATCGACTTTAATAACCTCAACGGCTGATATTCCCATCTCATGTAGTCGATTTTTTGTTTGTTCGGCGATTTCTCCCGATCGTTCCTGAAGTTGATGGTCGATGACAACAGCAGAGATGCGAAGTGAGTCTTTCGCTCCCTCGAGGTTTAAGCAATGCGCAAGTAATAATGAATCTGCGCCACCGGAAACTGCTACGAGAACGTGATCTCCAGGGCTAAGTGATGTAAGCGATTGTCGAACCGCATGGCGAGCCTTGGTGATCATGGCTATAGCCTAGACCTGGAGTTAGACCCGTCCACCAAATGGAATTAAGCCCGGAATCGAATAAATCGAGCTATAAAGCAATCCTTTACGGGTGTTATGCGCCTCCCACATCATTCCATTTCCAGCGTAGATAGTGATGTGGTGAATGGTGCTGATATCGGCTTTATACGAGTAATACAACAAATCACCCGGTTGCAATTCGTTGAGTGGAATTCGTTTTGTCCAACTGTAGTAAATGCGCGAGTTAACCCGATCCCACTCTGGATAACCAAGGCCTGCTGAGCGATACGCTGCATAGACCAAACCCGAGCAATCAAAGCTATTGGGTCCCTCATTGCCCCATACATAAGGCTTTCGAGCAATAACTTGTTTCTTGGCGAAGGCCACTGCATTAGTACGAATCGACTCTGTCGAACGAATGGTGGTTCGCCCCTTCGAGAAACCAATTCCATTTACTGGCCAGACTTTGGCTTTTACATCAGTTTGTTCGGCGCGAGCTGCCAGCGCCTCTTCGAGAATGGCTAATTGACGTTGCTGCTCTAACGTCACTCTCTTCTTGCGTGCGCTCAAAAGTTCAGCAATCAATTTATCTTGCATCTGTTGCAGCTTCTTCACTTCAACTTCTTGCGCAGCTCGGGCTTGGTCAGCCTCTTTTTTCGCAGCTGCTACGCGGGCAGTCGCATCAGCTTGCTCCTTTCGAGCAGCAACCGCCTCGACTCTTGCTTCTTCAGCCTCAATTTTCGCCAATCGAGCAGATTCTTCAGCAACTTTTAAGCGCAAGAGAATGCTGCTGTTGTTCTCCCCCACAGCATCTAAAGTCGATAGACGATCCATCAAATCTTGTGGTCCATCAGCATGGAGAATTGAATCAAAATCGGTGAAACCAGAACCCATTATGTAGGCATTAGCTGCAACTTTGCCAATGTGATTCTTAGATGAAACCACAGCAACTTGTGCAGCGTTGGATTTTTTATTTGCAGCATCCTCTTTCTTCCGAGCAATCTCGGCTTTTTTTGTCGCGATCTCTAGTTTTTTCAATTCCTGAAGATAGCGATTGCGTGCAGCGACCGCTTTTGCTGTAAGTACTTTGAGTTGATTAGAAGCAGCATTGAGCTGGGCCTTAGCTTTATCAGCAGCAGCTTTCTTCTCAGCCTCTTTCTTCTTCGCCTCATTGATTTCGGCAATTGTCGGCTTGCGCGTCTTTGCCTCTGCGCTTGTGATATGTGCTGAGAAATTGATGGTCGCCAAAAGGGTAAGTGAGAGCACAACTGATAATGCGCGCTTTATAAACACGTGCACTCTCGCTCTCATTGCCGCTGGGACGGGGAAGTCGCGGCTTATCTAGCTATAAGGATAAAACAAGTACCCTGGAAATTCGTGGATTAACGCTTCACATCTATATATACAGTCACGGTCCCATTTGGTGGCAGGTTGGTACCTGCTTTGGGATTCTGATCAACCACGCTCTTTTCACTTGTACTGCTAGTTGTGCCACTCATGGCTCCACCTGCAACTTCACTACTTTTATCGATGAGTACGACATTTAATTGAAGCGGGGTGAGCGCCACAGCTGCTTGCTCAGCTGTGAGACCGGTCATATCCGGCACGACACGACCATACTTCCCAGGATTGAGAGCAATGGAGAGCGTCTGTGGCAAGGGAATCGCTCGATCACTGCCATCGCCACTCTTTGTTAACCAATCAGGTCGCGTGCAATCCAAAGGAATGCAATGACGATGCATCCATGCCCGCATATTTCCACCACCATTAGCTAACAACGGTGTCTGTAAGTAGATGCCATCACCAGTGTATTTACTTCCTGCTGATGAAGGATTCTGAAGGATCGCCTTTGTTAAACCAAGGGCGATCTCATCTTGACTAATTGGAAAATTAGGTAGCTCAGCACCTAGATATATAGTCAGGATTCCCTGTGGATTGAGCGTGGTCCCTAATGGAAATGCAAACTTTGGGTCGATCAGTTCTAACGAAGTATCCCGAATACTCCACCCAGAGAGGTCAATCTTTTGATCGGTTCTATTTCGAAGAATTACATGTTCGCCAAATGGATGCTCACCGGAGATCGGTGAATCAGTTTCCGCCCAAATCTCGATAGCTCCGATTGGAGTCTTGTCCTTCTCATTTTTGCAGAACTCTCCCGACCAAATTCCAATACCACTACTAGCAGCAGTATTGAGAACCTCTAAGTACTGATAATTGCGAACGTATTCGTTCTCATTTGGAAACCACATTGCAAGACCCGCTTCAAGAAGTTTTGCTTGGACATCCAAGCTGAAGTTCCCTTGGGAATCCTTTGTAAAAATGTATCGATATGGGCGAGCTAATGCCTGAAAGTTATTGGAAGAGGCGTAATTATTCGATCGAAGCTGGACCTCTGCCCCAACAGGCAATAGAGATTGCAACAGTCTGGTTGCTTCAATACCACCACATTGAGCCAATTGTGTCGGCTTGGCCGTTTCAGGTGCTTGTACCCCAATCAAGCGGACATCTAATTCGCCACGACAAGTCTGAACTAGAACGGTATCGCCATCGACAACCCGCACTACCTTCCCACTCTCCCAAATGGATTCGCCATCAAGAGCCACTGCTGGTGGACATTCCGGCGGAAGATACACAGTGGGGCGCGCAGCAATGAATTCGGTAAGTGTTTGCGGACTCTTGAGAATCTGATTAAAGATTCGATTACTTTGATTCCTAATCTGGACTTCACCGCTTAGCGATTTGAATAATCCTTGAACTTGAGTACGAAGAAAGTTATGTGCAGCTTGATACTCGGCTCCTTTACCCTTGGTTTCGGCGCGTAACCGAAGGAACTCTTCCTGGGCGAAAGTGGTTCGCTCCAGCATCGGTGCCATAGTGGTAGTTAACGACACAAAGCGAGCTTGTATTGAAACCACTTGATCATCTGGAATCGCTAATTCACTGAGCGAGGTAATCGCATTTCCGGGATGTGTCGAAGTAGAAGCAAACCCGATTAATAAACAAGCGACGATAAATGATCGTAATAATCGTGACATTCTCACGCCAACGTAAGACAGGCTGCCGCAGCAAGTGCGAGCACAACACCAACATTCTGAATCAAGCGCAGGCGTTCATTGAGGATGATTCTTGCAAGTAGCGCAGTAGCTGCCGGATAGAGCGATGCCAAAACCGCGACGATCGCAAGTACCCCTTTTTGGGTAGCGATTTGGTAGATCCCATTCGCTGATGCATCAAAGATGCCAGCGACAATCGCGAGCGCCCAGGGAAAAGGTTGAGTTTTTTCATCTTTAGAAATTGCCTTCAATCGAATCAAGAAAAAGACGCCAACGAATATAAACCCAAACCAACGAGCAACCGTCGATGTCCAGATTCCTTGATTTGAAGGAGCTAAGCCTAAGACAGTTAGGTAAGCACCAATTAGCGTCCCACTTGCAACACAGATTAATAAGGTGCTTAACGTGATGGGTTGCGCACTTTCACTTTTTTGCTCTTGACTGACCAAGATCACCGAGAGCGCAGCAAGAGCCATGCCAAAATAACCAATTCCTGATACTTGATCGCCACGGAGCAATCCTGTTATCACTGGGACGAATGCGGCCATTAATGCAGTGATTGGTGAGACGATACCCATCGGTCCACGACTTAGCGCCACGTAGAGCAGAGCAATAGCAGGAACTCCGAAGAAGGCAGCGAAGAAACCGTAGAGATACGAATCGCTATTTAACTCACCTGGAATCAGGAATATTGAAAAGAAGGTAACGACAACTGCGCCTGAGAGATATGAGATGGGAAGGACACGAACGATCCGGGTCCGGCGCGAGGCCAGTCCGCCAAGAAAATCAGCGAGACCCCAGGTGATGCTGGAGATTAAAGCCAGAAGTGGCCCCACTAGACTCCTATCAACAACAGTAATTTTCTTGGAGTGCCACACATGACAACTGAGCCAGGTGCAGGGGAATTCTATCCCTTTGTTGGCGTTGGCCCTCATCCAAAGCCGTGGCCTGTCGGTGAACAATACGACCAAGAGCTACTTGAGCTTGGCGATAAACGTAATGTTCTCGATGAATATCGGTATTGGACTGTTGCAGCAATTGTCGCAGACCTCAATACCAAACGTAATCCGCTTCACATAGCAGTTGAAAATTGGAAACATGATTTAAATATTGGTTCATTGATTAGAACCGCAAATGCATTCAATGTGGCGGGAATTCATATTGTAGGAAAACGCGATTGGAACCGGCGCGGAGCAATGGTGACTGATCGATATATGAATGTGCAGCACCATCCCACTGTCACTGAATTTGCTGAATGGGCGAAAACCAACAAACTTGCGATTATTGGTATCGACAACATTGATGTGAGTAAACGCTTAGAGAATCGACCACTTCCACGTGAGTGCGTACTCTTCTTTGGCCAAGAAGGTTCCGGAATGTCGGATGAGGCTGTCTCGGTATGTGAGGTAGTGCTCGCAATCAATCAATACGGCTCGACGCGTTCTATCAATGCATCAGCTGCTGGGGCAATCGCTATGTATGCCTGGGGGCTACAACACCTCTCACCAAAAGACAGCGATAATAATATTAGTCAGGGCTAACAATCCCACGGTCGCCCATGCGGCAGTATCACCTTGGCCAGAATTTTTACTTTTCCTCTTACTTGTATAACCAATAATCAAAATGGCGGCAACAATCAATAATTTGACCGAGATTTTACTGTTGTCATAAAGCGGGTAGGCGGTCGAGTCCTGATCGTTGAGCGGGTAACTGACCCCAACAAGCACAATTCCAGCGATGAGTGAAAGGAGCGCACCATGGAGCATGCCATTGGTGATCTGCTTAGTCGCTGATGTCATCTGCGCGAGAAATCCGCCGAAGAGAGCGGCAAGTCCAACAAAGTGAAGAACAAGAAACACATTACTAACTGCTTCCACAATTACCTCCTAAGGAGTTTGATTCTCCCCTGCGCAATCGCACTTCCCAATAGAACAATTAAACCGCCAATTGGTTCATTCCAGGTGAGCGGCTCACCGAGAAGAAAGAACCCCAAAGCCACTGCTACTAGCGGAGTTAAGTACGTAACCGTGCTCGCCAGCGAGGGTCCCGCCAATTCGACGTTTCTAAAATTCCAAATGTATGCAACTCCCGTGCCGAGGATTCCCAAGGCAAGTATTGATAAAAGCGCATCGACTGAAATCTCATAGGAAGTAACACCATGGTAGAGAAAAAATGGAAGGAGCGTGAATGCGGCCAGCGTCACCTGAGTAGTTGCTAAAACTTCAGGTTGTAGTTTTCTCGGAATTATATATTTTGATGAAAACGGATACGAGGCTCCATAACAAGTCACCGCGAGTATCAGCGCAAGAATTGCGCTTAGTGAAAATTCTCCAATTGAATTCCCAACAGAAAGCAGAACAAGAACTCCAAAAAATCCGAGGACGATTCCCAAAATTCGCTCAAAACTTAAACGTTCACTTCTAAAAACAAGCAGAATCATAATCACGCTCATAATCGGCGTTAATGCATTCATGATTCCAGCAAGAATCGATGAAACTCGCTCTTGCGCGAATGCAAAAAGCACTCCAGGCAACACATTAAGCAACATACCCATGACCCACAATTGGAGGAGAAGGAGTGGATCTCTAATTAAACGCATCCGCTTGTAAATTAGTACTGACCAAAGAGATAGCGCGCCCAGGGCGCAACGAAGGAAAGCCACCCCTGCAGGCGTGAGAAAGGTGAGCGAACGCTCAATGAATAAGAAGGAAGCTCCCCAAATAACTCCCAGCGCTATATAGGTAGGAACCCAACTGTCGCCTTTTTTGTTCGGGACGTTTTGGCTCACTTAACAGCTCTAGATCTTTGCGTGATTGCATTGCCGAGGATCACAATGGCGCCACCTACTGGCTCATTCCACGTTAATGGTTCATTTAAAACAATTACTCCGGCGATTACCGCAACAATCGGGGAGACAAAATTAACTGTGGCAGCGACAGAACTGCCAACTAGAGCGACTATGCGATAGTTCCAGGCAAAGGCAAATCCAGTAGAGAAAACTCCGATAATTATGATGGCAATTATTGGGGCGAACGAAAAATCGTAGGAGTTAAATCCAAATAAGACAAAGGTTGGGAAAAGTACGACTGCAGCAATTGTCACTTGAATCGTTGCTAGTGCTACCGGTGGATAGTTCTTAGGCGCGATGTATTTGGCGATGATAGGTGCAACTAACCCAAAGGATGTCACCGCAATCAGTAAGAAAAGGTAGGCCCACCATGGAGCGGATTCGATATCCCAGATGCCAAAGACGATTGCAACACCAAAGAACGCGAGCAGGATTCCGAAAATCTGAATTGGCTTTACCGCTTCGTGTTTGAAAAGTAATAAGGTAAATATCACAGCAAAAATTGGGGACATCGCATTTACGATGCCGGTAAGCGATGACGTCACTTCTGTCTGCGCGAATGGAACTATGACTACAGGAATTATGTTCGAACAGAGTCCAATTAAAAAAATCCACCCAAAAACTGAACGATCACGTGGTATCGGTATCTTTTTGTAGAAGAGGTAGCTCCAGAGCACGGCAGCACCGAGGAGATTCCTAATGAAGGCAATCCCAAAGGGGCTAAAGACCGCTAGGGCAATTTCGATAAACATAAATGACAAGCCCCAGGTCAGACTCAATAGCAGATAGGGCGCTAGCCATCCTCTGGTCTTCAAGCGCGCTCCCCCTGCATCGATTATTTCGGTGATTTTGGCGTTACTGAACTTCGAGAAAACTGGAATACTTGTCAACCTGAATCCTACTGGTAAGCATTAGATAAAAGGGAAGAGGCGCTGTGGAGCTCGTAAAGCATTGGATCAATGGAGTAGAGGTCGGCAGCAAGAGCGGTCGCCAAGGAGAGGTTTTTAACCCTGCTCTTGGAACAGTCAGTAAAAGCGTTGACTTCGCAGATCTTGAAACAATTGATTCGGCTATTGCAAATTCGAAGAGCGCATTCACCTCTTGGAGCCAAACATCTCTTACTAAGCGCGTTCAGATTCTCTTCGCATTTCGACATCTGCTCAATGCTAGAAAAGAAGAACTTGCTGCAATCATCACTTCTGAACATGGAAAAGTGCTATCAGATGCATTAGGCGAAGTTACTCGTGGGCTAGAAGTTGCTGAGTTTGCTTGCGGTATTCCACACCTTTTGAAGGGCGGGTATTCCGAAGGAGTATCACAAGGGGTCGATGTATATTCGATTCGCCAACCATTAGGAGTTTGCGCGATTATCTCGCCATTTAACTTCCCTGCAATGGTGCCAATGTGGTTCTTCCCAATCGCAATTGCTGCTGGAAATACTGTTGTTATCAAACCAAGTGAGAAGGATCCTTCGGCGACTAATTTCATTGCAAAGCTTTGGAAGGAAGCAGGTCTACCTGATGGCGTGTTCAATGTCATTCACGGTGACAAAGTAGCAGTTGATAGATTGCTGGAGCATCCTGATATCGCATCCATCTCTTTTGTCGGCTCTACTGCGATTGCAAAGTATGTCTACGAAAACGGCACAAAGAATGGCAAGCGCGTTCAAGCACTTGGTGGTGCGAAGAACCACATGCTAGTTCTTCCTGATGCAGATTTGGAGTTGACTGCAGACTCGGCAATCAATGCTGGATTTGGATCTGCAGGCGAACGTTGCATGGCGATCTCGGCAGTTGTCGCAGTCGATCCGATTGGTGATGAGTTAGTAAAGAAGATTCAAGAACGTATGAAAAAATTGAAGACCGGTGATGGCACAAAAGGTACCGATATGGGGCCGCTTGTTACCAAAATTCACCGCGACAAGGTTGCCTCATACGTTGATGCTGGAGTTAAAGAGGGTGCAACTCTTGTTGAGGATGGCAGGAATATCGCTATTGATGGCGCGAGCGCCGGATTCTGGTTGGGACCGACTCTCTTTGACCATGTAACGCCTTCGATGACGATCTATAGAGATGAGATATTCGGGCCAGTCTTAAGCGTAATTAGAGTTAAAAGCTACGAAGAAGGATTGGCGCTGATCAACTCCCATCAATATGGAAATGGCACTGCCATTTTCACCAACGATGGTGGCGCGGCGCGCAAATTCCAAAATGAAGTGTTGGTTGGCATGGTTGGAATAAATGTGCCAATCCCAGTTCCAGTTGCCTACTACTCATTTGGTGGGTGGAAGCACTCACTCTTTGGTGATTCGCATGCGCACGGAACAGAGGGAGTCCACTTCTTCACGCGCGGCAAAGTTGTGACTAGTCGATGGCTTGATCCAAGTCATGGCGGAATCAATTTAGGTTTCCCGCAGAACTAGCAGCTTGCTAGCGCGTAGTATCAACCACAATCTTGAAGGCATTTTTATCGTTAAGTAAACGATCAAAACCTTTGCTTACCACTTCATCTAACGCAATCACGTCGGTAAGAAGCGGTTTCGTATCAATCGAATTGCCAGCAAGGAGCGCGATAGCTGCGGCAACATCGACATCCCACATATGTGCTGCCGTGCCAAGAATTCGCTTTTCGCTGAGCACAAAATTGAGTAAGTGAAAGCTCTCTTCTTCAGGTCGAAAACCGACAAGGACAAGCGTTCCAGCATTTCGAATTTTATCGAGCGACTTTGCGGTAGTTCCCTTGACGCCAGAGCATTCTAAGAGCGAATCAAATTCATCGTAGTGCGCCCACTCTCTCTCATTAAGTGGATTGAGCGTTTCGAATCCAAGAGATTGAGCCACTGCTTGGCGCACTGGGTTAGGTTCGTAGACCACAACTTGTGCAGCACCGAATGAGCGAGCAACTTGTGCAATTAACAAACCAACGGTTCCGCCGCCGGTTACTGCGATTTTTGTCCCTGGAATAAATGGGACTTTATTGAGAGCGCGCACCGCAACTGACATAGGTTCTGCAAAAACAGCCACATCCGCAGAGACATGGCTTGGCACTTCAATCCAACGTGTTGGGTCAGTGGCCATTAATTCAGCCATGCCACCATCGCAAGTGAGACCAATGCATTCATAGCTCTTACAAATTCCCTCTTCATGACGATCGCAGTGGTAGCAATTTCCACAACCCACAATGCCATCAGGCACTACGAGCGTTCCTGGTTTTAACTTGCCAAGTGGATCTTCGATAACTCGGCCGAGATATTCATGGCCAATGATCATCGGCGTTCGATGTTTTGGAATGATGACTGGTCCGATTAAGTACTCTTCTAAATCGGTGCCGCAAATTCCCACGCGCTCCATGCGGACGAGAGTATGTCCGTTGGGCACCGATGGATCGGGAACATCCTCGATACGCAAATCTTTAGCGCCATGGAATCGAGCTGCACGCATCTTGCCTCCACTTACTTCTTGAGAACTTGGAGTAGACCTTCTACCGAATCTTCTACCATTTCGAGCACCTTTTCAAAGGCGCGGTCCGCTAGACCATATGGGTCGGGCACTTCTAGACGATGCGCATCTGGACCACTTGGGTCGATACGGCTCAAAGATGGATCGAATTGTCGAAGATAGAAGACCTTCTGTCGGTGGTCGGGATGTGCTGCCAAGTTGATGACATTCTGATAATTACTTGAATCCATGACCAAGATTAAATCTCGTCCCGAAAAGAAATCTTTCGTGAATTGTTGCGCTACATGCTCGTATTGATATCCAGCTTTGCTCCACGTTGCCTCAGATGAGAAATTCGGTCCTTCACCGATATGCCATGACCCTGTTCCTGCGCTATCGACAAGAACTTCGCAATGAGTTACTTCGTGGGCTCGATTATGAAGTACTGCTGCCGCCATGGGAGAACGACAGATGTTGCCTAGACAGACCATGCACACTCGCAATTGACTCTTATTCGATAAATCCAACTGTGAGTGAATTCGAGTTGCTAAGTCCATAACGTAAAAGGTAGCGCACGCTGCTAGATTTCTGTTATGGAGAGTTGGCGCACTGTTGCCGCTGTGGCGGGAGTCGTGCTTGTGGCGGTCTATGCGATCGGCTCTGGTTTCTGGGTTAATAGCAACCCTGGTTGGTACTACTCGCTCAACCGACCATCATGGCAACCACCTAGTTGGATTTTTGGAATTATCTGGCCGTACAACTTCATTATGTTAGGCGTTGCATCTTTTGTGGTTTCTCGGAATCTATCGCGGACTCTGGTCCTGACTTGGCTGGCGTTCTTCGCGCTAAGTGTTTCGGCTGCGCTACTTTGGTCGTACCTTTTCTACTCGCCCCATAATCTGGTCGGTGCAGCGATTGCCCTGGTAACAGCAGCGATACTTACGCTACCAATCACCATCATCACTTTTAGAGCGTCGATTGGATATGGCCTAGCACTGCTGCCTTATCAAATATGGGTAGCTATTGCCTCTTCACTTGCGGTTGGGTACGCAATCAAGAATTAAGCAGTTCTACGAATAACCTGTCCAGGTCGCTTGCCTTTATGGGCACCGTTCTGAACAACAATTTCGCCATTAACTAATACTGCAGTAATTCCATCTGGATAAACCTGAGGTTTTGCAATAGTTGACCTGCTATTCACGGTCTCTGCATTGAAAAGGACTAGATCTGCGAAATATCCCTCTTTAATTTCGCCGCGCTTTTGAATGTTAAATCGCTCGGCTACTTTCTTTGTCATTTTGTGAATTGCAGTCTCTAGAGTCAAAGTACCTACCTCACGAACATGGTGCGCCAAGTACTCAATATGGCCACAATACGGATGTTGTGATGAAGTTACCTCAGAGAGAGCGCCATGATCTGTGCTGGTGTATCCATCAACGCCGAGTGAGAAATCTGGGTGCGAAATCATCTCTTTGAGATGATCATCGGTGAATAGTTCACCAACCATGATGAGGTTTAGGCATTGATCGCCAGCGGCGGCCATGATGTCGAAGTAGCAATCCCATTCATCCTTGCCCAAGATTTCAGAGATAGCAGGGAATGAGAGCCCTTGCAGCTCTGGGAAATTCGGTGAACCTTCAAGATATACACGATGCCATTGACCTTTATGAATGAAGCGCCAATAACGATCGCATTGCGTACGGAGCTCTTTGCGCTTCGCTGGATCTGCACACGCTTCTGCAATTGCTTTTGGCCCTAAATTGACCAAGTCACGCGGCAAAATCGCATACATCGCACCGATTCCCTCACGGAATGGAGTGGTATCAGCGGTAATGTCTAAGCCCGCTTTCTGTGCATTTTCCATGATGTCAACAGCGCGACGCCATGCATTTTGTGGCGCATTTGAATCATGACGAACGTTAAAGTGTGAAATCTGTCCACGAACTCCACCAGCTCGAGTGATATCTACAAACTCATTAATTGCATCAAAAATCTCGGAGTCACGGTTACGCACATGGCTGGCATAAATTCCATCGTATTTTCCAACTGCGGTAATGATGTCTTTCAATTCTGCAGAAGTGGAGTAAGAACCTGGGGCAAATTCAAGTCCAGAACTTAAGCCCAACGCGCCAGCTTCCATACTATCTTCGATGAAATTTTTCATCCTCTTTAACTGATCATCGGTGACTTTCTCTTCACCCATGATGCCGGCTGCTAAGCGAAGACTGTTGTGCCCAATCAAAAATGCAAAATTAGTGGAAGTTTTCATCCGCTCCATCTCAGAGAGGTACTCTCCAAAAGTGCGCCAGGTTACCTCGCCTGTGTATGCGTAATTCTTAAGACGCTTTTCGGTAAATGGAACTGAAACTTCCGAGAGTGGGGCGCTGGAAAATCCGCAATTGCCAACAATCTCAGTGGTAACGCCTTGGTGGACTGAACTTTCGTTATCCGGATTGGTGTGGAAAGTGAAATCAGAGTGGCTGTGTGGATCAATAAATCCAGGTGAGAGTGTTAATCCCGTTCCATCTATTTCTACGTTTGCTTGACCAACGTTTCCGATCTGGGTGATCTTGTCGCCAACTATTCCGACATCTGCAACGAATCGATCTCGTCCACTGCCGTCGACAATTTGAGCCCCTCGTATCGCAATATCAATCATGTCCACTCACCCTCTATATTCTTGGCAAGACAGTACTGACTATCTATACTCTGTCAAGACTTTTTGATGTGTTTAGAGAGGAATGAAGTGAAAATCACTGAAATCAGAATTGCTGGCCTTAGAGGTGCAACTCCTAAAGGCGGCTGGAGTGAAGAACTCGAGCCAGAGAATGTCGTACACACTCTCGTTGCAATTCACACTGATGAGGGACTGGTCGGTATCGGTGCTGTTTTCACAAGCGAAGAATTAGTCCGTGCCTCTCTTGAAATCTTGAAACCGCTTCTCATCGGCGAGAGCGCTGTGGAACCAGAGCGAGTGAGCGAAAAGCTCCACCAAAATACCTTCTGGCTCGGCCGAGGTGGTTCCATCACCCACACAATCAGCGGAATTGATATCGCGCTCTGGGATCTCTTCGGCAAGGTGACAAAACAACCGATTGGTCGGTTCTTCGGTGGTCGCTTACGTGAGAAAGTAATGCCTTATGCATCGCTATTGATGGATGAGCCACCCATCATGCAAGCAAACTTGCGAAACCTACTCTCCCAAGGATTCAAAGCATTCAAAATCGGTTGGGGAACATTTGGTCGGATTAGCCCTGCCAATGACGAACTTCTTGTGCGAAGCGCTCGCGAAGCAATTGGTGATGATTGCTTCCTCGCCGTTGATGCTGGTGGTTCTGATGCCTACTGGAAGGGCAGTTTGCGTTGGGCCATTAACGCCTCACACATGTTGGCCGAGTACAACGTAGGTTGGTTTGAAGAAGCGCTCCATCCAGATGATCTTGAAGGTTTCAAGACGCTCCGCAAATCCTCTCCAGTGCCAATTTCGGGTGGAGAAGTCTTAACTCGCCGCCAGAGTTTCATTCCCTTTATCACGCAAGGTGCCTTCGACATCATCCAACCTGATGTGGTCAAATGTGGTGGCATTAGTGAGTGGCGTCGTATCGCCAACATGGCTGAAGATCATGGAATACAAATGATTCCACACGGTTGGAACACTGCCGTAGGTCTTGCGACAGATCTCCAACTCTCCTCTGCTTTTCACCGGACCAACTTCGTCGAGTACTGCACAGGTGCACCATATGTTGATGACATCACGAAGAAACCTTGGGTGCTTGATAAGGAAGGCATGCTCGAGATTCCTAGTGGGCCTGGCATTGGAATCGAATTGGATCCCGCAAAGGTTGAGAAATACAGCGGCGTAACTAATTTACTTTCGTAGGCGGTTAAGTCACTTCTTCTTATACCCAGATGGACACTTGGGGTTCGCCCCAGTGACCTTCTTTACTGTCTTGCCTTTAACGCAAGTAATCGTCGTTCTGGGTGCACTTTTCGTGCTCTTCGCGGCTGGTTTCGCAACCGCACCAATTTCAGCTTTCTGAACCAACTTTATTCGAATAGTTGGGCTAGAGAATGTGAAGTTCTTCGCGCTTAGGTATAGCCACTGACGATTTGCATCCTCACGAAGTGATTCGGTGGAAATTTCCTGGGTTGTGCCATCACTCGAGAGAACTGAGATTGATGCTCCTAAGGGAGCGTTCGAAAATCCATAGAGACAACGCGCAAATTCAGAGCGAAGTGCAAGATCATAAGAACCTCTGGTCAAAGTTTTGCCATCTGCAAGGTGATGTGCACCTCCAACTCGATAATTCAAAGAAGTGCCGTCGAAGGAGGGCGGACCAGGATCGTAAGTTGACGCATTTGTTGTGACTAAGCCCAAGATTTTTGTTTTATCTTTATAGCAATCACTACCTGTTCCCAATCCGAGTCCAGAACCAAACCGCCAAATCGAGCTCACCAACTCACCTGATTCCACAAGGCTGCTGAATGCAAGAAAATCATTCATCGCATATTGTGGCCACGGGCCAAGATCAATCGTTTCGCTGCTGATTTTGTCGGAAGCAGCCAAGTTTGCGCGCCGGTTATCCCAGTACTTGTCTATCTCTGGGTATTTAGATAACTCACTTTTGGCGACAAATGCATGAATGCTGGGAACATCAATGGGGCTTGCCTCCACACGAAGCGCATTAAGAGTCTTTGAGATAGGCGTCACTTCCATGGAGACGTCCTGCATGCGACCGAAAAGGAAGCCAGTTAAAGAATTATTCATTCTGACAGTAAGAGCAACTTTCGTGCCCGGCAAGAAATCTGTGATGACTGCGCAATTGTTACCTTCAGTCCACAAACATTTCTCTTCAGAGGTAATAGGTCGAACCTTCACCGGAAAGACATTTGCTGAAAAGTTCCCTAATTCAAATGAGCATGATTGTGCGTCTGTCAGGCAAGCTTTGTTTCGCATGTTCTGCAGGTCTAAATGCACGTGGACTGCGTATTGGTCGACACCCAGAGCATTCAAGGTGCTCTTTGAGCGCCACAGGCTAATTCCGCCACCGAAGGGAGTGCCTCGAGTTTTGCTCGCCAAAAATTTTGGTGAAGGCGCTACATAATCGAATATGGCGGGCTCCAATTTGCCTGCTGCATTCGATAGCTCAAGTGAATCAATACACAACTCTCCTTCATTTAACGAGCATGGCGGAAGAATGAAGTTAGCTGCAATGGAATCTGCATTTGCACATGCAGGATCTTCTACTGAAAGGCAGGAAACAACGCGGGTATAGAGCCCTGACGAAGTTCCCTCTGCATAGGAATAACCTGATACCCAAGACTTTTCTCGGACGCCAGGTGTAAACGCTTCGGTTGATGAGAAGCCAAGTGAGGGAACCTTGGGCCACCACGGCCTATCTAAAGAATTTGCCGCATGTGTGGCAGGAGTAAAAGTTGCGAGAAACATAAGCGCTGCGATTAACAAGTGGAGCGCTCGCGATTTCATGACGTAAGTGTACATTTCCAGTGAAATTACGGTGACCAGTCCGCCGAGTTCAGCCGAGTTCGTGCAGCTCTAGTGGGGCCGCCTCCGGGATTTGAACCCGGGACCTACGCATTACGAGTGCGTTGCTCTACCCCTGAGCTAAGGCGGCAGGTTTTAATTCAGATTTAATCTAACCTAAATGAACCAGTAGGCGTTGAGAAGTGAACGGCATAAATTCCAGTCTCACCGTCATTCTCTGCAGGATCAACCCACTCCAGTGCAATTCCTGCGAACGCTGATTCGAAATCTTCGCCAATCCATTCGCGAACGCGCTCTGGATCGCCAGCAATCTCAAGTTTCTCGATTTTCGCAACTGGCTTTGCTTCCTTGGAAGGATGATCTTCGGTAAGCCATTCGATGAAGAAAGGAAGTTGTCGATCTTCCAACGTTCCAAGAACGCCAATCTGCTTCCAATGTAGATCGCTGCCATCTGGACGACGACGATGTCCGTCAACGCTCTCGCGGCCAAGACGCTTTTCGAATGTTGAAATATTAGAGACTGAGAGCACCCACGTTAATAAGCCGCCACCATCTTGCGCTCGTTGCGAGACAACTTTTCCGAATGGAGAGGCATCTGCTGCAGGATGATCTAATGGACAGACAATCTCTAAGTAACGTCCGCCTTGTAATGGCAACGTAAAGTTACGGGTACCAAAGCGCGGGTGAATTCCGCCATCCATGAAACCTGCGCCAAGTCGCGAACCGATTCGTTGTACTTCATCGATGAGGTGATCATGCGATGCAACGTAAGAGATATGGTCTAAGTGCACGAGGTAAATCCTGCCCTATCCGAAGGGGTGCTCTTGACCACGAGCGAGCGCTGCTAGAGCGAGCAGCGCAGCGGCCGAGTTGGTAACTCGCCCGTGAGAAAAAAGGTGTCCACGACGCTATCTACACAGGAGGAGCCACGGCCGTGGCCGGTATGGCCATCGCCGTCGGCGGTAATGAGATAGGCCGATGGGAACTTCGCCGTGACCTCAGTCGCCCAGCTGTAGGGGGTAGCGGGATCGCGGGTCGTGCCAATCACCACGAAATCCGGGGCGCCTTTTCCATTTAATGGAACGGGAGGGCGAACAGGTTCATAGGGCCAGTAATGGCACGGCAGCGTCGACCAGGCAATGTACGGGCCAAAATGTGGGGCGAAACTCTCGAAACGCTCCGCATCACTGGCTAAACGTTCCGGACTTGCATCATCAGTGCGGTCCAAACAATTAACGATGTAGGCAACCTCATTTTCATTCGAAGGGTAGCGACCTTTCCCATCACGCACCACGTAGTCATTTACTAAATCAAAAAGTCGCGCGCCATTGCCTTTGTACACATCCTTAAGCGCCTTATTTAGCGCAGGCCAGCCGGTCTCCGAATCGTAAAGAGAAGCCACCATTGCTAGCACCAGAATTGATTCTGTTGCCAGACGGTTATCTTTTCCAGGTAACGCTTCTTTTGCTACGGAATCTTGCAGCTTAGTAACTGCTGCGCGCGCTTGGTCTAACGTTCCCTTTACAAAACAATCCTGTTTGTCTACACAATCGGTAAGAAAAGCATCTAGCGCAATCTCAAAACCAAGCGCCTGCGCCTTGTTTATTTCATTAGCGCTCAAATTAGGGTCCACGATACCGTCGAGCACAAAGCGACCAACGTTTTTAGGAAACATACTTGTATAGACAAGTCCAAGATATGTGCCGTAACTCTTGCCGAGAAAATGTAACTGCTTTTCACCAAGAACTTGGCGCATAAGATCCATATCGCGCACGACATCTACCGAACCTAAAAACTTTAAGCGCTCCCCTAACTTCTCCATACACCTAGTAGCAAGTAGCTTTGAGGACTCTTCAAGTGTAGACATGCTCAAACCATCAACTACTGGACCATTTGCCTCAATCAATCGATCTGTCTCGCTGTTGCTCAGACAACGCTCAGCTGAGCTTCCACCGACACCGCGCGGGTCAAAACCAATTACGTCATATGCGCTCAATATCTTTTTACTCACGATGTACTCAGCTGCGTAGGCATATGCAACGCCAGATGCGCCTGGCCCTCCGGGATTAACGAAGAGCGAACCCAACCGCTTCTTTTTATCAGTCGCAGGGTATTTCACCAGAGATAACTGCATCCGTTCTCCGCCTGGCTTTCCATAATTAACGGGAACAGTGAGATCAGTACAAAGAAATGGCCCACCACATTCAATCCATGTCAATTGCTGATTCTGATAATCGGCAAAGCTCCAGCCATCACCGGTTTGTGCTCGGTACACAAGTGTGGTGGCGGTGGCAATCACGAAGGTCGCAAGTAGCGCAATTCTTCGCTTAGTCAGCAGCATTTAAAAGCGAACCTTCAGAAAAAGCGCTTCAAGCGCAAGTAGTAGAGCAACGTTGAATTTTAAGGTGCGGCGAGTGGCCATAATCTCTTCCCAACGCTTCATAACTCCTTCAGAGTCGCTACTTGCAGCGCGTTTTTCAATTTCGCCACGTAAGTGTTCATTGATTAATTCTCGCCCGCCTGAAGCCCCCATCTGTACCGACAGCACATCACGGTAGGCAGTTGCAATATCTAAAAGAGCTCGATCGATTGAATCTCGAGTCGCACGGGTAACACGAGATTTCTGCTCTTTCTCTAAATCTTTGAGCGCTTTACTAGATCCACTTGGTGCTCCTTTGCCACTTCCACCTGCGCCGAGCGCAGTCGCTAATTCTTCCCGCTCAATCTCATCTCGTTCGCTGGCTTCACTTGCAGCTTCAAGTCCAGCGATCTCCATCAGTCGCGCCGCACCTGCCATCGCTCCTGCAACATCGGATAACTCAAGTGCGAAGGTGATCACCTCATCGCGGCGAGCGCGTGATTTGGGTTCCTTAACCAAAAAGCGCGCCCGACCGATATGACCCTGGCTAGCGCGCGCAGCAAACTCAGCGATTTCTGTTGGCGCATGTTCTTCTCGGATTAGTAGCGCTGCTACAGCTGCTGTGCTCGGGGTAACTAATGCAATCTGTCTACAACGGGAACGAATAGTAGGGAGAACATCTTCAATAGTGGGTGAACATAGCAACCAGATTGTTCGCACTCCTGGCTCTTCGATCGCCTTAAGTAAGGCGTTAGCTGCGCTCTCAGTCAAGCGCTCTGCATCTTCGATGACAACCACTCGAAAGCGACTTGAACTTGGCTCCCACGATGCGCGGGCGATTATTTCGCGTACCTCATCAATCTTCAGTGAGAGACCTTCGGTGCGAATTACTTCAAGGTCTGGATGCGAACCGCGCTTTGCTAGATGGCACGAGTGACAGCTGCCGCACCCCCCTGTATCGCATAACAAAGCTGCAGCAAATGCGAGCGCAACATGAGAACGACCAGAACCTGGAGGGCCAGTAAATAACCAAGATTGAACCATCGATTGCGAACCATCGCGCGCGTGCGCAGCTACAACTGCTTTCTGAAGTATCTCAACAGCTCGCTCTTGGCCGATGATGTCGCCAAAGAGTGCCGTCATTACTTCCTCCGATTGGCTAAGAGGCTCTGCACTCTCGCTAGGACCTGTTCGGCAATTCTCTCAATTGAATCGGTGGCGTCAATGACCAGGTATCGATCTGGGGAGAATGCTGCCAATTCGAGGAAAGTGGTGCGCACCCGCTCGTGGAAGGCAAGTGGCTCGCTCTCTAATCGGTCTCGATCGGCGAAGCGTTTAAAGGCTGTCTCCGCAGGAACATCAAGGAGAACGGTAAGTGATGGGGTAAGGCTATCTGTCGCCCATCGCGAGATCCGTGCAATCTCTTGCGGCGCAAGGACTCGACCGCCGCCTTGATAAGCGATGGAAGAATCCATATATCGATCGGTGATCACGATTGCACCCTCAACTAGCGCCGGCTTCACCACGCTCTCCACGTGGTGCGCGCGATCTGCAGCATAAAGGAGCGCTTCACTTCGTGGTGCAATAGTTCCAGTCTCATTGCTCAGCAGAATCTCGCGTAGTTTTTTCCCTAATTCAGTACCACCAGGCTCGCGAGTGACAACTACGTTTTCGCCTAACTTTTCGAGCGCTTCACGTAACTTCACTACTTGCGTAGATTTCCCTGCTCCTTCGCCACCTTCGAAGGCAATGAATAAACCTGTTGCGAAGAAGGTGTTTCGCACTCCTAGTTCACCCCGAAGCGCCGCGGCGATATCGCTAAAGATGGAAACACCCTTGCGATCATCCATGTGTCGGAATGAGATGATGCCAACGATTGTCGCAATTACTCCAGCAATTAACAGCGTTACAGATGCTCCGTTATATTCCAAAACGCTTTGGCGGAACCGATAAGTGTGTTCGCCTATCGCAGCCGCGATGATTGGCGCCACTGCCAGGACAAGTACCAATGTGATTCGGATGAGCGATTGCACAAATGCGAAGGTGCGACCACGCTTTGAATCTTCTACTTCTAAACCAAGCATGGTAAATCCAGATACCCAACCAATACCGGCAAAAAATCCCAAAATTGTGACGATAAATATGGCAAGTACGAGGTTTGAAATCAACGCGAGAATCGCGAGCATGATTCCTGACATTGAAAGCGATGCACCAAATAATCTCTTCCGCGAGAATTGCGCGAATATTTTGGGACCAAATGCGATTCCGAGCGCTAATCCCGTGAAAACAGCGCCGAATAAGATTCCATAAGCAGCTTCACCGCCACCAAGATCGCCCACAAATGTCCGAGCAAGCCCAATTACTGCTCCCGCAGCAATGAAGGCTCCGAGCATGCCTAGGACTAGTCCGCGAATGTTCTTCGATTTCCCAACAAACTTCCAACCATCTAGGAGTGAGCGAATTATTCCTACCTGCGCTTCACCTTTTTCTGCGGGTGTATGCGGCATCTGTATTTTTGCTATGACAAGAGCGCTGTAGAGGAAGCTCACCGCATTTATGTATAACGCCATATCTACTGGATTGCTCTTAAAGAATGGAATTCCCGTTGCTAGGGCAGAATTGAAAACTGCTAAGAATGTAAAGAGCAATGCAGCGATTGGCGCTGTCCCATACCCGGCAAGCAAGCTCACCTGATTCGCACTTTCTAAATGATTGCGCGGCACAAGATTTGGCACGGAAGCTTCTTTAGCTGGCGACCAGAAGAGTGTGATTGATTCAATGAGAATTGTTGCAATGTAGAGCCAGAGCAAACTTCCAACAATAGGAATTGTTGCAAATATAACCCCACGCAATATGTCACAGACAATCATTGTTCGCTTACGATCAAAACGATCTGCAATCACACCTGCTAGCGGCCCGAGGAACACCGATGGCAGTAATCGGAAGATAAATACACCTGCGATGGCAAAGTTCGCCTTCGCATAGTCACCACCAGCTAATTGTTGTGCGAGCGCCGTTGTTGCAAGCAGGCCAAGCCAATCACCCAAACTTGAGAAGGCCATCGATTGCCATAGTTTTCGAAATGGCTTTATCGAAAGGACACCTCGTATATCACCCTGAAGTGTTGGCTCCATGGCCAAAGCCTAGTCTTGAGTAGCGCGAGCGCGCTTTTCTGCAAGTAACTCCATACCCCGCTCCAATGTCAGTAGCTCAACGATATCGCCACGGCGCAAGGTTGCATTTGTCTCACCATCAGTGACGTATGTGCCAAATTTTCCATCTTTAACCAGGATTGATTTCCCAGTGACAGGATCTGGACCAAGATCCTTAAGCGGACCTTTTGCAACACCACGACCGCGACGCTTTGGTTGTGCGTAAAGTTCTTGAGCCTCTTCAAGCGTGCAGGTAAATATCTGATCTTCGCTCGCTAATTGACGTGAATCTTTACCCCGACGTAAATACGGACCATAGGGCCCGTTCTGTGCCGTGATTTCTTCACTGGTATTGGGATCCACGCCAACAACGCGAGGTAATCCAAAGAGCTTTAACGCCTCTTCGATAGTTACGGTATCCAAAGACATGGTAGAAAAAAGCGATGCGGTGCGAGGCTTTGGCGCTTTGCCTTTCACTTTCGGCGTATCTTCCGGAAGTACTTCAACGATATACGGGCCGAAGCGGCCGGTCTTTGCTACCAACGGCAATCCGGACTCAGGATGTGCACCTAATTGGCGCTCACCAGAAGGTCGTGCAAATAGTTCATGTGCCTTTGCAAGGTTTAGTTCATCCGGCGCGAGATCTTCAGGAATATTCGCAATGATGCGATTCTCGCCCTCACCCTTTTGCAAATATGCACCATAACGGCCAACACGGATTTCTATGCCATCGCCCAGATTCATCGTGTTAACTTCGCGCGCATCAATAGCGCCGAGGTCATCAGTCATCTCTGCAAGACCTGGAATTCCATCATGTCCAAAGAAGAAGCGTTTTAACCATGCAACTCGGTTCTCTTCACCAAGTGCGATTTTGTCGAGGTCTTCTTCCATGCTGGCTGTAAAGTCATAATCAATCAACCGCGGAAAATGTTGTTCTAACAATCCGGTGACAGAGAATGCCAAGAACGACGGGATCAGCGCCCGGCCACGTTTAGCAACATATCCGCGATCTTGGATTGTTTGGATTGTGCTCGCAAAGGTGGAGGGTCGGCCAACGCCAAGTTCTTCTAACTTCTTTACCAGCGAAGGTTCGGTATAACGAGCTGGTGGCTTTGTTTGATGTCCCTCGCCAACGAAACGTGTTACGGCCATGACATCACCGCTCTTCATTGGTGGCAATCTCATCTCAACTTCGCCATCAAGATCTGCGCTCTTATCATCAACAATCTCTTCATACGCAGCGAGATAGCCAGGGAAGGTAACGACCGAACCATTGGCGCGAAATCCTGCAATCTTTCCATCTTTACTCTTAGTTTCTAAGTCCACGCGCATCTGCATCTTTTTGGCATCTGCCATTTGTGAAGCAATAGTTCGCTTCCAGATCAGGTCATAGAGCGAAAACTCTTCGCGAGTAAGTTCTTTCGCTAATTCACCTGGCGTCTTGTAAACATCTCCAGCCGGACGGATCGCCTCGTGTGCCTCTTGCGCGTTTTTCGTCTTTCCGGTGTACATACGCGGCGAATCGGGAAGATAGTCAGCACCATATAGAGATTTAACTGCAGTACGAGCAGATTCGATTGCCGATGGTGCCAACGTCACCGAATCGGTACGCATATAAGTGATGTACCCATTCTCATAGAGCCGTTGTGCCACGCGCATCGTCAACTGCGCACCCCATCCCAAACGACTTCCAGCATCCTGCTGCAATGTAGATGTCGTGAATGGCGCTTTTGGCTTCTCGCTTCGAGGTGATTCTTCCGTTGACTTTACAGTTAATTGACAACCTTCTAGCGATTCAACAATAGCGAGGGCTTCTTGTTCTTTTAACCACATAGATGTGGATTTATCTTTTACTTTTCCGTTCGCATCAAAATCGCTCGAGGCGGCCAGTTTTGCGCCATCAAGAGTCAATAAACGTGCGTTAAAACCGAGTGCACAATGCGCGGTGATATCCCACCAGTCTGATGCAACGAAAGCCTGACGCTCGCGTTCACGCTCAACCACAAGGCGCATCGCAATAGATTGCACACGTCCAGCTGAGATTCGTGGCATGACTTTCTTCCATAAGACAGGAGAGAGTCGATATCCATACAACCGATCCAAGATGCGCCTGGTCTCTTGCGCATCGACAAGTCGTTGGTCTAATTCGCGGGTGTCATTTGCTGCCGCGAGAATTGCATCTTTCGTAATCTCATGAAAGACCATACGTCGTACAGGGACTTTTGGCTTGAGAATTTCAAGTAAATGCCAGGCAATCGCTTCGCCCTCGCGATCTTCGTCTGTCGCAAGAAAGAGTTCATCGGCATCTTTTAAAAGCGCCTTGAGTTCAGAGACTTTTTTCTTCTTGTCGGGGTTAATCACATAGAGCGGTTCAAAATCCTTATCGACATTAACGCCCTCTTTAGCCCACTTCTCTTTTTTCACATCGGCGGGGATATCTGCAGCGCGTTGGGGCAAATCGCGAATATGGCCAAGGCTTGCCTCAACTACATAATCGCTACCTAAAAAGCTCCCAATTTTCTTTGCCTTTGCCGGGGATTCAACGATGACTAGCGTTTTCTTCTTCGCCACGTTTACCTCCCCGGCTCTAGCAAATTACTCAGTATCAAAGATACGAGAGCGTCATTTATACGAGCGCAGTTGCCTTACGACGGCTACGCACGAGTGAGAAGATAATCACGGCAAGGGAAAGCAACGCGATTCCAATTCGTACGGTGTCATTCTCATCAAGTGTGAGTCCGACGATTGCTGGCGTAACAAGCAGACCTACCAAGTTCATAACCTTGATAAGTGGGTTGATTGCTGGACCTGCAGTGTCTTTGAATGGATCGCCGACTGTATCGCCGATAACCGTTGCAGCGTGAGCTGGTGAGCCCTTGCCACCGTAGACGCCATCTTCAACCATCTTCTTTGCGTTGTCCCATGCGCCACCTGAGTTAGCAAGGAACACTGCCATCAAGGTTCCGGTGCCGATTGCGCCAGCAAGGTATGCACCAAGCGCGCCAACGCCAAGTCCGAATCCAACGGAGATTGGTGCAAGAACTGCAAGGAGTCCTGGAGTTGCAAGCTCACGGAGTGAGTCGCGAGTACAGATATCGACAACGCGACCGTACTCAGGCTTCTCAGTTCCGTTCATGATTCCAGGATGAAGTTTGAATTGGTTACGAACTTCCATCACCACCGCACCAGCAGCGCGCGATACCGCGTTGACTGCAAGGCCAGAGAAGAGGAAGACCACTGCTGCGCCGATGATCAGACCGACGAGATTGCGAGGATCGGCAACGTTGAGAATTCCGGAGAACTCAACGCCAAGATTTGCCAAGCTCTTGCCACTCTCTTCTACAGCATGCTTGATTGCATCGGTGAAGGATCCAAAGAGCGCAGTTGCAGCAAGAACAGCGGTTGCAATTGCGATTCCCTTGGTAATTGCCTTTGTCGTATTTCCGACAGCATCAAGTGAGGTGAGAATCTTTGCGCCTTCACCATGTACATCGCCGGACATTTCAGCAATGCCCTGTGCGTTGTCAGAGATAGGTCCGAAGGTATCCATCGCAACAATGACTCCGACTGTTGTTAACAAGCCGCAACCGGCGAGCGCAACTGCAAGGAGTGAAAGTACGACGATGCCATTGCCTAGTAGATAAGCGCCAAATACACCCGCGGCGATAAGAAGCGCTGAATAGACAGCGGATTCGAAGCCAACTGAGATGCCGGCAAGAATGACTGTTGCAGCGCCAGTTTGTGACGAGGCAGCAACATCATTTACTGGACGACGACCAACTTCGGTGAAGAAGCCAGTAAGAACTTGAATAGCAGCTGCGAGGATAATTCCAATGAGTACTGCACCGAGTGCCAGTGTTCGTGGATTACCGCTTGCGCCAGCAATCTCAGGTGGGACGTTTGCGAATTGTGAGAAGCTGCTTGGCAAATAGATAAACGTTGCAAACGCTACGAGAATCGCGCTGACAATTGCTGACATAAAGAATGAACGGTTAATTGCGCTCATTGCGTTCTTGTCTGTTGGGCGAAGGCGAGTAAGGAAGATTCCAAGTACTGCAGTGAGAACGCCAATTGCAGGAACAATAAGCGGGAATATTAATCCGCTATCACCAAATCCAGCGCGACCAAGAATGAGCGCCGCAACAAGAGTTACCGCGTATGACTCGAAGAGATCTGCTGCCATACCGGCGCAGTCACCAACGTTGTCACCAACGTTGTCCGCGATTGTTGCTGCGTTACGAGGATCATCTTCTGGAATTCCTTGTTCGACTTTACCTACAAGGTCTGCTCCGACATCGGCAGCCTTAGTGAAAATACCGCCACCAACGCGCATGAACATCGCGAGCATCGCAGCGCCAAAACCAAATCCTTCAAGAACTGATGGTGCATCTGCTTTGTAGAGAACAACGACAAGGGCTGCTCCTGCAAGACCAAGACCAACAGTCAACATACCTACGACGCCGCCAGTGCGGAATGCAATCTGCACCGATCGCTCTGCGCTTCCGTCGCGTGCTGCTTCAGCCACACGTACGTTCGCGCGAACTGCAAGCCACATTCCTTGGTAACCAACGAATGCAGAGAACCCTGCACCAACGAGGAAGAAGATTGAACGTCCGATTCGAACATCACCATCGCCGGGAAGAGCGAGCAGTAGGAAGAAGACGATTCCTACGAAAATGGAAAGTGTGCGAAATTGTCGTGTGAGATATGCAGCAGCGCCCTCTTGGACTGCAGCTGCGATCTCCTTCATCTTTTCGGTTCCTTCGCTTGCAGCAAGAACCCGAGCGCGCAGCCCAAAGGCAACGGCTAGGGCAGCAATTGCGATAGCAAGAACTGCATAAGCGAGGGTCAGGTTTGAGCCGGCCACCTGAACAGTGGAAGTCATAGATACTCCTTATTTACTCCATGGCGATGACCGGTAGCGGCCATCTATGGGGTGCGGACAGAAACGTTTCTAGAAAGAGTGTAAGGCGAGAAGCGGGTGAGATTGGAATCGCCTTCGCCATGAACGCACCAATGGGCTACCAAACCCCCGCCTGCTGGGCGCGCCACCCCACTCGTACCGTCCAATCAGCGGGGCCCCAGGATGGACGCAGAGCTATCTCGTCCCCGCCAAATTCGCAGGGAATAGCGAAAATAGCCTGGGCAATCTGGCAGGCCAGGGCGCCAGCGCCCCCAGCCCGTTCCATCGCAGCCAGCCCGACCGCCTCAATTTTTCGTATCTCGGCGCGCCGCGCCCCGATCTGCCCGATTTCGATCGCTACTAGAGCGCTCACACCTATTAATAGGAAGGCAAAGCAGAGCGTGAAAAGGGCCGCGCTTCCTGCCTCGCTAGCGGGTGGACGACTCACTGCAAGCCTGTAGCGCTCGCGCTCGCCGCGCGATGGCGAACGGTGACTTGGAAAGTACCATCAGATTCATGGCGGATCACCGAGTACCGCGCGCCGGGAAGAGTTCGAGTTACTTCGCGCGCAATATCGCTATGGCTCTCATCGCGCATAACTGCCTGTACTACACCTTCTGCAATGTAGCGAAGTCGTTCTCTTTGAATCGTTTCTCCTAAGAAATTCACGCCTAACAACAACATGGTGATGACGATCGGAAGCGCCACTACTAGTTCAGCAGTAGCGCTTCCGCGTTCATTGTGATGAGAATTTTGCACGAGAATTACAACAAGAAAGTTGAAAGTGCGCGGCGCAAAAGATCACCAATTAATTGCGCGATGCTCTCTGAACCAAGTAGTTTGTAAAGGACTCCCGCGAAGCCGCATGCGGCAACTGTTGTTACTGCATATTCGGCGGTGGCAATTCCTAGCTCGCCAGCGATTCGGGCCGAGTTAAAGCTTTTGATGAACACAATTGTTTTAGCGAACAATGTCATTCTCCTTCTTTTGAGTTGATAACAGAAATAATGCTTCGTGAAAGAATTCTCATCTACCTAAGAAATTATCCAAATTGAATGATTGATAGATGGGGAAAGTCGAGAGCTGTTAAAAGATTCTCAATGAAGAAAAGAAAGAGTAGATCACTGGCCCGATTCCGCCGATAAGAAAGCTAGGCAGAAAACACAGACCAATAGGGAGCGCTAACTTCACTGAGAGTGATTTCACCCGTTCTTTTGAGCGTGTGAGCGTCTTCTCAAAAACCTCAGTAATCATTCGATCGACGACAATGGCAAGCGAGCGCCCCTCAAGCTGGGCACGTGCAATTGCGCGGGCACAGGAGCCAAGTTGTGGGTCATCAACGAGTACTCCCCATGCCTGCTTTGGCTCTGCACCCAGAAGTAATAGCGAGTAGACCTTTTCGATATCGCTTTTTAGGGAGCTAGTAAGTAGCGTGGCGACATTTGCTAAGGCTGGAAGAAGTGGCAGCCCAGCTTTTAGCGAGCCGCCCAGCGCAGAGAGAAAGAAAAGCCCCTCGCGCTCACGCTCTTTTGCGCGCGCAACGCTCGCCTCGGAAGGAAGGAGCGTGAGCGTTCGCTTAAGAAGCCCATAGGCAACTGGCGCGACCAAAACCCACCACATACCAAAAAAGAGAAGCGGTGTAAGGGCGCCCACCATTGGCATCAAATGTATCGATCGAAGGAACGAAGTCACACGCATCTGAATGCTAACTTCGTGCGTGAGCGATAATCCGCTCCGACCATTGTCGACCAAATACTTGCAGCGCGATGGAGATAAGAACCATTCCAACCGGAATCGGCGCAAGCAGACTCTGATTTACTGGCATTACATTTCCAATTGCCGCGCCAAGAAGAATCAGCGCTGGAAAATAGGTGAGCAGTTTGAGCGTTGCTCGAGCTGGCGCAATCTCCACGTCAATTGCACGCTCACGCTCTATCTGGAATTTACATTGGCGTGCCAACTCTCGAAGTGGCGGCAGCAGCGCCAACCCTTGCGCGATTGAGAGATAGCAGAACTTTTCAATCGGAGTACCGACAAGATCTCGATAGCGATGTCTTTCAAAGCTGACATGGATATGCTCGCCGCTCTCTGCATCGTCAATTACTGATTCTAGAAATTCCATCTGGCGCGCGAGCGCATTCTTACGCTCTGGTCGAAGGAGGGCGCCAGGTAGCAACCAGGTGAGAATCACTTGAGCAACGCTCGTTTCAGATGCGCTATGTGCTCGAGTGTGAAATCTTCAGGAGGGCTGATCAGCTCTTCAATTACTACGTTCTCGTCGGCAGCAACCACGTGTGAAATTGAGGAAATTCGATTGCCGCTTCGCCCACCATCTAAGTGAATAATGAGATCTATCGAACTAGCGAAGAGGGCAAGTGCGCCATCTCGAGGAATCCCAACTGTCATGGCTAGCGCAGCGATGCGATTGGGGATATCCCGTGGTGAATTTCCATGAATCGTGCCGCCACTTCCGGCATGCCCGGTGTTCAAAGCGAGGAAAAGATCAAGAACGTCCGCGCCCCGAACCTCGCCCAGGAAGATTCGATCTGGTTTCATTCGAAGCGCATGTCGAATCAATTCGCGAATTGTTAGCGCACCAATGCCTTCGCTGTTGCTCTCTCGAGCTTGCAACCTGAGAAGGTGGGGGTGCGCTGCCTGAATCTCATGCGTATCTTCGATAACCAGTAGTCGTTGGTTCGAGGGAATACTTTCAATGAGCTGGGAAAGAAGCGTGGTTTTGCCACTACCCGTACCGCCCGAAATGAGGAAATTCCTTTTGCTCGTGATGATGAGATTGAGGACTTCTCGTTGCCGCTCGCTGATACGCCAGTTGCTCTTCCTTTGATTGACTCGAAGCGAGAGGTGCACACCTGATTCAACTAGCGGTGGTAGCAGCGCATGTAAACGCACTCCCGCACTTAGTTCAAGGTCGACTGCCGGATGCGCCTGATCGAAAAGTTTTCCTGCGCGCAAAGACTGCGAACGAATAAAGTTCACTAACATCCGCTCATTAATGGGAAAATCAAACTCCTCTAAGCCAGCACCTCGATTAATCCATGCTCCGGAGTTTGCGTTGATGAATAAGTCGGTAAAACTCTCGTGCTGGAGGAGCTGGGTAAATGGTCCAAGGCCCCGTGAGATATCGCGGAGCGCCGCAGATTCATCTTCGAACTCTTGCTCAGGAATCCATGGGCTCTTTTCGATTAACTCTGCGACAACCTGTGACCTGATTTCATCGAGAAGTTCTCCTTGCATCATCGGAGAATCTCACGTGCGATATCAGTGACTCGTTGCTCGTTCTGGCTTGATAGTTTTCGCAATACCCCAAATCCAAGAGCAAGGTGTAAATCTTGTGAACGTGGCAAAGTAAATATCTTTGCATCGGTGACAAAACCCTCGAGCGCAGCGCGCTTCTTTATTCGCGCGGAGTGTTTATTGATAATCACTAACTTGGGCTTTAACTCTCCTGCAAGTGCAGTTAATCCAATCAAGGAAGGCAAGGTATTTTCTGCAACAAAGATGGTGTTCATGCTGGGAAATCGATGGTGCGGATTATCGAATAGAACGAGGTCGAAATTCTCGCCAGCGAGGGTGCAAAATTGAGTAAAAATCTCCTCAGATATTGGTGCGCTACTTCTTCTGGTGAGAAGAGCAAAGCCAGCGCGAAGCTGCTGCGGCAACGCCTGGGCTTTGACTAAAGCGTTCGCTCGCCGGTACTCCTCCCAGAATGGAGGACCGGCCCCGAGAACCTCGCGGAGCGGTGCTCGAGTATCTGATTCGACGATGAGCACGCGCTGCCCTAACCGGGTTGCAATTCGAGCGAGGTGGAGGGTGATTGTGGTGGTGCCAACGCCGCCAGATGCGCAGAACGTGCCCCACAGTCGTGGGGATCGAGAGTGAGGCACGGGCGGGATTATCACGAGCGCGCACGTGCGGGTGCGCGCATTCCCATCTCACTTATGGAAATCGTGAAGTGGGCATACCTGTCGGTAATCGTTACGCTTCATTATGTGAGTAAGAGCGCCGCATTCTTCGATCTCGATAAAACCATCATCTCGCGCTCCTCACTTCTGGCATTTACCAAACCGTTTAATGAAGCTGGGTTGATTTCTCGGAAACGAATGATGCGTAATTTTGTTAATCAATTCTTCTTTGCTAATTCTGGCGCCAATCATGCACAGATGGAGAAGATGCGGCAGACGCTTACCTCGATGGTCACCGGCTGGGATGTCGCGCAAACGAAGAACGTGATTAATGAATCGCTCCATTCAGCCATTGATCCGATGATTTATGACGAAGCGGCAGAATTAATTGAGAAACATATTCGCGATGGGCGCGATGTCATTATCGTGTCGACATCGGGGCGTGAGATTGTTGAACCGATTGGCAAGATGCTTGGCGCAAAAGATGTCATCGCTACAGATATGGAGATTGTCGATGGTCTTTATACGGGTAAAGTTTCGTACTACGCATACGCAGAGAAGAAAGCAGAAGCAGTTCGTGCAATAGCCGAGAAGAATGGGTATGACTTACAGAAATCGTTCGCCTATTCCGACTCCAGCACCGATATTCCTCTGCTCTCTATCGTCGGTTTTCCATGCGTAGTCAATCCAGATCGTGGATTACGTGCACATGCAGAGGCAAATAATTGGCCAATTCTCCACTTCACGCGCCCAGTTCCATTGAAGCAGCGCTTTGCAGCTATTCCCCCACGTCCTGCAATTGCAACAGCTCTTGGCTTAGGCGCGCTCAGTGCAATAATCTATTTAGTGAAACGTAAAAAGAAATCTGCTGGAGGACCTGATGTCACTTGAGAATCTGCTCTCAGAGAATAGAACTTTTCCACCATCTGCCGAGTTTGCTGCTGCTGCCAATGCGAAAGCTGACATGTATGCGCACGCTGATGCAGATCGATTGAAGTTCTGGGAAGAGCAAGCTCGCTTCTTGCAGTGGGAGAAGCCCTGGGAGAAGACGCTGGAGTGGGAAGCGCCTTTTGCTAAGTGGTTTATTGGCGGAACACTCAATGCATCTGTGAATTGCCTTGATCGTCACATAGCCGAGGGTCGTGGTGATCGAGTTGCCATTCTCTTTGAAGGAGAGCCTGGCGATACCCGGAAGATTACCTACGCTCAAATGCTTACTGAAGTGAAAAAGACTGCGAATGCTCTTATTGAATTAGGTGTCACAAGTGGCGATCGAGTTGCCATTTATATGCCAATGATTCCAGAAGCTGCGATTGCGATGCTTGCTTGTGCTCGCCTTGGTGCGATGCACTCTGTTGTCTTCGGTGGTTTCTCTGCTGAAGCGCTGCTCTCACGTATCCAAGATGCAGATGCAAAGGTTGTTATCACTGCAGATGGTGGCTATCGCAAGGGCGCTGCTAATGCGCTTAAGCCAGCAGTTGATGAAGCGCTTAAGGGCAAACAGAACGTTAAGCATGTATTAGTCGTCAAACGAACCGGCCAGGAAGTTGCGTGGGATTCATCGCGCGATGTTTGGTGGCATGAGATTGTTGATCGACAGAGCGCAGAACATGTCGCAGAAGCCTTCGATAGCGAACATGGCTTATTCATTCTGTATACATCGGGAACTACTGCGAAACCAAAAGGTATTTATCACACAACTGGCGGCTATTTAACTCAAGCAGCTTTCACGCATCGTAATGTTTTTGATTTGAAGCCAGAGAAAGATATCTACTGGTGTACCGCTGATGTTGGTTGGGTGACCGGTCACTCGTACATTGTTTATGGCCCGATGATTAACGGTGCAACGCAGGTAATGTATGAAGGAACTCCTGATTCACCTACTAAAGGTCGAATGTTCGAGATTATCGAGAAATACGGCGTTACGATTTTGTATACCGCGCCGACGTTGATTCGTACCTGGATGAAGTGGGGCGATGAGTTTCCTAAGGCGTCTAATCTCTCCACGCTTCGTTTGCTTGGTTCGGTTGGTGAGCCAATTAACCCTGAAGCATGGATGTGGTACCGCGAAGTTATCGGCGGAAATCGCTGCCCGATTGTTGATACCTGGTGGCAGACCGAGACTGGCGCGATCATGATCTCGCCACTTCCTGGCGTCACCGCGACTAAACCAGGTTCTGCGATGGGCACACTTCCTGGAATTAGCGCGGAAGTAGTTGATGACAATGCGAAGCCCGTGGGTAATGGTGGCGGCGGATATCTCGTTCTCGATAAGCCATGGCCGTCGATGCTCCGTGGCATTTGGGGCGAGCCTGAGCGTTACAAAGAGACCTATTGGTCGCGTTATGACGGGCTTTACTTTGCTGGCGATGGTGCCAAACTCGATGATGCTGGCGCGATCTGGTTACTCGGTCGCGTTGATGATGTGATGAACGTTTCTGGTCACCGCATCTCTACAACTGAAGTCGAATCAGCTCTTGTTTCCCACCCTGCTGTTGCTGAAGCGGCTGTTGTCGGCGCAAACGATGCGATGACGGGGCAAGCGATTGCCGCCTTTGTGATTTTGCGCGGTGGCGTACCTAATGTTGGTGGCGAAGAGTTGATTCAAGAACTTCGTAACCATGTGGCAAAAGAGATCGGCCCGATCGCAAAGCCAAAGCAGATTCTCGTGGTTGCAGAGTTACCGAAGACGCGAAGCGGAAAGATTATGCGTCGTTTGCTTCGCGATGTTGCAGAGAATCGTGCTGTTGGTGATTCCACAACGCTGGCTGACCCGAATGTGATGAAGTTGATCTCTGAAGGATTGAAGGCTGGCAAGAGCGAAGATTAATTAGGTTTAATTAAAAAAGACCCGAGGAGAAATCCCCGGGTCTTTTTCATTCAGTAGCTCGTTTTTCCGAGCACCCCTTTGGCTAAGTATTCAAAGGATACACCTCGAGTGTCATTCACAGATATCAAGTATGCACAGATTCTGACTTTCAAGGTTTGTGCATTTTGTAATGCACATAAATTTGTTTTTGCTCCCACGGTAGCTCAATGGATAGAGCCTCCTCTTTGGCTAAGGGGTGGGTTGCGGGTTCGAATCCCGCCCGTGGGACGCAAAGAAGAAAGCGCTGGGAGTTAGCCGCCCCAGCGCTTTCTGCTACGTAGAGCTCTCCATGACTTGGGATTTTTGAGCTACCACATCGACAAAGTACGCCAATATTAACGAAAGCGTTTGGAAAGTCACTCCGCAAAAGTTAACAGAAAGTAATAGTTGCAAGAATAAAACTGCGGAGAGTAATTAATTAGGAAATGGTGGCGAGGAGAGTTTTCATCTCTCCGATTTCTGCACTTTGTGAGTTGATGATGGCTTTGCCAAGAGCAGCTGCCTCTTCGTTTGCAGAATCAACGACCATCTCCGCCATATCAATCGCACCTTCATGGTGAGCGATCATTCCCTTGAGAAACAAGCGATCAAATCCAACGCCCTGCGCGCGCTCGAGCTCTGAGATTTCACCCTCGTCGAGCATTCCCATCATTCCGTGGCCGCTGTGGTCGAAATCTTCCATCATGTCGTGGCCCATGTGGCTTGGGTCGCCATTGTCTTCCCACGATTTCATCTGTTCGATTTCGGGAGCTTGTGCTGCTTTGATCTTTCGGGCGAGGGCGACGATGTCGGGATTCTCGGAAATTTCGATAGCCAAATCTGACATCTGAATTGCTTGCTCGTGGTGCGGAATCATCATGTCGGCAAACATCCGATCCGCATTAGAGAACTTGGCGGCGTTATCACTATCAGATGCGCAACTTACAAGGAGGGTAAGCGCAAACGGCAGAGCAAGGAGCGCAAAAACTGTGCGCATTTGTTGAGAAATTTTCTTCATGAATACCCCCTGATACGTAAGTTATACAGGGAAATTACGCGCGCTGCTCGGTGAGTTTGCTCTCGATAGTTGTGATGAAATCCCCCAGCACGCTTGGGCCATGGGTAGAGACTTGCGTGATAATCACGCTCTGGTCTGCGGCTTTCGAGATTCCCTCACTCGGCAGGATGAGCGCGAGTTCGCCGAAGATCCAGATCAGCACTAACGTCTTAGCCAGATGTAAAACGACGCCTAACACAGAGTCCACTGCCTTCAACGGTTTCCATAAGAAGTTCTTCCGGAACCACTTCGCAATCCGTCCCAGAATGAAATGGCCTACAAAGGCGCCGATCGCAACGGCGAGCGCGGTGCTCTGGATGCGCGAGGAGGTGCTGGCGAAGTTCGCGACAATCTCAGCGCCGTACTTCAAGCCGAGTAATCCACCACCGACCAAACCGATAAAAGAAAAAATCCCAGTGATTAACCCGGTGCGATATCCGCTATAGATGGAGTAGGCAAGGAGTGCGGCGAGCGCGATATCAACCAGGTTCATAACTCCAACTCTACGGTGCGCTCCTGGTTCCACTCGCGTTCAAATCCCCCGTGATGAAGGAGTCGGTCGAGGATTCCTCCGGTAAATCCCCAGATTCGCATCCCTGCCACATCAAAAGCAGGGCCGCGATAGCCGCTGCGGTGGCGGAGCATGATCCGATTCGCTGGGTTCGCTAACTCATCGAGAGCGATCATCTCGGCGCGGACTACCTCTTCGCTTCGTTCGGCTGTGAGCGGATGTGGCTCGCGCCAGAAGCCAAGAATTGGCGTGACGTGAAAATTCGAGGGTGGAATAAAGAGCTGCGGAAGTTCGGCGAGTACATCAACGCTCTCCCGCGTTAGCCCAACTTCCTCTGAACTCTCGCGAAGCGCTGCTGCAATCGCGCTCTCTTCATTTTCAATCGCGCCTCCGGGAAAAGATGGTTGCCCGCTATGGGAACGTAACCCTTCAGAGCGCAAAGTGATTAAAACTTCCGGTCCTGATGCGCCATCGTGTAACAGAATCAACACTGCGCCTTTTTTCACGCTCTCAATATCTTCAGCTTTAGGGCGAATGTTGTAGAGAAAAGCATCATCTCGTAATCCATCGATTCGATTTTCAAATTCCCGTAACCAATGTGGAGCCATTACCAGCGCTCCTTGCTCTTAACTAATCCTTGCGCTAATTGCGGATCGCGCTCACCGATTCCAAAGGATGGGCATAACTTCGCTAATGGACATGCGCCACATGCTGGTTTACGTGAGTGACAGATTCGTCGACCATGCCAGATCAATCGATGCGAGAGATAGGTCCACTCTTTTTTCGGAATTAACTTTGCAACATCGCGCTCAACTTTTACTGGGTCGTCTTCATTGGTCCAACCGAATCTTCGCGATAACCGACCAAAGTGCGTATCCACCGTTAACCCCGGGATATCAAATGCATTTCCTAACACCACATTCGCGGTTTTTCGCCCAACGCCAGGCAACTGCACCAGCTCATCCAAATTAGCAGGCACATCACCATCGAATTTCGCCATCAACTCTTGGGAGAGCCCTTTGATGTTTCGCGCCTTCGCGCGGAAGAATCCGGTGGACTTGATGGCTTTTTCGATATCCGAAATCCGAGCAGCTGCCATCTCTTTTGCGCTGGGATATTTGGCGAAGAGCGCAGGAGTCACGGCATTTACTCGTTTGTCAGTGCACTGAGCAGATAAAACAGTGGCGACGAGGAGTTGATAGGGAGTTTTAAAATCTAATTCACAGCATGCGTCTGGGTATTCCTTACTCAAAATTCGGTAGATCGCACCCGCGCTTGCCATGCGCTTCAGGGTACGCGAATTCGCGCCGTCCTCTGATACCGGGTAAGTTTACCCTTATGGACGCCATAGATACCGAGGTTAGGAAAGCGCCGCTCTTCATCGCTCTCGATGATGAGTCTGCGCGCGCCCTCACCGCTTCTATGGATGAGGTCCGCCTCACCCGTGGCAAGGTCCTCTTCTCTGAGGGCGACCAGGGCGATCGCCTCTATGTAATCGTCGAGGGGAAGATGAAGCTCGGCACCGTCAGCAATGACGGCCGTGAGAACTTGCTCTCCATCCTCGGCTCTGGCGATATGTTCGGTGAGCTCTCGCTCTTTGATCTTGGCCCACGTGCATCTACTGCAACAGCAGTGACTGATGCACGACTACTTGCGTTGAAGAACGAGGATCTCCAACAGCTCCTTCGTACTCGACCTGAAGTTGCGTTCCATTTGCTCAAGTCACTTGCGCAACGCCTGCGTCGTACCGCATCAATTGTTGAAGATCTCGTCTTCTCTGACGTTCCAGGTCGTGTTGCTAAGGCGCTCTTGCAACTTGCCCATCGCTTCGGCAATCTCAACGAAGAGGGAATTCACGTCAACCACGATCTAACTCAAGAAGAGTTGGCGCAGCTTGTTGGCGCATCACGCGAGACAGTGAACAAAGCACTTGCTGATTTTGCAGGACGTAACTGGCTTCGCCTCGAGGCGCGTGCAGTCACGATTCTTGATGAAGAGCGCCTAGCAAAACGCGCTAAGTAGTTTATTTCTTCCAGAATTTCGCTTTGAGAATATTCGCTCCAGCTTTTGAGGTGCCTACATATAGCTTGCGTTGAGCATCCAAGGTAATTTCGATGGGGCTGCTGCTGAGTTTGCAGCCGCTGCCGATCATTAGGTCGGATTGTTGGCCGCATGGATGACCGACTCCCGTGTTATGAATCAATTCGTGGGCAATAGTGGCCGAAGGGCTATTTAACTTTGCGATCTGCGCTAGGTAACCTTTCGTTGGGTCCCAGCAATCACCACGCGGAGTCGCCATCGCTATGCGCCCCGGTTGTTGCCCCAATCCGCAATATGACTTCGACATTGCGGCATCCACAACAAATAGCAGATACTTTTTCGATACCGCAGAACCAGCCTGTTTAACGAACTCATTCCGTAATCTATCGAGAATCGTGATTCCTTTTATTTTGCTCTTTGGATTGAGTAGATCTTTCGCTGCGATATCTTTCGCTGAAACTGAACTTTTCATGAAGGAAACATCATAAGAACCGTTATAGGTATCAAAGGCAAACTCTTTGCCTAATTTCTTCTTCATCCAGATATTGGCGAGGTCGAGCCAGTTGCTGATATCTCCTCGCGAATCGAGGCCACGACTGGGAACTCCAGAGAGCGCCACATAGACGACATGAATCTGAGAGCCCTTGAAGTCATCACGCCGATCTTTTGTGGCCGAAGAAATCAACGCCCTGGGTTTGAGAATGTTATAGGTGCGCGTGACATCAGGGTGTGGTGTTTGCAGCTCCTCATTATTTTGCGAGATTGTCACTTCGCACTTACCTGGTGCAATGAGCTCTAGCGTCTTTGCTTTTAGGTCGAATTCACAGACGCCAGGATTCTTAGAGGTAAGTGTTTGCGGAATCTCATACCCATCGGGCGAGAAGAAATAGATGGGAATTTTCCCGGCTGCCAATGGTAGATCTTCGGCTATCTGCGATTTCGCAATTGAAAGTTTTTGGTAGGAAACCAATCGTCGAGAGACGGTAAGAAATCGATTCCCGCACTCATTGATTGCATTGGCTGAGAAAGCAACCCAGTCATATCCCTGCTTGAGCGAGGATTGAAATTCGATTTGGTCTTCAAAAGAGGTGGTGTCCGTGTCTATCCACTCGCTCCACTCGCCAAAGTCTTTATCCGAGGTTTTCTTATATGAATAAGTGTACGAAATCTTGTTGGGCATATCGCCAGCAGGATTACCCACTGCAGTAAAAAGTGGCCCACCGCTTTTATTCCAGATTGTTTTGATGATCGGATTCTCTGGTGGCGCGGTACATGCAAGTGCGCTTTGCGCCGTTTCTACAGAAACTAGACTCGAGAGAAAAAGGCCTAGCGCGAGGAGGCAAATTCTCAGGTTAAATCGCTCCACTGATTTCGACCTGACGCGCGCCATTTAGAGAGTGTAGAGCACCAAACATTGATGTTGGTGAGTAGTAACGACGCTATTTCTTCTTATACCCAGTCGGGCACTTCGGATTCGGACCGGTTACTTTCTTAGTTTTTTTGCCTTGGATACATGTGATGGTCGTTCCCGCCTTGACCGTCTGTGTCGCATCTTGCGTCAATTTCACTCTCACTATCGGATTGGAGAACGTAAACCCTTGAGCAGAGAGTTTTAGCCACTTGTTTGAACCACTTCCTGTCTCTACTAGTGATGCTGTCGCTACTTTAGCCTCCGCTCCGTTGTTTAAAACTGTGATTGTGGCAGAGATTGGAGCATCTTTAAATCCATAAAGACATTGAGCGACCGACTTCAACATGACCAAGTCATACCGTCCCTGGAATTCACTTCCATCAGGATTGAAATGCATGCCTGCAACTTTGTAATCCAAAGTATCATCTACGAAATTAGGAGCGTTTCCCTCATAGGCAGTCGCATTAGTTGTTACCAAACCAAGAAGTTTGTCCGTATTTTCAAGGCACTTAGACCCAGATCCATTGCTAGTTGTTGCAAATGACCAAGTTCTCGTTAGCGCAACCGCAGTATCTTTTGCTGCATCTTTCCACGCGGGTATCACATCAAATGCTTGAATTGAATTCCCTTTCTGACTCCAAATTCCCTCCGGATTATCTACTTCAAAGCCGTCGACCATAAAAGTTTTCCGCATTGCTTCGGTCAACTCTGCAGGATTCACAGTTGAATAGAAAATTGGAACGTCAACAGGTTTGGCATCAATCGTTAACTTATTTTGCGATGAGTTAAACGGACTTACATTTACTACTGGATTTTCTAAACGACCCATTAACCAACCAGTTACACGTTTACCTATGCGCAAAGTGACTGAGATGTTCGTTTTTGCCGGAAAATCCTCGATTAATCCACAGAGGTCGCTTTCGGTCCAAGCGCACTCTTCACTTCCGCCAGAGATACCGGCGAGCCAATTGTTGGTTGCATCATCAAAAAACTCCGCTACTGAGAGCGCTTCGTAATTCTGATTTGTCCGCGATGATGCGCCAGTTACCTCTCGGTAAGGAAGCACTCTTGCATCCATATATGCGATGAACGGTTCCCGATCTTTTGCACTCTTTACAAAACGTAAGTTGACCAGAGTTGCGTAGGTATCTACGTTCCCCGAGTGTTTGACTCCCTTTATTCGCCAAAGCCCAGCTGTGGAGCCTTTGGGGATATTCAAAGACTTCACTGCGTTGGTTGTTGGTCCTGCAACGTTTCGGATGAATTCACCAGGTATTTTGCGGGCGCCGCTTGGTGTCATGGCAATTGCTTCGATGCACCATTCTTGTTTTTCCGTAGCGCAATATGGAAGTGAGATATTGGCATCGTAGGTTCCGTCTGCTCGAGTGCAGGGAGCTACACCAGGCTCAACACATAATCTCCATTCAGCCTCCTGCTTAGCGTTCGGATCTGCATCCTTAGTATTTTGCTTTAACCAAGAGATGCTACCTTCAAAATTAAAGCGATCCACTAACTGCCATCCAACCAACCCAGAATCAGGAGGTAAAAATGGACTTGTCCAATTCTCAGCTTGAGCGGGCGCCACAGAAATTGCCATGACCACACTTAAAACAAGCAGAGCAAGTCGCTTCAACTACCCCTCGCCTCCATGAAAGAGATGTGTGACTACTTGAGAGTGACGACTACCTCGACCTCAACGGGTGCGTTAAGCGGCAACTCGGCAACGCCTACGGAAGAGCGCGCAGCACGACCTGCCTCGCCAAGAACGTTGATGAAGAGCTCGCTCGCGCCGTTAACAACGCCTGCCTGATTGGTAAACCCAGGAGCGCTATTCACAAATCCAACGGTCTTCACGATTTGTTTGATCTCATCGAGATCGCAAACAAGCGCAAGTGCCGCCAAAACATTCAGCCCACATATCTGCGCTAACGCATACCCCTCTTCGACAGTGACGTCGCTACCAACTTTGCCGGTCTTAGAAATCTTGCCATCAACAGTTGGCAGCTGACCTGCAGTGAAAACTAACTTTCCATCGCGAGCTGCAGGGACATAGGCAGCAACGGGAATCGCAGCAACCGGTAACTCCAACCCGAGCTCAGCAAGGCGTGCTTTTACTTTGTCGTGTGCCATTAGGCGATCTCCCTCTTCATGTAGGCAACTAGCGCATCTCCGCCGCCAGGGGCAGGAACGACCTGCACCAACTCCCACCCATCAGAACCCCAGGTATCGAGAATCTGTTTTGTCGCATGGGTAAGTAGCGGAACCGTTACATATTCATATTTGGTGATAGCCATGGGCAGACCATACCGCCCACCCGTGCCATTCGAAAGTTGGAACTAGACGAGCGAACCACGGAGCGCATACGCTGCCGCCACCCGCTTGACGGCTAGAACAAATGCCGCTGTTCGCAAATCGATTGCGTGTGTCTTCGATTCATTAAACACATCTGTAAACGCTCTAGCCATACGTGAATCTAATTCGCTCCGGAACTTATCGATAGACCAAGAATATTGCTGGATGTTCTGAGTCCACTCGAAGTAGGAACCCATGACTCCGCCTGAGTTAGCCAGAATGTCTGGAACGATTCTCGAACCTTTCCCACGCAAAATCGCATCTGCCTCAGCAGTCGTAGGTTGATTCGCCCCTTCTACTAAATAATCCGCATTCACGCGATCAACATTAGAAGTCGTGATGACCCCCCCTAGCGCTGCCGGAATCAGCACCTCACATCGTTGCTCTAAAACCTCTGCAGAGTTGGTTTTATCGTAGGAGGGGACATCTCGAATCATTTTGTACTTCATTATCTCTTCCACGTTGATGCCATTACGTTCGATGATGCCGCCACTCACATCTGAAATCGCGATTACCTTGAATCCCAATTGATGGCAGACAAGTGCGGTGAATCTTCCGACATTTCCAAAACCTTGAATGACAACGCGTGCGCCTTTCACGCTCTCACGATTCTGTTCTAATGTTGCAGCGGCAATCATCGCAACGCCACGACCTGTTGCCTCTTCGCGACCGGGGGCTCCGAAGAGTTCGACAGGTTTTCCCGTGACGCATGCTGGTTGGAAACCTTCCAACCGATGGAACTCGTCCATCAACCAGGCCATCGTCCGCGCATCGGTGCCCATATCAGGGGCAGGGATATCGCGTTGATGACCTAGGACATGGTGGATGGAACGAGTCCAGCGACGGATGATCTCCTCATGTTCGAGGTCGGTCAATGTTGAAGCATCGACCGTCACCCCGCCCTTAGCGCCACCGAAAGGGACATCAATAAGCGCAGTTTTCCATGTCATGAGGCTTGCGAGGGCCCGCACCTCATCGAGATCAACATCCTGGTGAAAGCGAATGCCTCCCTTACGAGGCCCGCGAGCGCTCGAATGTTGAACACGGTAACCGGTGAGCACGTCGATGGCATCGCCTCGTCGTAAGGGGATCGATACGACGACTTCACGTTCACACTGTTGTAGCGCCTGCACAACTCCATCCTTCAACCCGAGAATGGCACCAGCTTGGCTGATTTTCTCATTCACTTCGTCAAAGGCAGAACGCGTCGAAGTACTCACAATCGCGGAGTGAATTCGACCAAGGATAAATCTGCGTGGTACTTCTACGACTAATGAGTAAAAAGTAGATGAACAATCAAAAAAACCGTTTCAATTGGTAAATCTGCTGGTCATACTCCCTCTGTGATCATTGACTCGGCACTCTATACCTCAGGTCGACGGATAGGTGAGTTGCAATCTTTTGATGCGATGAATCGGGCTAGCCACGATGGCAACTCGTTTGCATGGATTGGTCTCGCACAACCAAATAACGCTGAGTTACAAGAGGTGCTTGGTTCATTTATGCTCCATGAGACCGCGATGGAAGATGCGGTCAACGCTCAACAACGCGCGAAGTTAGAAGAGAATGCAGATGTCATTACCTTCGTGATTCGTACCGTTTTCTATGATGATGACAAGAGCTCAATCTCTACCGGTGAATTGATCTGCTTCATACATCACGATTTCATCATCATTGTCCGCCATGGTGATGGGGCTCCCCTCGTGTCGGTGCGTAGCGAACTGGAACACCGCCCCGACTTTCTCGCTCTCGGCCCATTCGCTGTGCTCCATGGTGTACTCGATAAAGTCATCGACGAGTACACGAAGATTGCATCGGAACTTGAGAAAGATGTCATTGCCATTGAAAACCTGGTCTTTTCAGAATCTCGTAAGACCCACTCAAAAACTATCTACTCACTTAAGCGCGAGGTCATCGAGTATCGCCATGCAATCGAGCCACTGATACTCCCACTGCAACGGTTATGTTCTGAAGGGCGCTCACACTTTCCGGAGGCGCTTCGCCCTTTCTATCGTGACATCTCTGATCAACTCGCAAAGGCATGTGAATATGCGACCGGAATGGATTCGCTCCTCACCGCAGCGCTCCAAGCTGATCTAGCGCAAGTGCAGGTGCAACAGAACAACGATGTCCGACGCGTTTCAGCGTGGGTTGCCCTTGCCGCCTTTCCGACCATGGTTGCCGGAATATACGGAATGAATTTTGAGTATATGCCGGAACTTGAATGGCGCTTTGGCTACCCGCTTCTGCTCACATCGCTCGTTGGTGCCTGTGGATTTCTCTACTACAAATTTAAGAAGGCGGGGTGGTTGTAGATGGAATGGTCAATACTTATCTTCCTCGGATTGACTTTGCTGCTAGGAGTTGTGATTTGGATTTACGAACATCCAAGAGGAAATAAAGAGAAGAAGACGGGTCCGTGGTGGAGATTTCCACGAAGACCATAGCGATTACACCGACTAATTACGCTGAATAATCACGCTGACCAATCACACGAAAAATAAAACCAAAAACTAAATCGCCAACGCCGCCTTCACCGCAGCCGAGACCGCGCCACCATCAGCGCGTCCAGCAATCTTCGGCGCGAGCACCTTCATCACTTGCCCCATGCCGGCAGGTCCGCTGGCACCCGTCTCGCCAATCGCTTCCTTGATCATCGCATCTAACTCAGCAGCTGTTAATTGTTGCGGTAGGTAGCGCGCGATGATCTCGCCCTCGCCACGTTCCCGTTCAGCGCGATCAGGGCGCCCAGCAGCGTCAAATGCCTCTGCAGATTCGCGGCGCTTCTTCGCCTCACGCGAAAGCACCTGAATAATCTCGGCCTCGCTCAACGTCTTCGCTTCTTTGCCCGCGACCTCTTCATTAGTAATCGCAGTGAGTGCAAGACGGATCGTCGCCATGACAATCTCATCTTTAGCACGCATCGATTCAGTGAGGTCGTGTTGTAGCGTCTCTTTTAAGCCCATGGCGCAATTCTCGCATATTTTCCCTACCATTGAGACATGATCACGCTCCACGAGGTCGAACTCCCGCTTCTTGCCTCGGGTGAGCCGATATCAATTCTCCATCTCTCTGATCTTCATGTGACCCCGAAACAAGAGGGGAAACTCGATGACCTTCGCGAACTTGCTACCTACGAGGTTGATTTCACTATCGTCACTGGCGACTTCCTCGCACATCGCGATGCTGTTCCACATGTTCTCGATGCGCTCGATGGACTCCTCGCGCGCCCTGGTGCATTTGTCTTTGGTTCTAACGACTACTACGCACCTAAATTGAAGAATCCACTCTCATATTTATTTCCTGATAAGGGAGTGCGTAAGTTAGGTGATGAACTCCCCTGGCATGAATTACGCGATGGATTAACTTCTCGTGGCTGGATTGATCTCAATCAGAGCAAAGTGATGGTCAAAATAAAAGGGCACACGGTTGAGCTGCGTGGGACTGATGATGCGCACCTCAATCGCGATGATTACTCATTAGTTGCTGGCACAAAGGATCCACGCGCTGAACTTTCTATCGGAGTTACCCATGCTCCTTATATGCGCGTGCTAAATGCGATGGCTGCTGATGGTGTGGATCTGATTTTCGGTGGCCATACCCATGGTGGTCAGGTGCGCCTTCCCTTGCCTTCTTGGTTGGGCGGTTCACGGGCGTTAACGACGAATTGCGATCTACCCACTTGGCGCTCGCGTGGGTTAACGGTTGAGGATGGGAAGCCGTGGCTTCATGTTTCGGCTGGGATTGGAACGAGCCCTTATGCGCCGTTTCGGGTTGGAACGAGGCCGGAGGCGAGTTTGGTCAACTTAGTGCCCGATAACTCTTAATTAGCGGGTAGCACTTAGATGTGGGTCTCTCAATCAACCCCGCTGTAAATCAAGGGTGTCTGTTGCCTCTGGACTCAACGCCAAGTAGCCACCATCCACCGCTAAATCTGCACCCGTAACAAAACTTGCATCAGGGCTTGCTAACCAGGCAACAGCTGCGGCCACTTCATCGGGTTCACCGCACCGACTCATCATGGAGTAGCGCCCCCAAATAGGTTCCCACTTCGCACGGTCACCCGCCGCTGCTTGATCCAAAGTTTCAGTCCAGATCCATCCTGGACTAATCGAGTTGACGCGAACGCGGTCAGTGGAGAGATCTAGGGCTTGGCATTTAGTTAATTCGAGAAGCGCACCTTTCATCGCGTTATATGTCCACCGTCCGGTTTGTGCGCGATGTGCCGAGATACTTGCGATATTCACCACCGCTGGGTGAGCGCTCTTACGTAGTTGCGGGAGAGATTCGACAACAAGATTCGCCCCGGCAAGGAGATTCACTTCGAAGGTTTTCTGCCATTGCTCGCGACTTGCATCAACACCGGATAGTAAGAAGACGGCGGCGTTGTTGACCAAAATATCGAGCGAGCTGGTTTTGCTTGTTGCTATTTGAATTGCTTTTGCGCGCACTTTCTCATCACAAATATCGCCGGCGACAATATGGAGATTGGGGTTATTGAGGTTGCTCATTACTTTCTTAAGTAGCTCTTCATTGAGGTCGACAGCGACCACGGATATTCCATCTTTGAGGAAGCGCCGGACGCATGCGGCGCCAATGCCCGAGGCGCCTCCGGTGACTATCGCTGTTCGCTTGCTGCTCATCTCAACAATCTCCCTTGGTTTAGAAAGCACCTAAATTAAAATACGCAGTGAGTTCGGTGAACTTATCTTTCTTCCGTTTCATTATGTTTACACCGCTGAGATTGAGCACGCGCCCATCAGGTGCGGTTAATTTCGCACTCCACTCGACAGTGCCTTCATGCTTATCGCCGTAAGAACGCATTACATCGACCGAGAGTCCGGGATAGGCGGCGGCGCTGTTTTCGTAGAAGGTACGGATTTGATCGTGTCCGACGAGCACCACTCCATCTGGGCCAGTCCAGCGCGCATCTTTTGAGAAGAAGGAGAGGATCGCATTGATATCTCGACTCTCCTCGGCGGTCCAATATGCCCTAGCGAGTCGGGTTAATTTGTTATCCATGGAAATGCTCCAATCCCAAAATTCATTAGGTATTTCATATCGAAATAGCGTACCTCGAGTCCGTCCAATCCATCCACCTGCCCTTCTTCTCAACCCTTGGTTCAGCACGCAAACCCTGGTTTCACCCCTGGCCGAGTTTGGGAAAGCCGAGTGAAATCTTCAACCGTCAGAACCGGGCTTGAGGTTAACTCGGCAGAAAACTCATCACTCAATCCTTAATTGATTGTTAACGTGAAAGCAATCTCATACCTCTGCGCCGTTCACTATCTAAAGTTAGTTTTCCTGAGACTCGACAACAATGGGAGAAATACTTATGAAGAGAGTAGTTGGACTTGGTGCTGCTATATTGTTTTTGATTGCTTCAGTGACATCTGAAGCGGTGGCTGCAGCCCCTGCAGCGCAACCAGAATTAATCGGTACAGCTAAATTTGATGCAATTGCGCTAAAGGAAATTTCAAACAAAGCCATCCCTGGTTCAGTAGCTGATGATTTCGGCGTTCAACTAGGTGGGATGGGCTCTGATATGTTCCGCACCCCAGGTGCGAAAGCGGGCGAGTACTGGGTCGTCACCGATCGTGGACCTAATGTTGATACTGTTCTCCCAACTGGCGGCGGCGCCACCGGATTTATGGT
>CAMAPN010000003.1 GCA_945860275.1 Bifidobacterium breve
GGCGATGGCTCATGGCCATTTGATGACGTCGGACCAGGCGCGCTCTCCTCAACCGCGACCATCGACGGTGATTCACTCCATATATATGTCTTAACAACGCGTGAAGGTTTTGATAAAGATGATGTGGCCAATGGTGAGAACCTCGAGCGTTCGGTTAGCCAGGCTGCCAAAAATCAACGGATAACCGTGACGTATCCAGGTGGCGAAGTGCGGGGCGTCACCTCAAATAATGGTGATGTCTGCATCCCGGTTCCCTGGACGACTGGAAAGACGCTTCCACAACTTCGCGTGACGTGGCAGATGACAGTACCCGCAGGAACAATTCTCTATAACTCAAAAGAGTTTGAACGCGGGGATAGGTATTCCTTGATGGATAACGCCGAAATTACGCTCAATGCGCTTGCGTTACCGGTTGCCACCCAAGTGATTTGGAGCTCCACGTCATGACCCAAAATAATTTCGATGATCGCGATGGCAATGGAGTTAATGACGATGTCGATGAGATTCGCGAAGATCTAGAAGAGCTACAAGAAGAGCTACAAGAAAAAATCGAGAAGCTTTCGCTTACTGAGCGATCACGAACTATCGGAACGATTTCTGGGTTACTCCAGGAGAACATGACGCAGATCGTCTCCTTCGGTGGCGTGCTCTATCTCCTCACTCGTCTTATCGCCATCAGCGGTCGATCAGCTCCAACAGCACTCGCCTTCCTTGATGCGCAAGGCATCAGCAAAACCGTGACCGGAGCAATCGTGCAAGCCTTGCCGATGCTGCTATTAGCAGGTGCTACTGGATTTACGATTACTGCAATCATCAATGTCAGTGAAAAACCTGTCACAAAGAATTCTCGGGTATGGATCTCAGTCGTCGCATGGTTCTTGGTAGCGACTGTAGTTCCGTCGCCTCTTGCGTGGAACGGTGCAGTCGCCTTGGTTGCTTTCTCCGCGGCGGGATTACTTATTCTTTACGCAGCAGTCTCGGCGTGGACTAATAACCTTGATGATTGGCCGCATCCATTCCAATTCTTAATCCTCTACTTTGGATTAGTTGCGGGTGTACAGCTCGTAGCTGACGATCAAGTCTGGCTTGCTCCAGAACGAATCCAAGTCGTTTCATCCTCTGAGAACTTAGTTGCAGTGCAAGGCGTTGAGAAAGGTAACCAAGCATCTACTCTGGTGGGTTACACGCTAGAAGCAGGCGATCCTTGGACAACTTTCCTCCTTGAAGAACCTCGCATTGTTCTTAAGCTGCAAACTTCTTCGATTTTGCAACGCTCGGTCTGTCGTTTGCCCAATTCAAATCGCGAAGTGCCACCGCTCTTTGTCTCGCTCTCCGAGAGAATCTCGGGTGAGAAGCGACGAGCTGTCGAAGATGCCGTTCCGCTCTGTTAAGAAGGATTCTTAAGCAACTTCAATCGAACGACGCGAAAAACCGAATCGATAACCATTAATTGCAGTCGTAATTTTCGCATCAGGCGATGATGCTGCGCCCAGCGCTACAAAAAGCGGCGTGAAGTGCTCCACCGTTGGGTGTGCGTACGGCATACCTGGAGCAGTTGTTTTGTAGTTGGCCAGCGTATCGATGTCGCCCCGCTTGAGCGCTTCATCTGCCCATGCATCGAATTCCTGTGACCATGCGGGAATTTTGTTAAAGAAGAGCATCTCATGTGTTGCATGGCGAAGGCCATGAACCATAAAACCAGAGCCAATCACCAAGACGCCTTCATCGCGAAGTGGTTTCAAGCGTCGACCAAGTTCTAATAATTTCTCAGGATCGTGCGTTGGCATGCTCATCTGCATCACCGGCACATCACCGAGGGGATACATAACTTTCAGTGGCACCCACGCACCATGGTCTAAACCTCGTGAGTTACTCTGATGAACTGGCTCGCTCTCTGGCATTAGTGCCGCAATCTTTGCCGCGAGATCAAAGGCGTCAGGGGTGTCATAGCGCATCGTGTAATACACATCAGCAAAACCACCAAAGTCATAGACCAGCCCTGCTCTGCCATGTGGCGTTGATAGCGCAAGCGGTGCAGATTCCCAATGCGCGCTAACGATGAGAATGGCACGAGGTTTTGGAAATGATTGGGCCCATCGGAAGAAGTCATCCATCCACTCTCGATCGTCAAAGACCGGGGGAGCGCCATGGCTTAAGTAGAGCGAGGGGAGTGGGCCATCTCCTGGTTCCCAATTTTTCTGCGATTGTGCAGCGCCAAGGTTCTGTGCAAGGAACTCTTCAAATGCCTTGCCAGGGATCTCTGGTGTCCAAATAGATTCCATCATCACATCAGTCTATAACTGCCTAGCGAACGAGAATATTTCGCAAAGCCAATCGAGCTAGAGCTTGATGTAACCTGAAGGACACCTTGGTTTGGTGCCAGTGATTTTCTTAATCACTTTACCTTTTTTGCAAGAGATTACCTTCTGCGAACTCTTGGTAATTGGTTTCACTGTAGGTGCAGTAACTGATGTTGCCGCTCCAGGAGCGGCACTCTCTATTTTTATTGGCGTCTGTTGCATTTTCACACGCAAAGTTGGATTCGAGAAGGTGAATCCATTAGCGCTCAAATGCATCCAACCATCTTTCTCAGCAACAGATGTCGTTGACGATTGCTCCACCCCATCAGCCGATACAACGCTGATAGTCGCTTGGATCGGGGCATTACTAAACCCGTAGAGGCATCGAGCAACTTTAGAGTCAATGAGGAGATCGTAGGTCCCACGGAATACTTCTCCGCTTGGTAGGAAATGTGGGGCAGCAACTTTGTAATCAAGGGTTTGCGTTGCAGAATTAAAGACAGGCGGTCCACTTATGTAATTAGTGGCATTTGTCATGACGATTCCGCTGACAGACTTATTGTTTTGATAGCAACTTAGGTCAAGCCCGCCGCCATCATTGATGGTGCGAATACTCCATTGTGTGGGCGCAGCAATCGCTTTCTCCTTCATCATCGCAAGCCACAAGAGAAATTCCTTCATTCCCTCGCTACCAAAGGAAGTTTGTTGACGCAGACATTGCGGCGTCTCATTGAACTCTTTGCAAAGCCCTGTTCCACCCAGTGGCTTAGGAAGATTCGTATAGTAAGTATTTAAATCTGCCGTTAGTTCACTCTTTTTTGAAAAGAGACCAACCATCGGCACAATCACAGGCTTTGCGCTCACTTCAAAGCGAGTCGACCCATCAGCATCAGTAGTGAGCGTTGCACCCGCGTTACTCACGCGGCCGTGGAGCCAGCCATTTATCTTAGAAGAGAGCTTCAATGTGATGGCAAAAGTCGCATCCAATGGGAGCGGGTGGGGAATGGCACATTGCGTTCTACTCTGTTGAATGCACTGCTCTAAGTGCGGATGATTCCTGCCAATCGCTAATACCGCAGGTTCACCGTTTGGCCCTCGACCACCAGGTGTGAGATCCGAGGGAGTGGTATTTGGGTTGAAGGAGCCATTGACCAACGAGACAGCAAAGATTCCCATCTGCAGATTGGGTTCGGAGAACGCTGGCGCGGTTTTCTCTTTTCGACCATCGAGTTGCGCGACTACTAAGTATTTAGTGCCACCGGAATGTGGGAGCGCTGGAATGTCATAAAGGAAAGAACTTCCGCTGGTCGGCAAATTGATTGCCGGATCCCCGATAAAGCTTTGCGGGTTATAACTTAAAAATTCGTTAGAGGGCGTTCCGGTGAGAATTGTTCCGTCAGCTTTTGTCACTTTAAGGGAGCTCACGCAATCGACAGTGATATTTGTCGAGCACGAACTTAGGAGTGAGTTATAAAGACCAGTCAAACCATTCTTTACCATTTGATCATTTGGCACACATTGTGAATTTGGCTTGCCACATTCATAGATTGCTTCAATGGCGCGTAACTGCTCAGCCTGCGGAATATCCTTGAATTTAACTTGGATATAAGAGGAGTTGGACATACGTAACTCAAATGAATTAGAGGAGGCGTACCCGATGTATTCAGGCCCTGGAGGATTGATCTTAAAATAGAATTGTTCATCTGGAGTTGTGTTCGAGTGGCTGATCGGAACTCCCGCAAGCAGAAGAGCAACTGTTAGAAGCGCAATTTTAATTTTCATGGCCAACTCCAAACGAGAATTTTTTTTATAGAAAAACCGGCGCCACCGAAGCGGCACCGGTTTTTCTCATGACCGATAAAGGGTCTTGCTATTTACTTCTTCTTATAGCCAGCTGGGCAAGCCTTGGTGGTTACTTTCTTAGTGACTTTGCCCTTAACGCATGTAATGCTCTTCTTGGCAGGAGTCTTGACTACTGCCGAAGCTGCTGGCTTGTAACCCTTCTTCATCTTTACAGAGAGTTTGGGTTGTGAGTATTGGAAGCCTTCATACTCAATGCTGATTACACCATTCTTTGCTGCGATATTTGCGCTTGAAACGACCTGTTCACCAGTGGCTTCTTCGGTTGTCACAGAGAGCTCCAGAGCCTTCGCAGCATCATTTGGATTCTCGAGACCCCAAAGGACTTTTGCATCATTAAATGGAATATAGGCGCGATAGAAACCACGGACTACCGTCGTTCCATCGACGTCAAAGTGTGGAGCAGCTGCAGTGAAGACGAAGGATTTGTCGGCAGCATTCCAGACTGGGCTTGAAAGTTTGCAGAGACCATCCGAGAGCACGATGATGTCATTGGAGACGCCATCAATACCAAACTCTGTGAAGGAAATTGCTTGCACAGTCGCATAGCGCGATGTTGCTTTTCCGGTCTCACCTTGGCATTGCTTTGAATCTGCTGCAAATGCAACATTGACTGGCTTACCGGTGAGAGTCAAAACTCGGAAACCACTTCCATCTGTTGCCTTCATCGTCATACCTGCACCAGCACCAAGAGTGATGTTTGGTTGGTACGAAGCTTTCACGCGGATCTTCACAGTAAAGCTTGTGTCGGTATCAAGGCTTGCATTCTTTCCGGTCGCCTTGTTGTTGGTGAGGAAAGTTTTGTTATCTGCAGCGTTGACGAACACTGGCTCGATAGTGGTCCAGAGGTTTGATGAGTTAGAGAAGGTCGGACGAGCATTAATGAAGACTCCGTCATAACCCTTCACGCCAAATCGCGCTGAGTTCCAATTGGTTGACGTCCAACGACCAGTGCGTGTAACAGTGCTTGCAACAGTCTCTACTTCAGGTGCAACAACTGCAGGAGCCGCTGGCGCAGGAGCAGCAGCAGCGGGTGATGCAGCGGGTGATGCAGCAGGGCTCGCAGCTGGAGCCGGAGCTGCAGCCTCGACTGGATTAGCGGTGCCGCTTGCGACCCATTGCAGGTTCGCAACGGTGCCGCGTCCATTATCAACCGAGACGCTCTCAACACAGAAAAAATCAGTTGGTGTAACGCAGGCAGGCCATGGTCCACCAGGTAGTGGATCGTTTGCCGCGTTTGCATTGCTTGCTGTGAGCAATCCGCCAAGAAGCGAGATGCCCGCGAGCGTAGCGAGAATTCTTTTCTTCATAATTTCCTCCATCGGTCATACGTCGAGTGGGAGAACCCGATATTAAAGAGTCTACTCTCAGGAAGTCTTAATCAAGAATGCCCGTAAGGTTTTCGGTACCTGAGGCGTTAAATCGGTACCCCACATGGCGGACCGTACTAATCATCGCCTCGAACTCGGGGCCTAATTTCGCCCGAAGGCGTCGAATATGGACATCGACCGTTCTGGTACCGCCGAAGTAGTCGTAACCCCAAACCTCTTGAAGAAGTTGGGCTCGAGTGAAGACTCGACCTGGGTGTTGCGCGAGGTACTTCAACAATTCAAACTCTTTATACGTTAAATCGAGAGCGCGACCTTTTACTCGTGCGGTGTACGAATGTTCATCGATGGCAATTTCACCGGAGCGAATCTCGTTACCGCTTCCCGCATTGTTTCGTGCATCGAGCGCCTCTTTATAGCGTGAGATAGCAAGACGTACTCGCGCTTCAACTTCGGCAGGACCAGCAGAGTCAAGAATGCACTCATCTACGCCCCACTCAGAGGTAAGCGCGGGAAGTCCACCTTCTGTAACAACGACCATTACTGGCGCACCAACACCTGTTGAGGTGAGTAGGCGGGTGAGGTTCTTCATCGCCCCAAGATCACGGCGGGCATCTACGAGCAGTAGATCTATCGACGGCGCATCGACCAGCACTGATACTTCGGCGGGCAGGATGCGGACCTGATGTTGCAAGAGCGCAAGGGAGGGTAAAACCTCCGCGCTGGAGTGGCGAGAGTTAGTGAGTAACAGAAGCTTCGCCATAGTGGAAGAATACCCTCGTGGAGAATTTGGTGATAGTCGGGGTAGTTCTTCTCCTGGCTACCGGCTATGGCTATTGGTATCGCCATCGCGATGGCCGGGTAAAGGCCCGAGCCGTCACTGAAGAGCGCCTCCGCTTAGATCAATCTGAAATCGGCTCGCTCGGTGAGCGCGCCACCTTGCTCCAATTCTCGTCTGCTTTTTGCACTCCATGTCGAGCCACCCGAGTAATCCTCAGCGAGGTCGCCGCCGCGACACCTGGAGTCAGACATATAGATGTGGATGCCGAACACGAGCTAGCGCTCGTCCGGAAAGTGGGAGTTCTCTCTACACCTACTACCTTGATCCTCGATAACAACGGATATGAAATCGCCCGTGCAGTTGGCGCCCCACGCAAGGCCCAGGTCCTGGCATCACTCGAAGCGCTGCAGTAGCGCACTCCGTCCGGTAGCGCTAAACGCAAATCACTTGCAATTCGCGCTCGCTGGATATCGCTATTACCCTTTACCTATGTTCGCAAAGAAGGAAGTGTCGTTAATTAAACGACGGACGATCGATTACGGTCGCGCCACCTCTTCGCGCTGTCTTTTTTAATCACAAACAATCTTTTCGATTGTCGCCTAGCCCACGTCAGTGGCTAATCCAAGAAACGGTTACCCCTGTTTCATTTGTGAAATATGTTCAGCTAAAAATAGTTTTAGGAGAGAGATATGTTGAAGCAGATTGATGTACGTGGCGCACGTTTTGGAGCGTTACTTACTACTTTTGTGTTGGCGCTGACTTTAGCGACTGAGTCGTGGATTCTTGCCTTATGGCAAACTGCGGTATTCGCGATTGGCGCGACGTTTGGTCCAGCACGAACCCCTTATGCATCGATCTTCCGTGCGCTTGTGAAGCCGCGCTTAACATCATCTCCCACCTTCGAGGATGAGCGTCCCCCACGATTTGCTCAATTGGTTGGTTTCCTCTTCGGTGCGGTGGCCCTTGTTGGTGTAGCAAGCGGCATCTCTCTCCTATTCACACTCGCAATCGCATTTGCGCTCGCCGCAGCATTCTTAAACGCAACATTTAACTTCTGCCTTGGCTGCAAGGTGTATCTCCTGCTCGTTCGCGCCTTCAAAGGTAACAAGGCTTCTGAGATCTCGCTCCCTGCGCAGGTTAAATAGATTTTGCTAAGCCAAGTTTTCCTCCTACTCTTCTCCTATGAGAGATGAACTTCGCGAGCGAGGACTTCGCTTAACCCCCCAGCGAGAATTAGTGTTAACGGCAGTTCGTGCGCTTGGCCATGCCACTCCAGAAGATATTGCCGAATATATTCATCGCACGCATCCGAGCATTAACCTCTCTACCGTCTATCGAAATCTTGAAACGCTCGAGAATGTCGGGCTAGTTCTCCATACCCACTTAGGTCATGGTGGCGCGACCTATCATGCAGCCGAAGAGGTGAATCATCTCCATTTAGTCTGCGGAAAATGCGGCAGCGTAGGCGAAGCTCCCATTGAAACTGCGGCAACATTCGTGAATGCGCTCGCTGATGATTACGGATTTAAAACTGATGTCACTCACTTTGCAGTCTATGGAAAATGCACTAAGTGTTCTGAAGAGTCATGAGCGCAGTATTCGTTGATGCTGGCCCTGATGTTGGTGCTGTCTGGCATTTTGGCGAACCGGTAAAAGAACAGCGAGCGCTAGAAGAGGGCAAAGCATTCGCTAATTTAGGCCACCTACCCGCGCTGTCAATTACCGGAGTAGATCGCCTTACCTGGATTCACTCACTCTGCACGCAAGATGTTGAAAAGTTAGCGCCCGGTGAATGGAAGAGCGGTTACATCCTCGATCCGCAGGGGCACGTGGAATTCCCACTTTTACTAGTTGACGACGGTGCAACGCTTTTTATTTTCACGGAGATTGCCACACATCAATCTCTGCTTACCTTCCTCACCTCAATGCGCTTCACTCTGCGCGTAGAGGTACAAGATGCCAGCGGTGAGGTCGCGCTCTTTAAGGCTCCGGGAAAAACTGATCAAATCGGTGGCCCGTACGCGTTGGTCCCGCGCGATGAAATTGCGAACATGACATCAAATTTCTCCTTAACCGCGCTCGAAGTTGGCACCTGGGCTTTAGATGCGCATCGGGTTGCCCTTGGCCAACCACGATTTGGTTTTGAGAGCGACCCAAAGACAATTCCGAATGAACTTGGTGTGTTGAACATCGCTGTCCATATGAATAAGGGGTGTTATCGCGGACAAGAGACTGTTGCCAAAGTCTTCAATCTAGGAAAGCCACCTCGCCGTTTGACCATGCTCCACTTAGATGGATCAGGCGTCGACCTTCCTGCAGCAGGAACGCCAGTCACACTGGATGGAAAGAACATTGGTTTTGTTGGCACAGTTGCTCGCCACCACGAACTTGGCCCAATTGCACTCGCGCTTCTGAAGCGTTCAATTCCATTTGATGCCACAGTTCATGTGGGAAGTATTCCGGCCACTCAAGAAGAGATTGTCGGGCAATAAGTGGCGCAGGTTGTCACTGTCTATTCACGGCGCGGTTGCCATCTATGTGAGGTGGCGATGGAGAAGGTGAATGAACTGCAACATGAATTTGGTTATGCAATTGATGAGGTATTTATCGATGGAAACGCTGAGTTAATTACTCTCTATGGCGAGCAAGTTCCGGTGATTCATATCGATGGGCAACCACATGATTTTTTCCGAGTTGATGAAATCAGGTTTCGGAAAGCGCTCACAAAAAGTTAATTAGAGTTCGACATCACCAATGAGAATGTCATCAGCATCAACAATGCGATATGAATAGCCCTGTTCCGCAAGGAATCGTTGGCGATTTTGTGCGAAATCTTGATCAACGGTATCTCGCGCAACCAATGTGTAGAAGCGTGCAGTACGACCATCTGCTTTCGGGCGCAAGATTCGACCAAGACGTTGCGCCTCTTCTTGTCGCGAACCAAATGCGCCAGATACTTGAATTGCGATGGTTGCTTCTGGTAAATCAATTGAGAAATTCGCAACCTTCGAGACCACAAGCGCGTTGATCTCACCTTCGCGGAATCCTTGGAAGAGTTCTTCACGTTCTTTAATCGGAGTGTCACCAGTAATAACGGGGATTCCCAACTCAGTAGAGAGCGTGCCAAGCTGATCAAGGTACTGTCCAATGACAAGAATTTGCTCACCTTGATGTTTTTCAACAAGTAATTTCGCGATGGCACCTTTAGTCCGAGTTGTCGCACACGTTCGGTACTTATGTTCTGGTTCTGCAGTTGCATATGCAAGGCGCTCAGCATCGGTGAGATTAACGCGCACCTCGATACATTCAGCGGGCGCAATGTAACCCTGCGCTTCGATCTCTTTCCATGGCACGTCATATCGCTTCGGCCCGATGAGTGAGAAGACTTCGCCTTCTAGGCCATCCTCTCGAACCAAAGTGGCAGTAAGGCCTAGGCGACGACGCGATTGAATATCTGCGGTAAATCGGAAGATTGGCGCGGGCAGCAAATGTACTTCGTCGTAAATAATCAAGCCCCAATCATGTTGATCGACTAGATCAAGGTGGGCGTACACGCCACCGCGCTTAGTTGTAAGGACTTGATAAGTGGCGATTGTGACTGCACGGATCTCTTTTCGAGAGCCAGAGTATTCACCGATTTCATCTTCGGTGAGAGAGGTGCGCTTGAGCAACTCATTTCGCCACTGCCGCGCGGCAACGGTATTGGTGACCAAAATCAAAGTCGTTGCTTGCGCTAAAGACATTGCAGCAGCGCCGACAAGTGTTTTGCCTGCACCGCAGGGAAGCACGACCACGCCTGACCCGCCATGCCAAAACCCTTCAGCAGCAAGTCTTTGGTAAGGGCGGAGCGTCCAACCGTTCTCAGCTAATTCAATTGGATGCGCTTGGCCATCAACGTATCCCGCCATATCTTCTGCTGGCCAACCAAGTTTGAGGAGCGATTGTTTTAATCGTCCACGTTCGCTTGGAAAAACCTGAATCGTCTCGCTATCGATTCGCTTGCCAAGCATTGGCTGCACTTTCTTGGCTCGAATCACCTCTTCAAGGACTGCAGAGTCGGTGGTAGTGAGAATTAATCCATGGACGGGATGTGTTTCGAGTCGAAGTCGCCCGTAGCGGGCCATCGTCTCTGCGATATCGATAAGAATCGCGTGGGGGACTGCATAACGTGAATATCGCAGTAGTACATCGATAACGCTCTCGGCATCAAGGCCTGCTGCTCTGGCATTCCACAACCCAAGAGAGGTCAGTCGATAAGTGTGAATATGTTCTGGTGAGCGCTCGAGTTCAGCAAACGCTGCGATTGCGCGGCGACAATCATCAGCTGCGCCATGATCAATCTCAAGTAGGAGCGTCTTATCGCTTTGGACGATTAATGGGCCATCAGCCATTTGGGTTATCCACTAAATCTTTAATGAACGCGTGGAGAAATTCGATTTGCGAGACAACGCCTTTAGCGCTGATCCATTCTCCTTCTGCATGTGCGTTGCCCCCAATTGCTCCTAACCCATCAAGAGTAGGAACGCCAGTTGCAGCGGCAAAATTCCCATCGCTGGCACCACCTACAGCAACGCCAAGTAATTCGCCACGTCCGAGCGTTGCATAAACCTTCTTTGCACGTTCAAAGAGCGATTTCGTGGATTCTGATTGGAGCGGGGGTCGATTAATGCCGCCAGAAATTTCGATGCGAGCTTCAGGATTCTGGGGCTTTAATTGATGAAGGGCTTTTTCAATTCGCTCAAGTTCGCTAAGGGCAAATGAGCGACAATCAACGACAAGTCGCGCCAAAGCCGGAACAGTGTTGGTAGTGGTCCCAGCAGTAAGAACTGTGGGAACAGCAGTAGTTTGGTGTTCAGGATTGGCAAGTTTCTCGATTTGAACGATGATGTGTGCGATTTCGGTAGTCGCGTTGATTCCCTTTTCTGGCTCCAGCCCTGCGTGCGCAGCGCGACCATGCACCTCAACAACGAAATCTGCAGTGCCTTTTCGACCAGTCTTGACCGCACCATTAATTGACGCTTCAAGAACAAGTACTGCACGCGCGTTCTTAGCAGATGACTCAATAAGCGCACGTGATGCCTTCGAACCAACCTCTTCATCGGTAGTACAGAGAATTGCAACGGAACCGGCAATTCCTTGGAGCGCATAAACCGCTTGCACGAATCCCGCTTTCATATCAAAGGAGCCGGGCGCAGTGATTCGATCACCATCGACTTTCCAGAGCGGCAAGAAGGAGCCAATTGGCCAGACTGTATCGAGATGAATAAGTAAGAGAATTTCAGCGTGCTTTGGCCCCCACCAAAGAATTGGCAAACCATTGACTTCGGAAATTTCACCTGCGCTACCAAGTACTTCGGTACAGATCTGATTGGCCTCGCGTACGACGGCATCAAGAGCGCCGCGGTCATCACTAGGGGATTCAATGCGAACCAGGCGTTCGATATCTGCCAGGTATTTGCTGGGCTCTGCCCCCTTGAATGTCATGGTGTAAGTCTGCCCTATTCCACTATCGCGACGCCCGAGATACGGCTAACCGCAAAGCGCAGTACCTCATCGCTTCCGTGGTCGTAGGCCATCAAGATGCCACCGAGGAGGTGGATAGGCTCAATAATTCGCTCACTTAAACCGCCATCAGTATCGGCATAACCAATGGTCACGGTCGCTTTAGATTTGATTGCTAGCGTCAACGTTCCCATCGTTTCGCTCGGCGTTCCGGTTGTAATGGGAGCGCTTTTGCGATGGCTAGCTGCTTTGTCACCAGCACGCAGCGCACGCAATGCAGCGCCGATCAGATCATCGGAGGGCCTGGCGTAGTCGACAGAAATTCGTGGCGGTCGAGCTTTTGTCTTTGCGCGCGCTCGGTCATGTTTTCGCGCAACGAGTGCACCGTCTCGATCTTCAAGCGCTGGGAAATAGCCAGCTTCAACAAGTGCATCGATAGCTTCGTGAGTGTCTCCTTCTGTCATCAGAACGCCCTTACTCAATTGGCGAAATTGTAAATGAGATAACTTTTTATCGACGAGAATTTGCGCAACCAGAGATTGATCTTCACATCGGATGTACGAGCTAAAACTAATCCCTACTCGGAGCTTTCCATAACGTTTGCCAACATCCGCAATCATGTATTCAAGGGGTTGCGGCAGTGGAGTCTTAGAGATTTTTCCAAGGAAGGTTTTAATATCGTCGCTGCTACGTCCATTATCAAGCGCTCGCCGAATTGAATGATCTGTTAGACGATAGACAGTCGCGCCACCCTTACTCTCGATATTCGCAATTAACGACATTTCACGTGCCAAATCAAGTTGGAGCGGTCCAGGGGCAATGGCGGTGTTATCGCCTTGAATCATGATGTAATCAATCTCTTTCGGCAGCAATTTCTGCATGCCAAGATCCGCATTCCCGGTGAGCAGGGCTTGCCCAAAAGAGGTGAGCGCATTTCGTCCCGAAAAACCAAGCCATTGCGCCTCGCGGGCAATCCAATGGACATAATCATGATGGTTTCCAAAAGCTCTGCGCGGTCGTTCCCACTTCACACGTTCTGCCAGAGCCGCAACATCAACAGTGGTTGGTGAAATCTGCGCATAGAGCTCAAGAGTGACGCGCCTGATATGTGCAATAGCGCTTCGATCAATTTCTGGGCCAAGGGGTGCGATGTAACCACGCTCGCTCTTGCCAACAAGGCCAGCAACTCGAGAAGTGCTCAACCAATTTGTGGCAAGTTCCACCCAACGCTCTTCCAATGTTTTATTCCGCCAGAGATCAAATCCAGTTGTTGGCAAGAACTCCTCATCATTGTGAAGTACGAGAAAACCTGAGATGAAGGCGAGCTCTGCGATAAAAACGAGATATTTCTCGTCAAGACTGAGCTCGTCGCTCGCGCGTTTAATCTCACGTACTCCGATACCGCCAGATCGCAACGCGGCAGCAGGTTCACCTGCCCAGAAATGCAGTAGCTCTTCGATGTGATGCAGAATTTCGAGGACAGCGCCAATCGCAGCGCTATCCACATCTTCTAGCGCTAATTCTTTACCAACGAAATCGGGTGGTATATCAAAGCGCTCTCTATGAACTTTATTTCCTCGCAAGTAGATTCCGACTTCGCGAGGTAGCGCAACCGTCTGTCCATCGATAGGAACTAACAATTGATTTTCCATCAACCACGAGATTGTTGAGGTTGGCTTCTTTGTATCGCTGACCGTTCCTCGCGGCGGTCCCCAGGTGAGCTTTTCTAGCATTGCTTGTGCAGCGGGCGGAGCGGCATCGATTTTCTTTAACCAGCGATCCTTGGCGCCAAATCCAACCGGGCCAAGTCCAGCTGGTTCTGGGCCAAGGCTCTCGCGCACGCTATTGAGAATTCGGATGTGCTCCTCATCCATATATATAAGTGCGAGGGCACGGAACTTCACTACTGGCGCAATTGCGTTATCCCCTGTTATCGCAAGGAGCGCTTCCATACTCACCGGCTCAGAGAGAACAGCGATGGTTTCCAATACTTGAATCTCCCACGTCGTCAGTCCATCGAGCACCCGAGCGATGCTGGGAGCGGCGCTTGCTCGCGCAGCGAGTGCAGTTATGTCAGTGGGAAGAGGGGAGAGTAAATCTGGGCGAAGGAGAAAAAGTTCGCGGAGATTTTCATCACTTCGCGCGCGCAACTCATCGGCCAAAGAGCGGGCGGGGCGAAGGGTGGCGGACATAACCTGCCTACGCTACCTGAAGGTGTGCAGGTTATGCTCATCGCATGAAAACTCTCGTCCATGTGATGCGCCATGGCGAGGTAGAGAATCCTGATGGCATTCTCTACGGCCGCCAATCTGACTGGCATCTCTCAGTTCGCGGTCGCGAGATGGCAGAGACCCTCGCGCGTTGGACTCATGGCCGTGATATCGCGGCAGTTATCGCATCGCCGCTTGAACGAGCGCAAGAGACGGCGCAACCAATCGCAGCGTTACATAAATTAGGTATCCAGAGCGATCCGCGATTACTTGAAGCGGCGAATGTTTTCGAAGGTAAAAAATTCGGAGTAGGGGCAAGCACTGGAGCGCTCTTAAAGCCCTCTGCATGGCGACATCTGTGGAATCCATGGCGACCATCGTGGGGGGAGCCCTATAAGGAGCAAGTTTCTCGAATGATGGCTGCAATCCATCATGCATACGAGCAGGCGCGTGAACGTGAGGCAGTTTGTGTGTCGCACCAATTGCCTATTTGGATTCTTCGATCCGCGATTGAAAGTAGACCGTTTCTGCACGATCCACGCAAACGTATTTGTTCTCTCGCCTCGGTGACAACAGTGGTCTTCTCTTCAGAAGGGGTGATTGAAGGGATTGAGTATGCAGAGCCCGCTGCACACTTGCTCCGTGAAAAGAAGTGAAAAAACCTTACGTTGTTAAGTGGCTAGCTTTTTCAGTAATTGCTTTGTTGATGACAAGTTGTGGCACAAGTGGAACATCAATTAATGAGAATTCATATGTCGCAGGTGATGGTGTTGTTACAGAGATTAATAGCGGCGATCGAAAGATGGGCCCGCGAATTACCGGTCAAAGCATCACGGGATCTACTGTGAACGTGAAGCCGGGGCGAGTGGCGCTAGTGAATGTGTGGGCATCGTGGTGCTCACCCTGTCGAGCCGAGGCTCCAATTCTCGAGGACCTTTCAAAAGAATTCCCGACTGTGCAATTCGTTGGTCTGCTAACTCGTGATTCAACCGACAGCGCGCAGGCTTTTATGAAGCGATTTGAGATTACCTATCCCACAATTTCTGATGACCAGATTCTTCTTGGATTTCGACAGAGCCTTCCGGTCGCCGCGATTCCCACCACTTTCTTAATTGATAAACAGGGAAAAGTCGCAGCGCGAATTTCAGGAGAGATCACCTACTCATCAGTCAAAAAGTTACTTGAGAAGTTGGTCAGCGAATGAACCTTTACTCGCTCACCGATCAAGTCCTCCAGGGCTCAGTACTACTTGCATTTCCCATCGCAATATTCGCAGGTATCGTGGCATTTCTATCGCCATGTGTTTTACCTTTAGTTCCTGCTTACCTTGCATATGTCACAGGACTTAGCGGTGCAGATTTAGAGAACCCATTAAAGCGAAAGCGCATCGTTGGTGGAACGCTGCTCTTTGTACTTGGATTTAGTTCGGTCTTTATCTCGTATGGCGCGCTCTTTGGTGGTGCGGGAAATCAACTACTCACGCGCGAGCGAGGAATTAGTCAGATTTTGGGCATCTTCACCATAATCATGGGCTTACTTTTCCTTGGCGTCATAAAGAACACTCGTGAATTCCGGCCGCGGATGAAAACCGATGGCGGGTTACTTTTTGCACCCTTTCTCGGTGTGCTCTTTGCCATCGGTTGGACTCCCTGCATTGGACCAACTCTTGCTGCGGTACAAGCGCTCGCATTCAATGAGGAGAGCGCCCTTCGTGGCGCATTTCTATCGTTAGGTTATTGCATCGGACTGGGCGCACCATTTCTCTTAGTTTCATTTGGTATATCCCGAGCGGTAAGAACGTTTAAGCGCCTACCAGTGCGCGCGCTCTCAATTATTGGTGGCATCTCATTGATTCTGCTTGGCATTGCGCAGCTCACAGGCTTTTGGAGTGGCATCGAGAATTGGTTACAGGGCTGGGCCTCAAGTTTTGTGGTGGCGCTATGAGCATCTCGTTTGATACGCAACCACCTCAATTAACGGGGATAGGTTTCCTCCGCTGGATCTGGCGGCAACTTACGAGTATGCGCACAGCGCTGGTGCTCTTATTGCTTCTTGCGGTTGCTTCAATACCTGGATCGATTTTTCCGCAACGGTCCCAGAGCCCACTACAAGTCAATGAGTATTACGGCACTAATCCAAGTCTGGCTAAGTGGCTTGATGCTCTTTCGCTCTTTAACGTTTACTCATCTGCATGGTTTAGCGCGATATATATTTTGCTCTTTATATCTTTGATCGGTTGCGTACTGCCGAGAACGTGGGAACACTTCAAAATGGCGCGTGCACTGCCGCCGATGACACCAAAGAACCTTGAACGCCTTGAAGAGTTTATCGAATTTCGCACTGGTTTATCCCAAACTCAGACGCTTGATAAAGCAGTCGCGGAATTGAAACGACGCCGATATCGGATTAGAAAACTTTCGGATTCCGTTGGTGCAGAGAAGGGTTTCATACGCGAGAGCGGCAATCTGCTCTTTCACCTCTCGCTTATCTTGCTCTTAGTAGGAGTAGCTTTCGGATCGCTGGGTGGCATGCGCGCTGATGTCATCGTGAGCGAGGGCGAGACATTCACAAATGTTGCAACGAGTTACGATTCTTTGAATACCGGCTCACTCTTCTCCATCGATGATCTGCCACCTTTTTCGATTAAGGTTGAGAAGTTCACTGCGCAATATGACATCGTGACTAGCGCGCCACTGGATTACACCTTGAATGCAAAAGTGATCGATTATCCGGGAGCCACTCCTCGAGATGAGATTGTTAAGGTGAATGCGCCACTAACTTTTGGAGATACGCGCGTCTACCTCCAGGCCAACGGATATTCACCAATTGTCACTGTTCGAAATAAAGAGGGAGCAGTGGTGCTTCGTGGTGCGATTCCATTTCTTCCACAAGATGGGAACCTGACATCAATAGGCGCGATAAAAGTCCCTGATATGCAGCCCCAAATTGGTTTCGTCGCAAAATTCTTGCCGACAGCTGAGCGTACGAAGGAAGCCGGTGGTTTCTCCTCGTATCCGGAACCGCTGAAGCCACTTCTTGACCTTGCTGCATGGAGTGGCGATCTCGGCTTGGATTCTGGGATCCCGCAATCGGTCTATCGAATAAACACCGAAAAGCTGACGCAAATCGGGTTGGCAGCGTTGAAGCCGGGAGATCGCTGGGAATTACCGGGAGGTGTTGGCTCTATTACCTTTGATGGATTGGCGCCCTGGGTCAATCTTCAAGTAGTGCGCGATCCAGGAAAGGCATATTCGCTTGCTGGCGCAGTTCTGATTCTTATTGGGTTACTTGTATCACTATTCGGTCGCCGCCACCGGATTTGGGTTCGCGTGAGTGAGAATGGTGGAGATACCATCGCTCACATTGCAGGGCTAACGCGTTCACCTGGCTTGGATAATGAAATCAAAACGTTGGCGGCAACGCTGCGAAGTGAAGTTGGCAACGAAGGTCATGTTCAGCCAACGGAAGGGAGCGAATGATGTCAAAGAGCGATTGGGCATTTCTCTCTAACGACCTTATCTACGCAGCCATGGCGGTATGTGCTCTCGCCTTTATCATCTTCGCATATGAATTAGCATGGTCGATTCGCGTTGGCGAAGAGAAGACAACAATTAGTCGTCGTTCAAAAGTGCTACGCATTGCGCAGTCCTTAACAATTCTTTACTTCTTAATCCTGGTTGTTGCAGTCTTTGCACGCGCCGTTTCCGCAGGACGAGTTCCGTGGGGAAATATGTATGAGTTCTCCATCACTGGAACACTTGCTTTCACATTCGCTTACCTTGTTGCATCAATCAAATTTGATGTGCAGTGGTTGGGAATCCTTATCTCCTTTGCATCACTGCTGACTTTGGGTACCGCAATCACTCTCTTATATGTGCCAAGCGCCCCATTGGTCCCAGCGTTGAAATCAACATGGTTAGTTATCCATGTTTCTGCCGCAATCATTTCTGGTGGAGTCTTCTTACTTGCCAACTGCATTGCTGGTGCTTATCTAATTTTGGAACGGATCGAGCAGAAAAATGAAGGTGCGCGCCCCGGGTGGGCGCTTCGACTGCCTAAATTGGAATCACTTGATCAACTCTCTTATCGATTAGTAGCGCTGGTATTTCCACTCTGGACCTTTTCAATCATCGCGGGAGCAATTTGGGCCGAAGCCGCCTGGGGTCGTTACTGGGGTTGGGATCCAAAAGAGACGTGGGCATTTATTACGTGGGTTGGCTACGCGGCCTATCTACACGCGCGGGTTACTGCAGGATGGAAAGGTCGTCGCGCTGCATGGCTTTGTCTAATTGCCGGGTCGACCTTCCTCTTTAATTATGTGTACGTGAATATCTGGGGTACTGGTAAACATACCTATTCAGGTTTATAAAAAGAGTTAGAGATTACGTAAGAAATCCGGATTGTCATCAGGCGGGATGATTTTTCGAGGAGGGCGCTTTCGGCCACCATTGCCGCGACCACGCTGCCGACCTAGAACTAACCATGCGATGCTAACAATTGGTGATGGGCTAAAGAGGACGATGAGCAATAACCACGCCCACTTTGGAAGTTTCTGCACCTCTTCTTGGGGCGTTCGAGCGCAATCAACAAACGCATAGACAGTGATTGCGATTGAAAGGAGAAGCAGAATGCGAAGCATGGCTGGAGTATATAAGAGTTTGCGATTAAGCGCTTAGGGCAAATCCGGCTGCATACATGAGGGCAAAAAGTAGTTGGAAGAGCGCAGTGCGTTGGAGGAGCGCAATGAGATCTCGACCACCTGCACCTTTGACAACTGTCGCTGCTAGATAAAGTGCAACTGGCAACAAAAGCGCTGTTAATGCACACCAAGCTCTATCTATCGAGGTCGCAATTCCCAGCACATTGCTGCCGAGAATTAAGAGCGCGAATAGGATTCGCGTTACTTTCTCACCCATGAGTACGGCGAGAGTTCGCTTACCAGATTCTGCATCCTTATTTCTATCTCTGAGGTTGTTAAGCACCAAGATTGCACATGCTTGAGCGCCCACTGGAATTGCTGCCACTATGGCTAGAGTGGTAATCGTTTCGCTCTGTACGAAGTAGGTGCCGAGAACTGCAACGAGACCAAAGAAAATGAAGACAGAAATTTCACCAAGCGCTCGATATCCGTATGGTCGCTTACCTCCGGTGTACCCCCATGCAGCGAGAATCGAGAGTAAACCAACAAGGATCAACCAGAGCGAAGAACGGAGTGCAAGTAGCAAGCCAAAGATCCCGGCAAGCGCAAAGAAAAGTAGCGCTGCGGTGAGCACATGTTGTGGCTTTGCCGCGCCACTTCCCACAAGGCGCATCGGGCCAACACGATCAGTATCAGTTCCGCGAATTCCATCAGAGTAATCGTTTGAGAAATTAACCCCAATTTGTAGCGATAAGGCAACTAAGAGCGCAAGGAGCGCATTGCTCCAGATTGGATATGGAGCAGCGAGCGAAGTGCCAACAATTACTGGCGCGATTGCTGCAGGAAGTGTGCGCAACCGCGCACCGCTCACCCATTCCTTTATTGTCGCCATTACAGGTAATCCTCTCGAGACCGCTTAGATTCTCTCTGTTGGTTGCGCAGCCTCAAGAGCTGCTAGGTCAATTTTTCCATTCGCTTTCAGCGGTATCTCAGAGAGTAGTAGTAGTGAACGTGGTGCCGCTACTTTAGCTAGCGATTCTCCGACAAATTTCCTGATTTCTTGAAGCGAAAATTCTGACGCACGTGATTGTTTACTTGCAAGATCTTTATGTGCCATAACCAATCGAAGTGATTCGCCCCATTCTGGGTCGGGTATCCCTATGACATAAACTTCCATATTCGGATATCGCTGTTGCACAACTTGTTGCACTTCCTGTGTTGAGATTTTCTCGCCACCAGAGATGATGACGTCATCTGCTCTGCCAGCAATGTGCAGCAGACCATTGTTGTCGATGAAGCCGTGGTCACTTGTGACGAACCAATCGCCAACAAATGATTGGTTAGTCGCTCGCTCATTATTGAGATAGCACAGCGCCCGCATTGGACCGTTGAGCGAAATTCTTCCCGACTCTTCTATTCGCACTTCGACACCGGGGAGCGCTTTACCATCGTAAATACAACCACCACTCATCTCAGTCATGCCATAACTTGTCACAAGTTGTATGCCAACGTCTTTACCTTGCTCAATTAATTGTTCAGGAATTGCCGCTCCACCGATAAGAACTTTCTTTGCACCCCTAAGTTCATCGAGTGCTTTGCCTGCAAGTTCAATCGCTCGATACAGTTGTGTGGGCACAATCGAGATGAATTGAGCATCAAATGCAACAGGGTCATTGCCTAAATCGATTGACCGGAGCAATTGATTGATGCCAGCGATGTGATTTAGTGGCAATGAGAGTGACCATTGATCAGTTCCGCTTGCTCCGAGAGCTCGGTTGCTTAATGAAGAACTACGTTGCAACGCAGATGCACTTAGGGCAACCACTTTGGGTTCTCCAGTTGATCCTCCAGTTTCGATGAGAAGTGCAGCGCTCTCTGGAATCTGCGTAAGTGGCAATTGGGTGAGCGCGAGCACGGGGCCGCCTTCGAGAGCGCTTGCGAGCGCATCGCGCAGGCGCAAGGGTTCGACCGCTAAGGGGTCGATTCGCTCAACATTTCTCACGCCTCTAGGCTATCGCCTGTGAGTAAACCGATTAAAAGAGAGCCTGGTAGCCGGGAAATCCCGAAGTGGGAACAGGTCGGGCAGTACAGCGACATCCGCTATGAGCGCGCTGAGGGAATTGCAAAGATAACAATTAATCGTCCTGAGGTGCGTAATGCATTTCGCCCTGAAACCCTTGCGCAACTTCAAGAGGCTTTCAACATCGCGCGTGATGATGACAGCGTTGGTGTCATCATCTTTACTGGAGAAGGCAGCGAAGCATTTTGTTCCGGTGGCGATGTCATGGTGCGCGGTGATGATGGGTATATCGGAAGCGATTCGCTCGGCAAAAAAGGAATCGGACGACTCAACGTTTTAGATCTCCAAATTCAAATTCGCCGAACTCCAAAACCTGTTATCGCCATGGTTGCCGGTTGGGCAATTGGCGGTGGGCACGTATTGCACGTTGTTTGTGATATCACCGTTGCTGCTGACAATGCGAAGTTCGGTCAGACCGGTCCCATGGTTGGTTCGTTCGATGGTGGATATGGCGCAGGCCTTTTAGCCGCACATATTGGCCAGAAGAAAGCTCGTGAGATTTGGTTTATGTGTCGTCAATATGATGCGCAAGAAGCGCTTGAGATGGGGCTGGTCAACACAGTTGTTCCAGTAGCGGAATTAGAGGCAGAAACTCTTTCGTGGGCTCGCGAAATGTTGCGCCATTCACCGCTTGCGTTACGACTTCTCAAAGCAGGCCTTAATGCCGCAGATGATGGCCTTGCTGGCGTCCAACAACTTGCTGGTGATGCAACTCTTCTCTTTTATTTAACGGAAGAGGGGCAAGAAGGAAGAAATGCCTTCCAGGAGAAACGTCCGCCTAATTTTGGTCGTTTTCCAAAGCGCCCGTAGCGATGCAACTCAACGAATTACTCTCTCGCGTAGAGGTAATTGGAATTCCTACTCGGACAAATTTTCGCGGCGTACGTATTCGAGAGATAGCACTGATTAAAGGTGAGCGACGCTGGGGCGAATTCTCGCCTTTCGCAGATTATTCAACGGAGCGAGATGCGCTCTGGCTTCAGGCGGCGCTGGAAGCAGCTAATCAGAACTTTCCGAAACCATTACGCAATCGTGTTTTGGTAAATGCCACCCTCCCGGAAGTTGCTGTTGAGCGGATAGGTGAAGTGCTCTCCTGGTTCCCCGGATCATCAACAGTGAAGGTGAAAGTTGGCACTGCAAATGATGAGGAACGCATAGCCGAGGTTTTCAAGATTATTCCCGATGCGCGCCTAAGGTTAGATGCCAACGGATTGTTTTCGATTCATCAGGCGCAAGAATTTTTGCTCTCGCTGTACAACAAATATGGGCATCAAATCGAGTATGTAGAACAACCGTGCGCCTCTCTTGCAGAGAACGGTGCGTTATCGCTCCCTTTCCCGATTGCAATTGATGAGAATCTTCGACTTGGTGATGAAATTCATGAAATCAATAAAGTTGCTGATGTAGTGATTGTTAAAGTTGCCCCGCTAGGAGGAATCAAGCGCGCTTTGAATGTAATCGCACAATTAGATAAGCCAGTAGTTATCTCTTCTGCGTTAGAAAGTAGCGCCGGATTATCAGCAGGGGTCGCACTTGCAGCTCATCTTGCGGAAGATGTCATATGTGGCCTTGGTACTGCCGCACTACTTGATGGTGACATCACCAAGAATTCATTACTTCCCTTAAATGGCGCAGTAACTGTTGAAGAGATTGACGTTGATTTGGAATCAGTTGCTAGATATCGACTTCCGCAAGAGCGTATCGATTGGTGGCATAATCGCATTACTACTGCTTATAAAAGTATTGAAAGTGAAAATGAGCGAGAGGAGTTGATATGACTGAGTCAAATTACACCCCCTCTCCAGTCTTAGGAGAAGTAATCGTCGACCAACTCATTCGCTCTGGCGTGCGCGAGGCAGTTATCGCGCCAGGTTCGCGCAATGCGCCGCTGACTATGGCGCTCTGGCGGGCAGCTGAAGAAAAGCGCATCCGGTTACATTCGCGTATCGATGAACGAAGCGCTGCATTTCTTGCCTTAGGAATTGCAAAAGCAACAGGAGCGCCGACGCCAGTAATCTGTACTAGCGGCAGCGCTGCGGCAAATTTCTATCCTGCGCTACTCGAAGCGCACCATAGCCAGCATCCACTGATAGCAATCACGGCAGATCGCCCAGCACGGTTATGGCAGACCGGGGCAAACCAAACGACTATGCAATTAGGAATGTTCCCTGCTGCAATCTCGCATACAGTGAATATCTCCGCATCAGGAAGCGAACGTGGGCAAGTGCGAAACTGGCGTATAGAGATTGCGCAATGCTTAGCGAGAAAAAAACCAGCGCATATCAACGTCGAATTTGATGAACCATTAGTGGGTTCGCTCGACTGGAGCGAAGCGCTTGACGCAGAGATAGACCCCATCGCCACGCAGAGTTTCCCAGCACGACCGCTCCAGAACTATCACCCGCATGGCGTCATTCTTTTAGGACACGATCGAGCGGGGATTTCGCCCGCAGATATATCGACGATGTCAGAAACACTCGGCTGGCCGATTTTAAGTGAAGACCCATTGTCAGGTCTTCACGTTGTTGCGCACGCTTCATTGATTCTCTCGGATGAGAAGAGAAGAAGTGAGTTAAAACCTGAGGTTGCAATGGTGATTGGTCGATTGACCTTGACTCGTGCCGTAAGCGCGTATCTAGCACTTGCAGAGCGCGTTGTTATTGTTGATTCTCGAACAGATGAGATTGATATCGAACGTGAAGGTGATGAACTCCATCTAACCCTTCCGACTTTGGAAAAACAGAGCACAATTCAGCGCGATGCTTCATGGAGTGCAAAATTCACTAGCCTCGCTGAGAAGATTTCACATCGACTACCAGCACTTCTGCCGCAATGGTCTGAACCAACTGCAGTGGTGGCAACAGCGCAAGAGATCCCTTCAGATTCTGCGCTCTTTGTTGCATCATCACGTCCGATTCGTGACATTGAAGCATTCGCCATTCCACGTACCGGCATTGAAACTTTTGCCAATAGAGGTTTAGCAGGAATCGATGGGAATGTCTCTACTGCTTTTGGGATTGCACTAGCACGTAAGCGCACCTATGCAATCGTGGGCGACTTAGCTTTTCTGCATGACATTAATGGATTGTTGATCGGGCCGGAAGAGACCAGACCCAATCTCACCTTTATTGTGATTGCAAATGATGGTGGTGGAATATTCTCTACCTTGCCGCAGAGCGATGTACCTGGTTTCGAGAAGATTTTTGGAACGCCGCATGGACGCGATCTTGTTGCTATTGCCGAAAGCTATGGCATTTCTTCATTAGGAGTTCACACGCATGAGGCGCTTGTTGCACAACTAGCAAGAAGTGGCGAGGGAATTCGTGTGATTGTGGCGCGCATGCCAGAGCGAACAGCGAATGCAGAACTGTTGAAAGAGATTACGCGCTCTCTAGCGCTTCTCTAATTGGTAGAAGTTTTGCCTGACTCTCTGCATATTCTTTTGCAGGATCTGACCCTTGCACGATGCCACAGCCAGCGAATAAGCGAATCTCACGTGCATTCGCAGGATTGATTTGCGCGCAACGGAGGGCAATGCCGATCTCTCCCTCACCTTTACTATCAATCCACCCAACAGGTCCGGCATATCGTCCGCGCGACATGTCTTCAACCTCCTTAATCACGCGTTGCGCGGCCGGACGGGGCGTACCGCAGACGGCAGCCGAGGGGTGTAACTCACGGACAACGGTGAAAAGATCTGCTGGCGCAAGTGAATCTGTCAGGACGCCCGTGACATCTGTTGCCAGATGCATGACATTTGAAAGATGCAAGACAAATGGCGTCTCAGGAACATTTGTAGAGGAACAGAATGGCGCAAGAGTTTGCGCGACCGAATCCACTGCGTATTCATGTTCTTCAAGATCTTTCGATGAGCGAGCAAGTGAGGCAGCTAGCGCTAAGTCGCGCTCATCATCGCCAGTACGTTGAATGGTTCCGGCAAGAATTCGCGAGGTAACCAATCCCTTATTTAATCGTACGAGAAGTTCAGGTGTGGCGCCAACGAGATTGGCTACTGAGAAGATCCAAGTCGAACTGTAATTTTCAGCGAGCTTTCCCATGATGTGTCGGGAATCAAAAGGCAAATCAGATTGCGCGACTAAATCTCGGGCAAGAACTACCTTAGAAATTTCACCGCTATGAATTTTCGCCAGCGCTTTACCAACATTTATCTCCCATTGAGTAGGTGAGATTGCACCACCCACCCAGCTCAAATTTAACGGTGCCTCTGGTTTGACTCCTGGTTGTAGTTCAGGTGCGTTCTCGTCACCAAACCATGTAATCCAGGTGCGACCATTGCGTTGACCGACGAGCACTTTCGGAATTATCGCAACGCTTACTTCATCTGCATCGAAAGTCCCAGAGAGGAAAAGTAGCGGGCCGGTGCCGAACTTCTTAACTTCATCGTGAATCGTGAAGTGCGCGCAGCGCTCACGCCACCAGAGTCGAATCCTTTCAAAGCGATCTGCACCCGCCACCTCAAGACGATCAAACTCTCCCCAACCAACTAACCCATCGCCACCACGTACCCATGCCAGGGCAGAGCTATCGGGAAGTAGCGAGAGTAAATTCTGTGCTTCGCTTACTTCGATGGTGTGTACTGATGTTGATTTCACGAACGACGCTTATCCACCACTCGCCAAATTGTTGGAAGAGCAGTTGCTGCGATTGCGAGCTTGAGCGCTTCACCAAAAATGAAAGGTGTAAGTCCAGCGTTTATCGTCCAGGACCAATCTTTACCAGTTGACTGTTGCAACCAGAATAAACCTGGCGCAAAAATAACTACTTGCCCAACTAGCATCGCAAGTAGCGCGGTTGGTAACTTCTTATCCCACTTTTTTGAAGCGAGAAAACTTAAGACCACGGTTGCAAGGAACATTCCCACGAGATATCCACCCGTAGGTCCGACGAATTTAGCTAAGCCATGTCCTTGTTGGGAGAAAACTGGTGCACCAGCGATACCAATTCCAAGATAGAGCGCAAAAGTTGTAGCACCGAGCGCCCGTCCATAGCTGGCTCCAATAAGTAGCGCACCCAGAGTTTGACCAGTGACTGGCACGGGTGATCCAGGGATTGGCAGCGCGATCTGTGCCATCACTGCCAAGAAGGCGACGCCACCGAGTGCGAGAGCGCTATTGGTGAGCAGGGTGCTCTTCGGGAAAATCGCAGCGCGGAGCGAGTGGGGGGTTGCAGGGATCGTGGTCACAGTTTCTGCCTCCTTCGGTTGGAAAATCAGCTCGATTGGCATCCGAGCGTACACACCATAAAGATGTACCCCATGGTACGTGCCCGACTCGATAAGTCGCCCAAAGATGTCGCTGCCATGTTTGATCAGGTGGCCAAACGGTATGACGTTCTCAATGATCTACTCAGTCTTGGTCGAACTAAAGCGTGGCGAAAAGTTGTCGTGAGCACCATCGCACCTCGTCCTGGCATGCGGATTCTCGACTGTGCTGCTGGAACTGGATCCTCGACCGCGCCACTTGCCGCAGCCGGTGCAAGCGCATTTGCCTCTGACTTCTCATTGGGCATGTTGGAAGCGGGCGCACGTCGCGAACGTGAGCTGCCCTTTATTGCCGCCGATAATCTCGCACTGCCCTTTGCTGATAACGCCTTTGATGTCGTGACAATTTCCTTTGGTCTTCGCAATGTCGCCAACACCAAAAGCGCGCTGGAAGAGGCGCATCGCGTATGCGCACCAGGAGGGCGGTTAGTGGTCTGCGAGTTCTCGCACCCGACCAATCGCCTCTTTCGAACCATTTATTTCCGTTACCTGATGCGAGTGCTGCCACCGTTGGCCCGAGCCTTCTCCTCTAATCCTGATGCATATACCTATCTCGCTGAGTCGATTGAGGCATGGCCAAACCAATCCGCGCTCGCCGAGATCATCAGCCAGGCAGGCTGGAGTAGCGTGGCTTGGCAGAACTGCACCGGTGGGATTGTGGCCATTCACTCTGCTTTCAAGGCTTTTAAGGGCTGAAAGCGGCTCACCGGGGTGGGTCAGATAACACTCGGAGGCGGTAATCCTGGGGGAGAATGCCCCGTAAGATTTGAAGGAGTAGGCGCTATCTGGCTCTGACCTAAACGCGTCAAAACAGCTACAGCTCAAGGGGGAGCGATGAATCCATATGTTCCGATTCTCGCAATCGGGGCTATTGGCTTTGGCTTCGCAGTAATCTCCGTAGTTGCCGGCTACCTCACCGGACCGCGCCGCTATAACCGCGCAAAGGCGGAAGCCTACGAGTGTGGAATCGAACCGACGCCACCTGCTGCAGGGGGCGGTCGCTTTCCCATTAAGTACTTCCTCACTGCGATGCTCTTTATTATCTTCGATATTGAAATTGTCTTTCTTTATCCATGGGCGGTCGCATTCGACCAGCTCGGACTTTTTGGAATCGTTGAAATGTTCTTGTTCATCCTTACCGTTTTTGTCGCATACACCTACGTATGGCGTCGTGGTGGATTGGAGTGGGACTAATGGGTCTTGAAGAGAAACTTCCTAGTGGGTTTGCACTGACCACTGTCGAGAAACTTGTTGGCTACATGCGCAAGAACTCTTTGTGGCCTGCAACATTTGGCCTTGCATGCTGCGCAATCGAGATGATGGCTGTGACAACCGGACGTTATGACTTAGCGCGTTTTGGTATGGAGGTTTTTCGAGGTTCACCTCGCCAGGCGGATTTGATGATTGTTGCTGGTCGAGTCAGCAACAAGATGGCTCCAGTGCTCCGTCAAGTTTACGACCAGATGTCTGATCCAAAATGGGTTATCGCGATGGGTGCATGTGCCTCTTCTGGTGGCATGTTTAATAACTACGCAATTGTGCAAGGCGTTGACCACGTGGTACCAGTTGATATTTACCTACCGGGTTGCCCACCACGCCCTGAAATGTTGATGGATGCAATCATCAAACTTCACGAAGAAATTAAGGGTGCGAAACTTGGTATCAATCGTGCGAAGATCATCAAAGAAGTTGAGGCGGCAGCGCTGGCAGCTAAGCCAACAATCGAATTAAAGGGATTGCTTGCATGAGCGATATTGCAAAGCAGAATATGAGCGCTGAGAGCACCGGCATGTTTGGTGTTGCTGGCTCTGGAGATACCTCCGGTTACGGTGGATTGCAGCGACGCAAAGTCCAAATCGGTTCTACTGAGCGACCATTTGGTGGTTATTTCGATGAAGTCGTTGATGGATTAGAGCGCGCTTATCCTGGATTTAGCGATGCAATCGAAAAAGTTGTTGTCGACCGTGGTGAGTTAACGCTTCACGTTCATCGCGAGAAACTAAATGAAGTTGCACAGGTACTTCGTGATGATTTGAAATTTGAAATGTGTCTTGGTGTAAGTGGCGCGCACTATCCTGATGAGAGCGGTCGTGAATTACGCGCGCTCTACCCACTTCTCTCTCTAACTCGCAACCAAAGAATTCGCATCGAAGTGTCAGCTCCAGAAAGCGATCCACATATCCCTTCAGTAGTAGAGGTGTGGGCTGGAAATAACTGGCACGAGCGCGAGACGTATGACATGTTTGGAATTGTCTTCGATGGCCATCCAGCGCTTACTCGAATCTTTATGCCAGATGATTGGAATGGTCACCCGCAACGTAAGGATTACCCGCTCGGTGGAATCCCAGTGGAGTACAAGGGTGCAACCGTTCCACCACCAAGCGATCGGCGGGTGTATCGCTAATGTCGCAGACGTATAACAGCCCACGCGAAACTACCGAAGGTCGGATCTACTCCGTCACTGGTGGCGACTGGGACGATCTCGTTACGGAAATTGGCTCGACTCAAGAAGAGCGAGTCGTGGTCAACATGGGTCCACAACATCCATCAACACATGGCGTGCTCCGTCTGATCTTGGAACTCGAGGGCGAGACAGTTACTGAAGCTCGCTGCGGAATCGGTTATCTCCACACCGGAATTGAGAAGAACACCGAATATCGCTCCTGGACGCAAGGGGTCACCTTCGTCACGCGCATGGATTACCTCTCACCCATGTTTAATGAAGCTGCATACTGTCTGGCTGTCGAGAAGTTGCTTGGCATCACAGACCAGATTCCAGAGCGTGCAACATTGATACGCGTGATGATGATGGAATTCAATCGAATTTCCTCGCACCTTGTCTGCCTTGGTACTGGCGGACTTGAACTCGGTGCAATCACCCCGATGTTCTTCGCTTTCCGTGAGCGCGAGATGATTCTTGATATCTTCGAAATGGCATCTGGCCTGCGTATGAATACTGCCTACATTCGCCCCGGTGGATTAGCGAATGATCTTCCTGAGGATGCGATTCCAAAGATTCGCGAAGCTGTCAAAACAATTCGCAAGAATTTAAAGGATAACGAGAAGATGCTCGTTGGTAACTCCATCTGGATGAAGCGCACCGCAGGTGTGGCACACCTTGATCTTGCTGGCTGCATCGCACTTGGCATAACTGGCCCAGTATTGCGCTCAACCGGAATGCCATGGGATCTACGAAAGACGCAGCCCTATTGTGGTTATGAGAATTTCGAATTCGATGTGGTCACCGCGGATACCGCTGATGCTTATGGTCGTTTCATGATTCGTGTCTACGAAATGGAGCAGAGCCTTCGCATCATCGAGCAGGTACTCGATCGGCTCGAACCAGGACCAGTCATGGTTGGCGACAAGAAGATTGCATGGCCATCTCAACTCTCACTTGGCGGAGATGGACTTGGCAATTCGCTCGATCACATTCGCGAAATTATGGGAACCTCGATGGAAGCGCTTATTCATCACTTTAAGTTGGTCACTGAAGGTTTCCGTGTTCCAGCAGGTCAGGTGTACGCGGCGGTCGAATCACCACGTGGTGAACTTGGCGCGCACATCATCTCTGATGGTGGCACGCGGCCATACCGAGTCCACTTCCGGGAACCATCATTTAATAATTTGCAATCAACAGCAGCCATGTGTGAAGGCAGCCTTGTTGCAGATGTCATCGCAGCTGTTGCATCTATTGATCCAGTTATGGGAGGTGTGGATCGCTAATGTCGCTCACTCCTACTCCTAACCAATTCGATGAGAACTTCCTCTCCAGGCTCGATGCGATCATCGCGCGCTACCCACGTTCGCGTTCTGCGATCATGCCGATGTTGCACTTAGTCCAGGCTCGCGATGGATATGTCACCCCAGAGGGCATTGAAGTTATTGCAGAAAAACTCGACCTCACCACTGCAGAGGTACATGCAGTTGCCTCGTTCTACACCCAATACCGAAAAACTCCAGCAGGTGAGTATCACGTAGGTGTCTGCACCAACACCCTATGCGCGATTATGGGCGGCGACGAGATATTCGCAGGGCTGGAAAATCATCTCGGCATTGAAAATAACGAGCGCACTGCAGATGGAAAAGTTTCCTTGGAACATATCGAGTGCAACGCCGCGTGTGATTACGCGCCAGTTGTGATGGTCAATTGGGAATTCTTCGATAATCAAACGGTCGCAAGCGCAAAGACGCTTGTTGATGATCTTCGCGCAGGCAAGAAGCCCGCGCCGACCCGTGGCCCAAATTCAGTGCCTACCTTTAAAGAGGCATCTGAAGTACTCGCTGGATTTAATGACGGCCGTGCAAACGAAGGCGTGCAAGCGGGAGAACCAACGCTGTTGGGTTTGAAGATTGCCAAGGGGGAGCGGAAATAAATGACTAAGTTAACGCCTGTCCTCTCTGCACATTGGGATGAGAAAGATTCACATACCTTGGCTGGATATCAACGCCACGGTGGATACAACTCTGTCAAAAAAGCGCTTGCTATGGATCCAGATGCAGTAATTCAGACTGTAAAAGATTCTGGTTTGCGCGGTCGTGGTGGTGCAGGATTCCCAACTGGCAACAAGTGGGGTTTTATCCCGCAAGGTGATAACAAAGATCACTACTTAGTTGTTAATGCAGATGAATCCGAACCGGGAACGTGCAAAGACACGCCACTACTTTTAGCAAATCCACATGTACTTGTCGAAGGCGTAATCATCGCTTCATATGCCATTCGCGCAAAGCATGCCTTCATCTATATTCGTGGTGAAGTTACACACGTGACGCGACGATTATTACAAGCTATTGATGATGCGTATAAAGCAGGATTCCTTGGTAAGAACATTTTGGGAACTGGATTTGATCTCGAACTGACGCTCCACATTGGTGCGGGCGCATATATCTGCGGTGAAGAGACGGCGCTTCTTGATTCACTCGAAGGTTTCCGCGGTCAACCACGACTTCGCCCACCTTTCCCTGCAATTGCAGGTCTTTATGCCAGACCAACAGTGGTTAATAACGTCGAGTCAATCGCCTCCGTTCCTGCAATCATTGAAAAAGGTGCAGAGTGGTTCGCATCCCTTGGCACAGAAAAGAGCAAAGGCTTCACTCTCTATTCGCTATCAGGCCACGTAAATAACCCGGGGCAATTTGAAGCGCCACTTGGCATCACACTTCGTGAGCTTCTTGATCTTGCAGGTGGAATTCGAACAGGTCACACTTTGAAATTCTGGACACCAGGTGGATCGTCCACGCCTATTTTCACCGACGCACATCTAGATACACCCCTTGATTACGAATCAGTGAGCGCGGCAGGTTCGATGCTCGGTACCAAAGCGCTACAAATCTTCGATGAAACTACTTGCGTGCTTCGTGCGGTACTTCGATGGACCGAGTTCTACAAGCATGAATCGTGTGGCAAGTGCACCCCTTGCCGAGAAGGCACCTGGTGGTTGGTTCAGATTCTTCGCGACCTCGAGAATGGCAAAGGTAGTGAGGCAGATCTTGCCAAGCTGCTTGACCTTTGCGACAACCTTTTGGGTCGTTCGTTCTGCGCTCTTGGTGATGGCGCAGCAAGTCCGATTATGTCCTCCATCAAATACTTCAGGGACGAGTACCTAGCGCATCTCACTCACGGTGGTTGTCCATTCGATCCAGTGGCATCAACGCTCTTCGCTTCAAGCAAGGTAGGTGCATAACTCAATGACTGCCGTACAACCCCAAACAGATCAAATAACGTTGACGATTGATGGATTTGAAGTAACCGTTCCGAAAGGCACGCTCGTTATTCGTGCAGCCGAGCAGTTGGGAATCCAAGTTCCGCGTTTTTGCGACCATCCATTGCTTTCACCAGTTGGCGCCTGTCGTCAATGTTTGGTTTATATCGAGATCAATGGTCGTGCATTTCCAAAGCCGCAAGCTTCGTGCACTATTCCCGTTGAAAATGGCATGGTTGTAAAGACGCAACTCACCTCTGACGTCGCCCAAAAAGCGCAAGAAGGTGTAATGGAATTTCTCTTGGTCAATCATCCACTTGATTGCCCGGTCTGCGATAAGGGTGGCGAGTGCCCATTGCAGAACCAAGCCATGAGCAATGGTCGTGGTGAAAGTCGTTTTGAAGGAAAAAAGCGAACATTCGAAAAGCCAATTCATATCTCTTCCCAAGTTTTACTCGACCGCGAGCGATGCATCCTTTGTGCACGTTGCACTCGATTCTCAAAAGAGATTGCTGGCGATCCATTCATTGACATGGGTGAACGTGGCGCGCTCCAACAAGTCTCAATCTATGAGAAAGATCCGTTTGATTCGTACTTCTCTGGAAATACTGTACAAATTTGTCCAGTAGGTGCGCTCACTGGATCTGCATATCGATTCCGATCTCGACCATTCGATTTGATATCCACACCATCTGTCTGCGAACACTGCGCGTCAGGATGTTCAATGCGAACCGATGTCCGTCGGAATAAGACGCTCCGTCGACTCGCTGGAAACGATCCAGAGGTAAACGAAGAGTGGAATTGCGATAAAGGTCGATGGGCGTTCCAATACACGATGGCAAAAGATCGAATCGCTGTGCCATTGATTCGTGAAAACGGAGTATTACGTGAGGCATCCTGGCCAGAAGCGTTAGCTGCAGCAGCTGCAGGTCTAAAAGGTAAGAAAGCTGGCGTGCTCGTTGGTGGCCGTACAACCGTTGAAGATGCATATGCTTATGCGAAATTTTCTCGAGTTGCTCTAGGAACTAATGACATTGATTTCCGCTCCCGTCCTCATAGTGCAGAGGAGCGCAACTTCCTAGCCAGCCACGTTGTTGGTTCAGCGGTGCGCTACAGCGATATCGATCAAGCCGATCATGTTGTGCTCGTTGGTATTGAGCCTGAAGAGGAATCGCCAATTGTTTTCTTGAGAATACGCAAGCAAGTTCGTCAACGTGGTTTGGTCGTTACCGCAATCGCACCTTGGCAGACTCGAGGTTTTAAGAAGCTAGATGCGAAATATGTTGGTGTGGTTCCAGGAACCGAAGCGAGTGCGATTGCGCAATTAGCTCTGACGAGCGCATCTGTAATCGTCGTAGGCGAGCGACTCTGCGAATCTGCTGGTGCGCTATCTGCTGTGGCAGAGCTTGCTAGCAAGAGTGGTGCAAAGATTGCATGGGTGCCTCGTCGCGCTGGCGAACGCGGCGCACTTGAAGCTGGTGCGATTGGAAATCTACTTCCTGGTGGGCGTCCGATTTCAGATGCTGCTGCTCGAGTAGATGTCGCTGCGGCATGGTCTGTTGAGTCGCTACCGAGCGCAATTGGTTTGGATAGCACAGCAATACTTGCTGGCGCAGCAAGCGGTGCAATTGAAGCGCTTGTTGTAGGTGGTGTTGATCCTTTCGATATGCATGCTCCAGAAATTGCTGGCCTTGATAAGGCGTTCGTACTTTCGTTAGAAATGCGACCAAGTGCGATCACTGAACGAGCCGATGTCGTTCTTCCAATTGCTGCGGTAGTTGAGAAATCTGGTTCGTTTATGTCGTGGGAGGGCAGAGTTCGCGCCTTTGAGCAATCTGTTCCAGAGACCCCACATCACAGCGATCTCTATGTTCTCTCGCTTGTAGCAGAAGCGCTAGGCGCTCCACTTGGTTTCAGTACAGTGAAAGGCGCCGCGAAGGAGTTTGGCACTTTAGCGAAATGGGATGGCGCGCGCGAAAGCTTTACTGCAACTACAGCATCTACAGCAGCCAGCTCCACTGCGCTTGCAACCTGGCGTCAACTTCTCGATAACGGAACACTTCAAATTAACGAACCGAATCTCGCTGGAACTGCGCGAGCCGCTGTTGCTCGCATCAATGCAGCATTTGCGAAATCACTTGCAGTTGTCAATGGTGATCTCATCACCATTTCAACAGATCGAGGCGCGCTCTCTCTTAACGTGGAGATTAGCGATGTCGTAGACAATGTCGTCTGGTTGCCCAGAAATGGAGTCGGTTCGCAATCACTTCGGATGCTCGGCGCCCTAAACGGTGCAGAAGTAAAAGTACGTAAGGGGCTATGAGAGAGATGACGAATATGAAAGATGCGATTCTGGATGATCCAGGTTGGCTCATCGCCATCAAAGGCCTTTTAGTATTCGTATTTTGCGTCGTATGTACGCTGCTTGCTATCTGGTTTGAACGTCGGATTGTTGCTCGAATGCAGCTTCGCCTCGGACCTAATCGAGTCGGTAAGTTTGGGTTGCTGCAGAGTCTTGCCGATGGTGTGAAATTAGCTTTGAAGGAAGATCTCATTCCTGCTGCCGCCGATAAGTTGGTCTTTATCATCGCACCAATTATCAGCGCGACCACATGTTTCATGGCTTTTGCAGTGATACCAATGAGCGGCCCAGTAAAAATGTTTGGCCAGGAGACCGCATTCCAACTCACTGATATACCAGTGGGCGTGCTTTATATCCTCTCGGTTGCATCAGTTGGCGTATACGGCATCGTGCTTGCGGGTTGGTCATCAGGTTCAACCTATCCATTACTAGGCGGACTGCGCTCCAGTGCGCAAGTAATCTCTTATGAAATCGCAATGGGCCTCTCGCTCGTTGCGGTCTTCTTATATGCCGGATCAATGTCCACAATCGATATTGTCGATGCGCAAGATCAGTTCTGGTATGCAGTCGTGCTCTTCCCTTCATTCATTATTTATGCAATCTCTATGGTGGGTGAAACTAACCGCGCACCTTTTGATTTGGCAGAAGCCGAAGGTGAGTTAGTTGGCGGTTTCCACACCGAGTACTCCTCACTGAAATTCGCACTCTTCTTCCTTGCCGAATATGTAAATATCGTTGGTGTTTCAGCGCTGGCCACCACGCTCTTCCTTGGCGGTTATCACGCACCACCAGGACTTGGTTTCACTGAAAGCTGGCTAGGTGGCTGGTTCACCTTTATCTGGTTCTTCATCAAAGTCGTGCTCTTCTTCTTTGTCTTCGTATGGCTACGCGGAACGCTGCCACGACTTCGTTACGACCAATTCATGCAATTCGGTTGGAAGCTGCTGATTCCAGCAAATATTGCGTGGATCATGATCGTTGCGGTTTTGCGCTACTTCACCATTAATGGCGCATCGCGAACATCAATTCTCATCTTCGGCGGCGCAGTGTTGGCGTTATTCCTTCTTGGAAGTTCGCTTTATGAGCGCGCCAAGAGCAAGCGAATCACCGTCGATCAATCCGCCGTAGATGCGCCGGCTCCATATCCAGTGCCCGAGCTACCTATGAAGATTTCAACCTTTACAGTTCCAAGAGCGGAGCGCGAACGTGAGTGAGTTAGAGCCAAAGCGCGCCATTGATGGCGCCGCAGAAGAATCAATCCACATTCCGATTGATGGTCCCGCACCACTTTTTACCCAACTCAAGGGTTTCTGGACGACCTTTGCTGCTCAATTCAAGAAGGTCACCACAGTTGAGTACCCAGAAGTCAAAGAACCGACCGCGCCCAGGTTTCATGGTCGACATCAACTAAATCGCCATCCTGATGGACTTGAGAAGTGCATCGGTTGCGAGTTGTGCGCGTGGGCATGTCCTGCAGATGCAATTTATGTCGAAGGCGCCGAGAACACTGATGACCAGCGATATTCGCCGGGTGAGCGTTACGGCAAGGTTTATCAAATCAATTATCTACGGTGCATCTTCTGTGGGTTATGTATCGAGGCGTGCCCAACTCGCGCGCTTACGATGACTAACGAGTATGAATTAGCGGATGACTCACGTAAGAAATTGATTTTCGAGAAAGAAGATCTGCTCGCTCCGCTTCGTAGCGGAATGTTGCAGCCGCCGCATCCTTATTACCCAGGCACCGATGACCAGGATTATTACCACGGACGAGTAACCGAGGCACATCCGTCACAGGAGCAAAAGTGAATATCGCCGCAATCGTAAATAACCAAACGCAATCTCCCGAAGCGGTGCTCTTCTTCATTCTCGCGCCGATTATGGTTCTTGCAGCGCTAGGAATGCTGGTTGTGAAGAAAGCCGTGCACTCTGCGCTGTTGCTAGCGGTAGTGATGGTTGGGCTTGCAATCTTCTACATCGCAAATGAAGCGCCGTTCTTAGGCATTGTCCAAGTCGTTGTGTACACCGGCGCCGTGATGATGCTCTTCCTCTTTATTTTGATGTTAGTGGGCGTCGATTCTTCAGATTCAATTGAAGAGACCATCAAGGGCCAGCGTATTGGTGGCGTTCTCGGTTCAGTTGGTGTTGGTTTTCTGTTGATCTCGTTACTTAGTCGAGCTGAGTTGGGCCAAGATTATGTTGGCCTTGATTTGATTAATAGCGAAGGCAACGTTCAGTCTATCGCTAAGGTGCTCTTTACTCGCTACGTTTGGGCATTCGAAGTTATTTCTGCACTTTTGATTACCGCAGCGCTTGGCGCAATGGTGTTAGCTCATCGCGAGCGAATCTTGCCACGTAAGAGTCAGCGCGAATTAGCGGCAGAGCGGGTACGGCAAACCTCTATTCCGGTCGCAGGGCTTCCTGGGCCAGGTACGTACGCGCAACATAACGCGGTTGATATTCCTGCGCTCCTACCTGATGGCTCTCCATCCGATGCATCTGTCTCGAAAGTCATTGCTGCTCGTGGTGAATTAGCTAATCCAGCAAACTTCCGAATGAAAGAGAGCAATGGGAATAGCGCAAATGGCGAAGCAGGGGAGGAGTAGTCGAACATGTCACTAGATAACTACCTCTACCTCTCTGCGCTGCTTTTTACTATTGGCGCCGCCGGAGTACTTATTCGACGTAACGCAATCGTTGTTTTCATGTGTATTGAATTAATGCTTAATGCGTCGAATCTAGCGTTTGTCACTTTCTCGCGAATGCATGGCAATATCGATGGCCAGCTCTTCGCTTTCTTCACGATGGTCGTTGCTGCTTGTGAAGTAGTTGTTGGCCTGGCAATTATCGTCACCATCTACCGCTCTCGTCGCTCTGCTTCCGTTGACGATGCGAGATTGTTGAAGCTCTAATGAACGGAACCTCACAGATGCTCGTTTATCTCATCGCAATTCCGCTCTTCAGCGCGGCTTTCTTATTGCTAGGTGGCCGTGCGCTCGACAAGGTTGGTCACATCATTGGCACCCTTGCATCATCGGCAGCCTTTGTCATCGGCCTCCTTGAATTCTTTGCGATGCTCGGCCGAGCTCCTGAGAATCGGGGCGTAACCCAGCGCCTCTTCACCTGGATTGAAGTGGGAAATTTCAACGTTGGCGCATCGCTCTTTCTCGATCAACTCTCCATGTGCTTTGTTCTGCTCATTACGGGCGTTGGCACGTTGATTCACATCTATTCAATCGCCTACATGTCGCACGATCACGATCGTCGCCGCTTCTTCGCGTTTCTCAATCTCTTTATCGCCGCAATGTTGCTCTTGGTGCTCGGTGATTCCTACTTAAGTCTCTATGTAGGTTGGGAAGGCGTTGGCCTTGCCTCCTACCTACTTATCGGTTTCTGGAATCAGAAGCCGGCATATGCCACTGCCGCGAAGAAAGCATTCGTAGCCAATCGCGTCGGCGATGTCGGACTTTCACTCGCCGTCATGATCGCTTTCGTTCAATTCGGCTCGGTCTCATTTAGCGGAGTCGCTGAGGGAGTCGAAGCAGGAAAGGCAAGCTCATTAGCACTTAACTGTCTTGGTGCGGCGCTTTTGCTCGCAGCAGTTGGTAAGTCAGCGCAATTCCCGCTCCAAGCATGGCTTGGCGATGCGATGGCGGGACCTACGCCCGTTTCGGCGCTCATTCACGCAGCAACGATGGTTACCGCAGGCGTTTACCTGATCTCTCGTTCACATTTTGTTTTCGATGTTGCCACCATTGCGCAGACGTTAGTTCTAATCGTCGGTGCAATCACGCTCCTCTTTGGCGCCATTATCGGTATGGCAAAAGATGACATCAAAAAAGCGCTCGCAGCATCAACAATGTCCCAGATTGGCTACATGATTCTTGCAACAGGCCTTGGGCCAGTTGGATATGCATTCGCGATGATGCACTTGCTCACACACGGTTTCTTCAAAGCGGGAATGTTCCTCGGTGCAGGTTCAGTTATGCATGGCATGAATGATGAAGTGGATATGCGCAAATACGGCGCACTCCGAAAATACATGCCGATCACATTTGTAACTTTCGGACTTGGCTATCTAGCGATTATCGGCGTACCACCGTTCGCAGGCTTCTACTCGAAAGATAAAATTATTGAAATCGCTCTGGATGCGGGAGGCGCCAAGGGAATCATTCTTGGTTCCATCACACTCCTTGGTGCAGCAATAACAGCGTTTTATATGTCACGAGTGATGTTGATGACCTTCTTTGGAAGCAAGCGCTGGGATGCCGGAACGCACCCACATGAATCTCCGTCGTTGATGACTATTCCGATGATCATCCTTGCAATCGGATCAGTAACTGCAGGCTTTATCTTTAATATGGGCGATCGATTTGTGAAGTTCTTGGAACCGGTCTTTCATAGCGAACACGGTGGACACGGCGAGAAAGCGCATTTGCTCCCACCGATTGTTGTCTCTGCGTTAGCGCTAACTGCTGTGGCTATTGGTGTTTCGATTGCCATCGCAAAGTATGGTCGAGGAAAAGAGATTCCAACAGTGGCACCAAGTGACGTTTCAGTGTGGACGAAGGTTGCCCGTCGCGACCTTCTTCAAGATGATCTCAACGAAGCGCTCTTCATGCGCCCTGGCCAAGAACTGACAAAAGCGCTGGCCATCGTCGATGAGAAAGTCATTGATGGTGCGGTCCGAGGCGTGGGTTCACTTACCCTTGATGTGGCCAGTGGCGTGCGTAAGACACAAACTGGATTTGTTCGCTCGTATGCGCTCTGGATTGTTGTCGGCGCGCTGGCGATTCTCGCAGCGATTACGTTGGTGACGCTATGAGTTCGTTGACGATTCTTGGCTTACTCCCATTAATTGGAAGCCTCGCGCTTTTCTTACTACCAAAAGAGCGTGAGTTGCTCGCGAAGCAAGTTGCCCTCGGCATATCAACGGTCGTTGCTATCGCAGGGCTTTTGCTGGCAACGTCATTCGATCGTGGCCAAGTTGGTTTCCAATTCGTCGAGAAGTATTCATGGATTCCCGCGTTCGGTATTAATTACGGCCTTGGTGTTGATGGCATGGCGCTCTTACTTATTTTACTCGCGCTCATCCTTACGCCAATTGTCATTCTCGCTTGCTGGAATGAGGCAGAAGGTGGCCGTTGGAGCGTGAAGACATTCTTCGCCCTCTTGCTCATTCTTGAGACGATGATGGTGGGCGTTTTCGCTGCAACCGACATCTTCCTCTTCTATCTCTTCTTCGAAGCGATGCTCATTCCGGTTTATTTCTTAATTGGTGGATACGGTTCTGGCGAGCGCGCTGCAGCGGCAGTGAAGTTCCTGCTGTACTCGCTCTTTGGTGGCTTGCTGATGCTTGCATCAATAATCGGTCTGTACGTTGTCAGCGGTGATCAACTTGGGGCCTCAACCTTTGATGTCACTGAGCTCTCGAAACTCAGCCTCAATAATCAGACTGAAATTTTGCTATTCCTTGGCTTCTTCATCGCGTTCGCTATCAAAGCGCCGCTCTGGCCATTTCATACCTGGCTCCCTGATGCAGCGAAAGCTGCTACCCCAGGAACCTCTGTCCTTCTCCTTGGTGTGCTCGACAAGGTAGGCACCTACGGAATGATCCGCTTCTGTCTTACTCTCTTCCCAGACGCATCGAAGCAACTTGGGCCAACGATCATCGTGCTCTCATTGATTTCGATCTTCTATGGCGCTTTCCTTGCGATTTGGCAGAGTAATGGCGATATCAAACGATTGATTTCCTACACATCCATTTCGCACTTCGGTTTTATCACCCTAGGAATCTTTGCTTTCACCGCTCAAGGTCAATCCGGATCGATCCTTTATATGGTCAATCATGGGTTCTCGACTGCGGCGCTCTTCCTCATCGCTGGTTGGATGATTGCGCGTCGGAACTCCTCCAAAGTTCAAGATTTTGGTGGCTTGCAACGAGTCACACCACTTATGGCGTGGTCGTTCTTCATCGCAGGCCTATCGAGTTTGGCCCTACCTGGGCTCTCCTCGTTTGTCAGTGAATTCTTAGTTCTTGTTGGGACATTCGTTCACTATCCGGTGGCTGCAGTTATTGGAACGCTCGGCATCATTCTCGCTGCGCTATATATCTTGATTCCGGTGCAACGTGCTCTTCATGGCCCGACAACGCCAGGTAACGAGAATCTGAAAGATTTGAATGTGCGGGAGAAGATTGCGATAGCTCCGGTAATCGCGCTAATTATCTTCTTTGGTTTCTTTCCGCAGATTCTCTTGAATGTCATTAATCCTGGAGCGCAAGCCTCAGTTTCTGCTCTCAACATAGGAGGAGATAAGTGATAACCGCTCCGAAGATTGAATATGGGGCGCTCGCCCCAGTACTCATCGTTCTCGCTTGTGCCGTCCTTGCTGTCTTAGTTGAAGCGTTTGTATCTCGTCGCCAGCGATATGTCGTGCAAACTTCTCTGAGCTTTGCTGCAATCGCGCTAGGTTTCCTTGCAGTTCTACTCAATAAAGATGTTTCTGGTCGATTTGCTGAAGGAGCAGTTGCAGTCGATGGCGTAACGGTCATCCTGCAGGGCACAATCTTGATTTTTGCGCTCCTTGGATTGTTATTGATTGCCGAGCGTGGCTTCCAATCTTTCACCGCACAAGCCTCTGCGCTTCCTGGCTCTGCAGACGAGCAACGCGCGTTAGCGTCTGGTTTGCAACAGACTGAAGTCTTTCCATTAACGCTCTTTGCTGTAGGTGGAGCGTTACTCTTTCCTGCGGCAAACGATCTCATCACGCTCTTTGTCGCGTTAGAAGTTCTCTCGCTTCCACTTTATTTAATGGCAGGTTTGTCGCAACGTCGCCGCTTGCTCTCGCAAGAAGCAGGGTTGAAGTACTTCCTCCTTGGCGCTTTCTCATCTGCCTTCTTTCTCTTTGGCTCCGCATTCCTCTATGGCTATGCCGGCACCACCACATTCGAAGGAATTAAGAGCGTGATTCGAGCCTCGCCAGGAAATGACATGTACCTGATGGTGGGGCTATCAATGCTTACCGTTGGTTTACTCTTCAAAGTTTCCGCTGCTCCATTCCACTCATGGACTCCAGATGTCTATCAAGGAGCGCCAACGCCAATTACAGCATTTATGGCTGCGGTAACGAAGGTGGCTGCCTTCGGAGCTATCCTGCGGATCTTTTACTCAACCATTGGTGGCATGGTCTGGACATGGCGCCCAGTGTTCGTGGTCGTCTCGATTCTCACGATGGCTGTTGGAACAATCATCGCGATTGCCCAGAAGGATGTGAAGCGCGTCCTTGCCTACTCTGCGATTGCACACTCTGGATTCTTACTTACTGGAATTGTGGCCTTCAACAAATCTGGTCTAGATGCAACGTTGCTTTATCTTGCGACCTATGGCTTCACAACGCTTGGAACTTTCGCGGTAGTGACGCTTGTTCGTGATGCTGGCGGAGAGGTGACCGACCTCAATCGCTGGAGCGGCCTTGGAAAACGCTCTCCGTTAATTGCGGGAATCTTTACCCTTTTCTTGCTTGCACTCGCTGGTATCCCACTTACCTCAGGCTTTATTGGAAAGTTTGCGATTTTCTCAGCAGCCTACGAGAGCGGCAATATCTCAGTGGTAATTGCTGGCGTGCTTGCATCAGCAGTCGCCGCGTTCTTCTACATTCGAATTGTGGTCTTGATGTACTTCAACGATCCGCAAGAAGATGGCACATCGGTTGTCATTCCATCGCCAGTGACCGCGTTGACCATTGGTATTTGTGCGGTCGCTACCTTGGTACTTGGCATCTTCCCGCAGCCAGTGATCAATATGATCAACTCTCTGGCAACTTTCGTTGCTGGATAGCGACTACTAGTGGTTAGCCTGCCATCGCTCTCACCAGAGGTTGAGCGCGAATTAAGTGCGCGTATGGATGCGGTGGAGCGCTTCTTATTCGATCATGCAGCGGGTGAATTTCCTTTTGCCACGGAAACATCGCGCCACCTGATCTCTGCAGGTGGAAAGCGCTTTCGTCCGATGCTCACGCTGCTTGCCTCAAATTATGGTGATCCGACCCGAGAAGAAATCATCAAAGCAGCTGTCGTAGTTGAACTTACCCATCTAGCAACGCTCTATCACGACGATGTGATGGATGAAGCGCCCCTGCGTCGCGGTGTAGAGAGTGCGAATAAGCGATGGGGAAATTCGGTTGCTATTCTCACCGGTGATTACCTCTTTGCAAAGTCTTCACTACTACTTGCTGATCTAGGTCCTGATGCTGTTCGTCATCAGGCAATGACTTTTGAGCGTCTAGTAGTTGGTCAGATTATGGAGACGCAAGGGCCGCAAGGTGGCATGGATCGCTTGGCGCATTACATCAAAGTGGTTACTGAGAAGACTGGTTCGCTCTTTGGCCTCTGTGCTCGGTATGGCGGGTATCTCTCCGGAGCGAAGCCTGAGATTGTGGAGACGTTAGTTCGATTTAGCGAAGAACTCGGCATCGCCTTCCAACTTGCTGATGATGTGATCGATATTGAAAGCTCATCGAATCAATCAGGTAAGACACCAGGAACTGATCTTCGAGAGGGCGTCCCAACGCTTGTTACTTTATTAGTGCAACAGATGGGGCTAGCAAGCGATACGCGATTACTTGAATTGTTATCGGGTCCAATCCTTGATGAGAGCGATGTCGAGTTCGCACTCCAAGCCCTTCGCGAGCATGAAGCGTTACACGAGGCAAAGCGAATCACAATGCAATATGCCGAAAGTGCGCGGAAGATGCTTTCGACGCTACCTCTTAATGGCACTACAGAGGGGCTGTTAGGCCTGTGTGATGCCCTGGTCTCCAGGTCTGCCTGATCGCACCATATCGGTGGCCAGGACGCTCAACGCTAGCCAAATCGTAAGAAAACCAATCCACCGTGAGCCAGACATCTGCTCATGATTGATGAAGACTCCCACAAGGAACATAACAGTTGGCGTGATGTACTGCATCAATCCCAAAGTCGTAAGTGGCAGACGGACTGCTGCGTTATTAAAAGCGAGCAGCGGTAATACAGTTGCAAATCCTGCAGTTGCCAGCCCAAGTGAGATCCATAAGCCGTTACCAAATTGCGCATCGCCTTGTATTTCAAGACGTGTTAAATAAAAGATGGTGGGAAGTGAGGCAAAAATTGTTTCGATAGCAAGACCGATTAACGGATCAACTTTCAATTTCTTTTTGATAACGCTGTAGAGACCCCAGGTACATGCAAGGCCAAGTGCAATAAGTGGCAACTGGCCATAGTCGTAGGTGAGCGCGATGACTCCAATAGTTGCGATTGCAACAGCAAGCCATTGAAGTTTTCGCATCTTCTCCCGAAGGATGATGACGCCGAACGCAACATTCATCAAAGGGGTTATGTAGTACCCCAGAGAAGATTCGACAATTCGATCGACCGTCACAGACCAGATATAAATCGCCCAGTTACCAGAGACCAATCCTGCGGTAAGTGCAAGCAACAAGAACATTCGTGGGTTGCGGAGAATTCGTAGTGCTTCTTTGAGTTCATGTCGGAATGCAAGTGCTGCCCAACAGACGACAAGTGACCAGATGGCGCGGTGCGAGATGATCTCGAAGGCGCTGGCTTGGCGCATCCAGCCCCAATAGATTGGTAGCGCTCCCCAGATGATGTATGCGAACAAGCCATAGAGCAACCCACTCTGTTGTTTGTTCACAAGGGCAACCTTCGGTTATCGGTAGTTGGTGAATTGCGGGGCGAAGTCCCAGGTCTCTGCTTTGACCAGCGCAATTGCATCCTGCAAGTCATCGCGGCTCTTTGAGGAGACGCGCAGCTCTTCTCCTTGGATTTGGGTCTTCAGAGATTTTGGACCGCTATCGCGGAGGAATTTAGCGAGCTTCTTGGCATTCTCTGTTGAGATGCCCTCTTTGATTTTGACATTGATCTTAAATAATTTACCTGATGCTTGTGGCTCACTAGCATCAAGATGCTTTAGCGAGACGCCACGCTTTACACATTTCTCTTTAAATACATCAAGAGCGGCTTTTGCGCGCTCTTCGCTGCCTGATTCGATAGCCACAATATCGGGCCCGCTCATCGCGATCTTGGTCTCGGTGCCGCGAAAATCGAAGCGGGTACCTAACTCGCGGTCTGCTTGATTGAACGCGTTATCAAGCTCCATTCGGTCTACCTTTGAAACAATGTCAAAACTTGAATCAGCCATCTCTTCCTCCAATAAAGCGAATTCTATAGGGTCAGGATATGGCCTTTACCCGCGACGATGCGCTCGCACTCGATGCTCAAGATGGCCTTGCTCACTACAAATCGCAATTTCTCGTCACAGATCCCAGCATGTGCTATCTCGACGGAAATTCGCTTGGGAGAATTCCTAAGGCAACAATCGAGAGAATCAACGCATTCATGGTCGACGAGTGGGGAGCGAAAGTCGTTGATGGTTGGGCAGATTGGATTGATGAAGCAGCCCGCACCGGTGACTTGATTGGTAAGAGCGCGCTAGGTGCCGCTTCTGGTCAAACACTCGCCTGTGATACAACCTCGGTGAATTTCTATCAACTCTGCAGCGCAGCGCTAAAAGCTCGACCTGGACGAAAGAAAATTATTACCGATCTAGCAAATTTTCCGACCGACAGATATATCTTGCAAGGCTTAGCGAGAGATCATGGTTGTGAATTGATCATGATTGATAATGAATCTAGCGAAATAGCAGAGCATGAGCGAATCACTCCGGACGTTCTTGCGCAATACCTTGATGACAATGTGGCTTTAGTGTCGTTGCAAGTAATTCAATATCGTTCAGGCGCTCGCTCAGATATTAAGGCGCTTACGGATTTGGTCCGCGCGCACGGTGCGCTAATGGTTTGGGACGCATCACATGCTATCGGTGCGATTGAGTTGGATTTCGATAAGAATGGCGTGGACCTAGCAGTTGGTTGTACCTATAAATATGGCAACTCAGGCCCCGGCGCACCCGCCTGGCTTTATGTACGCAGTGAGCGACAACGCGAATTCAGCGTTCCAATTCAAGGCTGGTTTGCGCAGCGAGATCAATTTGAGATGGGGCCGTACTTTGAGCGGAGCGAGGATATGCGCGGCTTTCAAATTGCCAGTCCATCAATCATCGGCTTGCGCGCAATCAACTGCGGTTTCGAGATGATTGGTCAGGCAGGTATCGCCGCCATCGAAACGAAGGCGCGAATGGGAACATCGATGATGATTGAACTATTTGATCAATGGTTGGTAGCCCTAGGTTTTGAAATGAATACGCCAAGAAACCCGATTGAGCGCGGTGGGCACATTTCGCTCAGACACGAAGAAGCAAAGCGAATCAGCGCAGCGCTGCGCACCTATCAGAAGGTCATTCCCGACTATCGAGCGCCAAACCAGATCCGGGTTGCAATCTCACCGCTAGCAACTTCTTATGTAGAGGTCTTTGACGGCTTTGAACGGATTCGAAAGAGCGTGGCAGGTAAGGAGTATTTAAAGATCAATCCAGGTGCAGGAAGGGTTACATAATCTTTTTTTAGGCATCACTAATTCTGCTGGCGTGTCACTACTTAGCTCATCGAGAAATTCTTGCCAGAATATGAGTTGGCCCCTGGAAGTATCAGTTCCAGGGGCCTTAACTCTTCGCCGGCGCGCATCTCCTTCGGCATTCACCACGCGATGTGAGCTGATCCTTACATCACACCTGCGGTGCAACTAGTTTCCTAGCTACGCACAATGGGCGCCTTCTACGGCTCGAACCTTACGTGTACCAACTCCGCGATGATCAGTTGCGTTTTACATAAATATTGCTATTTATGTAGTTGTTATCCGATCCGACACTTCATCGATTTCCTTTTGTCTACTCTCGGTGAAGTTAGTCAATTTCTACTCTTGTGCAGAAAGGGGCGCAAGGGGGATTGGCTCACTTTTTTCTGAAGGTTTACTTGAGGTTTCCAGTTGGATCTGGCCCGTTTTTCCAGCCAGCTAGCCGTGTTTGAGCTCACAGGGCCATATTTCTCACCTTTGTGAAGTGGCGATATACCCTTAGGAAACTAGGAGGTAGCCATGAGCCACGCGCACGGAATTACTAGTGAGCACGAATCAGTTGTGAAGTTGCCGCTTGATGAACGAAAAACCTTAGAGCGAATCCAAGATCGAGTCCTCTGGTTATCAACCCGCATGATTGATCACGCTAATCGTGAGCGCGAAAATGTAGATGGCTTAAAAGTTGGCGGACACCAAGCCTCGAGCGCCTCGATGGTTTCTTTAATGACTGCGCTTTATTTCAATTATCTTGATGGTGAAGATCGAGTCAGCGTGAAGCCACATGCATCACCGGTCTTCCACTCAATTCAATACTTGTTAGGGAACCTAGATAAGAAATATCTGACACAACTTCGCACAGCTGGTGGGTTGCAAAGTTACCCCTCACGCACCAAAGATCCTGACACCGTAGATTTCTCAACTGGTTCTGTGGGGTTGGGTGCCGTCGCACCGCTATTCGCTGCGACCACGCGTCGTTATATCGACGCGCATTTTGGCGCGCGACCGCACTCTCGATTTATCGCAATCATCGGTGATGCCGAGCTAGATGAAGGCAATATTTGGGAGGCGCTGGCTGATCCGGCAACAGATGGTCTTGGCAACGTAATGTGGATTGTCGATTTTAATCGCCAATCACTTGACCGTGTTATTCCAGGAATTCGAATCGCGCAATGGCGCGCACAATTTGAAGCAGCCGGCTGGCATGTTCGAGAGATTAAGTATGGCTCGCGTCTTGAAGAGACATTTGCGCAAAGCGGGAGCGAGCCTTTTAAGCAATGGTTTGATGATATTCCTAACGAGCAATATCAATCGCTTTTCGGACTCATTCCGGCAGAGGCAAGAGCGCGATTCCTCGAAGGTGCACCGCAGGGCGCAGCTGAATTTCTCGCTAACTTTGATGATGAAGAGTTATTTGAAATCCTTACCGACCTAGGTGGGCACAACGTCGATTCTCTGTTAAATGCATTTGCAGAATGCGATGGCGTAACCGATCGACCAAGCGTTGTCTTTGCTTACACCATCAAGGGTTGGCACCTACCAATTGCAGGTGATCCTAGAAATCACTCTGCTCAAATTTCAGAGACACAGATTGCTGATTTACGAGCAAAGGTCGGTCTCACTACTGAGAATGAATGGGAGCGATTCGAACCAGGAAGTGTGGAGGATGCGCTCTGTCAGGCACGTCGGGTTGCCCTGACTCGACCTGAGCCTGCAATCGAAGAGAAAATTTCGATTCCGATTACTACTGGAATAAAGGGAAGTGGGAAATCCTCCACCCAAGAGATTTTCGGCAGAGTACTTAGTGAAATTAGTCGCGACGAAAAGATTCGTCCGTATTTGGTGACCACAGCCCCTGATGTGGCAACCTCCACCAACCTCGGAGGATTTATCAATCGAACGGGGGTCTTTCACCCGGAACAACTGCGCCGCTGGAACGAAGATCCAATCTTGAAGTGGGCTGAAGGGCCAACCGGACAACATATCGAGCTAGGCATTAGCGAGATGAATCTGTTTAGCCTCCTTGGACAGCTAGGTATCTCTAAAGATCTTCATGACCAATCGCTGATTCCGATCGGCACTGTGTACGACCCATTCGTTTTGCGCGGCCTTGATGCGTTTATCTATAGCGTCTACTCGGGGGCAAAGTTCATCGTCACTGGTACGCCATCGGGAATCACACTGGCGCCAGAAGGTGGTGCGCATCAATCCACCATCACGCCGTCGGTTGGAATTGAACTTCCTGGCGTGGTTCTTATTGAACCAGCGTATGGCCAAGCGCTCGATTGGCTCTTCTGTGATGCGCTCGCGCACGTTGCAGGAAGTAAAATTGACACCACGCCAGATCTGCGACCAAATGAATTGGCATTCTATTTCCGTCTTACTACGCGTTCGATTGACCAGAGTCCTTTTGCAAACGCACGCGAACGCCTCGGCGAAGCAACGCTTCGTTCACAAGTTCTTGCAGGCGCCTATCGTTTAGTAGATGGCAGGCAAGCGTTAGCAAAGAGCGATGATTTCAATGCGCCAACTGTCCATCTCGTTGGTTGCGGAGCGGTTATGCCAGAAGTTCTCGAAGCGGCAGCAGAACTTGCAACTGAAGGAGTGATTGCACACGTTATTGATGTCACCTCGCCGGGACGACTTTATGGAAGTTGGCAGCGCACGTTGAAACAGGGAATTCGAACGGCAAACACTCCATCCTTCCCTGGTGCGATGCGTCCAATCTTCTCTGAGCGCGCGCCAATTGTTTCAATTCACGATAGCTCTTCACACGCGCTTGCTTGGTTGGGCTCTGCACTTGGCGCGCCTCAAGTTGCGATGGGCGTGGATAGCTTTGGCCAATCCGGAAACATTCCAGATCTTTACAAGATTCATGATCTTGATTCCGGGTCAATCGTCAATGGAGCGCTCGCAGCGCTCAGCCTGAATAGTTGAAAAGCCCAGCTTTTTCTGGGAATTACTGAGGCTTACTCAATCCGGGGTATAGTTTCGCTACTCAATAGCCAATGGCGGGTTGCCCGAGCGGCCAATGGGAGCGGACTGTAAATCCGCCGGCTCTGCCTTCAGAGGTTCAAATCCTCTACCCGCCACCATTGCTATGATGGAAGTTGAGCTAGTACAGAAAACCGTTAGAGAAAAGGTCTCGCATGAAAAAAATTGCATTAGTCGTAGCCCCCCTACTCGCACTCTCTCTAGTAGTCACCGGTTGCGGTGCCAAGAAAGACGCTGGTAGCGAATCCGCTTCAGAGCAAGTCAACGACACTCAAGCAAATAAGTTGACCGAAGATCAAACTGATGGCGCTCTAGTTTCTCTTAAAGGAGTATTTGGCGAGACCACCGCTGTTGAAGGCGGCATCGAGGTAACCGTGTCACAACCGATGAACTTTATGCCAAGTGCCGATGCGCAGAATTACACCGAAGAGCTAACGGTGAACACGATGGAAATTACCATCAAGAATGGTGCGTCTGAGGATCTTGATACATCATCAATCGTCTTCTCGGCAGATTCTGGTGTGAACACTTGCCTTGAAATTGTTGACACAGCAAATGGTTACGAAGGTGTGCCAGTTGTGATTCTCCCAGTTGGTGAGACCATCTCGTTCAAGTACGCAACTGGTTGCGTTGGAAAGCCTGGCGAGAATCTTGTTGTGAAGACCTGGTTCTCCGCAGCAAAGGTGAACTTCGAAGGCACTATCGCATAACTATAAGCGAAGTAGAGAGGGCGGGTGGCGAGAGCTACTCGCCCTTTTCTTTGAGTTGACGCTCTTCGATTTCTACAATCTTTCGCAATAAATTCTTCATATCTTCTTGTTCTTCGTGAGTGAATGCATCACGGTTGACAATGAGTTTGGAGGCGAACGACGCTGTGATCATCGGAATAAGAAAGAGAATCATGACGAGCAATAAGACAATTGCTGTCACTCGCCCACCTAGGCTTGCCGGATAGAAATCTCCATACCCCACCGTAGTAGAGGTAATCAGCGCCCACCACAAGGAATCCAGTAAGTTCTTCTTTTCGAAGAGCGCGTAGGAGATGGAGGCGAGAAATAACAAAACCAGAGAGGTCAGGACCAACAACCTGGGGGAGTTGGCTACCTTCACAAAGAGGTTCGAGAGAGATTTCATGGCGGGAATTTAACCCCAGCCTTCCTTGGATGTCCATTAGCTTTTCCCCGCCGGTATGCTTCGGGTATGGCAAGTAAGTTGGCGAAGACGAAAGTGAAGCGACGTTTTCCCGGTTTTGCCGAGCTGGCAAGTCTCATGCGTTTTCGCAAGCCCATCCTCAGTCCAAAGCGCCGGCGATTAGCGCGTGCGCTGACTATTTGGGATTTACGAAAGATTGCCAAGCGGAGAACTCCGCAGGCGCCATTTGATTACACCGATGGATCAGCAGAGACGGAAAGCTCGCTCGTGCGTGCACGCGCGACATTTGAAAGTCTCCAATTTCATCCAAAAGTCCTAATCGATGTATCAAAAGTTGATCTCTCAGTGGAGATGTTAGGCCAACGCCATTCGATGCCGTTGGGAATTGCTCCAACCGGTTTTGCTCGAATGATGCAACACGAAGGTGAGCGCGCGGGTGCTGCAGCAGCACAGGCTGCGGGAATCCCTTTTTGTCTTTCAACGCTAGGCACCACTTCAATAGAAGAAGTTGTCAAGGCTGCACCAGAAGGAAGAAACGCTTTCCAGTTATACATGTGGAAAGACCGCGAGCGCTCCATGGAATTGGTTCATCGCGCTGCAAACGTTGGCGTTGACACGTTGATACTCACAGTCGATGTGCCAGTAGCTGGAGCGCGCCTTCGCGATACCCGCAATGGAATGACTATTCCACCTTCAATTTCTACCAAGACAATTCTTAACGCGATTCCGCGCCCTGCTTGGTGGATGAACTTCCTTACGACAGAGCCTTTGAAATTCGCTTCGTTAGATTCATGGAAGGGCACCGTCGCCGAACTTATGGATTTCGTCTTCGACCCCACGATTAGCTATGAAGATCTTCGTTGGATTCGAACGCAATGGAGTGGGCACCTTGTTGTGAAGGGCGTTCAACGAGTAGATGATGCGATCGCTGCTGTTGATGCCGGAGCAGATGCCATCATCCTTTCTAATCACGGCGGACGTCAGATCGATCGTGCAGTGGTTCCCTACACCTTGATTCCCGATGTGGTCGCCGCGGTAGGTAAGCGAGCTGAAGTGCACATGGATACCGGAATCATGCATGGCGCAGATGTCATCGCAGCAATCGCGTCAGGAGCTAATTTCACGTGGGCAGGTCGCGCATATTTGTATGGCTTAATGGCAGGCGGACGAGCTGGCGTTGATCGATCGCTTGAAATTTTACGTTCTCAGATGCTTCGCACCATGAAATTGCTTGGCGCTCGTGATCTCTCTGAGCTCAATCCAGATCACGTTTCTTATCTACGAAAGATGTGACCAAACCTGTAAATCGTGTAAACCATCTGCTCGTCCCTGCGCTTTTCGTAACGTACCTTCGAAAAGAAACCCGGCTTTCTCTAGCGCTCGTTGCTCTGCAATGTTTGTGACATCTGTTGAGGCCTCCACTCGTACATAACCCTGGCGGTGGAGCTCTTCAGCCAGTAGCCGTTGGGCGAGTGAACCAATTCCTTTGTTGCGAAACTCTTCAATCAGAGTGATGCCAATGTTCATCGCCTTTGAGCCCTGAGTTGGTCCGTACCACGCTGCGTGCGCCGAGAGATTGCCAACTTCAATCCATGCGCCAGAAATCTTTGCTTCAATCAGCCAACGAAAAATCTCCATCGCTTGAGCATCTGCGGCGGTTTCACCCCAGTTGTCGTATTCACTCCGCGCGCGCTGTAAGGGATAGTCTCGCGCAATCTCACGGATGGTCACCTCTAGCGTCATCTCACACCTCGAGCTCTTTAGAGCAAACTTTAGATACCGCTGATCGCAATCATCGCTACCAGGCCAATGAGTATGACGAGTGTGACGATGCGCCGCGTCCGATTACTCATCTTTAGAGCTTATCTACGACGTATTCGATGCATGTAGTGAGCGCCGCGATATCAGTTGGATCAACAGCAGGGAACATTCCAATGCGCAATTGATTTTTGCCGAGCTTTCGGTATGGCTCTGTATCGACAATGCCATTTGCACGGAGGATTTTCGCTACCGCAAGCGCATCGATGGAATCATCGAAATTGATTGTGCCAACCACTTTCGATCTCATCGCAGGCTCGGTGACAAATGGCGTTGTGTATGAGGTCTCCTCGGCCCATCCATAGAGAATCTCCGCAGATTTCGCGCTCCGCCCAGCGGAGAACGTTAAGCCACCATTCTCATTCATCCATTCAATCTGTTCTGCAAGAAGCATCAACGTTGCAACTGCAGGAGTGTTATATGTCTGATCGAGTTTGCTGTTCTCGATTGCGATAGCTAGATCCAAGAATGCTGGTGTCCACCGATTCGTCGCGGCAATTTTTGCATTTCGCTCAAGAGCCGCAGGGCTCATGAGCGCGAGCCAAAGGCCGCCATCAGAGGCAAAAGATTTTTGTGGTGCGAAGTAATAAGTGTCGAATTCTTTTGCATCGACCATTAAGCCTCCGGCAGCGCTGGTCGCGTCAACCAAGACGATTCCATGTGCATCAGCACCTGTTGGTCGCTTGATATCCATCGCGACGCCAGTGGAGGTTTCATTGTGGGTGAGCGCGTATGTATCGATGGATGCATCAGCTACCGGAAGTGGGTGACTTCCTGGTGCGCTTTCGATGACGACGGGATCACCAAGAAATGGGGCGCTCTTTACCCCACTGGCGAACTTAGAGGAAAATTCACCAAAGACTAAGTGTTGTGATTTCTGTTCAACTAAACCAAAGGTAGCGATATCCCAAAAGGCAGTGGATCCACCGTTGCCAAGGACAACTTCATACCCATCAGGAAGTGCGAAGAGATCTTTTAATCCACGGCGCACGCGTGCAACGACATTCTTCACGGGGGGCTGACGGTGTGAGGTACCAAGTATTGATGCACCACTTCCAGCTAGCGCGGAGATCGCCTCAGATCGAATCTTCGATGGCCCACAGCCAAATCGTCCATCTTTGGGTTTGAGGTTTGCTGGAATAGTGATATCTGCGCTCGGAGTACTCATAGCTGGAGCCTACCGAAGTTTGGTCGGCGCCTGCCTCACGGTGCTAAGCGCTGACGAAGCCAGGTGCCATCGTTCGAGCGGATGAATCGGATGCGATCATGTAAGCGCGAATACCTACCTTGCCAGAATTCGATTGAGTGAGGTATTGCACAGAACCCTCCCCAATTTTCTGGAAGCGGAACTACGCTCCCCTCCGGATAGCGCTCCGATATTTCTTGCCATCTCTTCTCGAGAACTTCACGGCCGGTAATTTCCATTGATTGATCACTAGCCCATGCGCCAATTTGACTCGACCATGGCCGGGAAGCGAAGTACTCCTCGGATTCGCCACGAGGGACCTTTTCTGCGCGCGCAGTGATAATTACTTGTCGCTCCATCGCATACCAAGGAAAGAGGAGCGAAACTTCAGCGTTCGCATCTATCGCTCGCGCCTTGGCGGAGTTGTAATTGGTGAAGAAGGTGCAGCCACCGCTCTCCGGGTCGAAACCTTTGAGAAGCACTGTTCGAGAGGCGGGGAGGTTGTCGGCGAAGGTGCTGAGCACCATCGCATTTGCCTCGACGATGTACGGGTTGGCGCTGGCCTGCGCTAACCAACGGGCAAAGAGCGCGATGGGGTCGTCACCTGCAGCGCTCTCGGAGAGGCCCTCGTCGCCGTAGGAACGGCGCATAGCCCGGATAGCGGCATTTATCTCGTCACTCATGTCCTTAATCTAGACCTCGCTGGTGGAGCTTTGGCCACGTGGCGTGCGCCACTATTTTTGACGCTCCTTCTGGTTTGCCTTAGGTCAAAGCAGGAGCAGAATACGGGGAGGATTTTCGCCTACCCAGGCTACCGAAACCGAACAGGAGCAGCGCCCCATGGATGACTTTAAGCCCGGCCTTGAAGGTGTCATCGCTTTCGAATCAGAGATTGCTGAGCCGGATAAAGAGGGAAGTGCGCTTCGTTACCGCGGCGTAGATATCGAAGATCTCGTTGGTCGTGTGACATTTGGAAATGTCTGGGGACTTCTTGTCGATAATGAATTTAATCCAGGACTTCCAGGTGCAGAGCAATTTCCACTTCCAGTGCACTCGGGTGATGTGCGCGTTGATGTGCAATCCGCGATTGCAATGCTTGCTCCAGCGTGGGGATTGAAACCTCTTTTAGATATTTCCGACGAAGAGGCGCGAAGTAATCTTGCTCGTGTTTCGGTGATGGCGCTCTCATATGTAGCGCAATCCGCACGTGGCACTTGGCAGCCAATGGTTCCGCAAAATGAAGTTGATAAAGCCCACACTGTTGTAGAGCGCATGATGATTCGTTGGCGCGGTGAACCAGATCCACTTCATGTTCGCGCAATTGATGCATATTTTGTCTCTGCTGCAGAGCACGGCATGAACGCATCTACCTTTACTGGTCGAGTGATTGCATCTACAGGTGCTGACGTAGCCGCTGCAATCTCTGGCGCAATTGGCGCTATGTCCGGTCCGCTACATGGTGGCGCTCCACTTCGCGTATTGCACATGATTGAAGCGGTCGAGAAGAGCGGCGATGCCCGCAAGTATGTGAAAGATGTCATGGATCGTGGCGAGCGATTGATGGGCTTTGGTCACCGTGTTTATCGGGCAGAAGATCCACGCGCTCGCACCCTACGCCGTACTGCGAAAGAGCTTGGTGCCCCTCGTTATGAAATTGCGCTTGCGTTGGAGCAGGCTGCGCTCGCCGAGCTACAAGAGCGCTACCCAGATCGTGTCCTTGCAACCAACGTTGAGTTCTGGGCGGCAGTGGTCTTAGATTTCGCTCAAGTTCCAGCGCACCTTTTTACCTCGATGTTCACTTCAGCGCGTACCGCCGGATGGGCAGCGCACATTCTTGAGCAGAAAAAGACTGGTCGCTTGATTCGTCCATCTGCCCGCTACATCGGCCCTGGCCCACGTAAACCAGAGGATGTCAAAGGTTGGGATAGCTCGATCCATTCGCTCCACAATTAATTGACGCACTCGCACCTGCGCTGGAGGTAGTTATGGCTAACCATTCCAGTTCTGGCCCGTCTGGCTCAGTTGCGATCATGTGGTTTCGTCGAGATTTACGATTAATTGATCATCCAGCGCTGTCTGAAGCGGTTGCTAATTCTGATGCAGTCATTCCGCTTTTTATTCTCGATGAGAAGCTCATCTCGCATGCCGGTAGTAAGCGCCTTGCATACATGGCTAATTCGTTGCGTGCACTTGATGAGTCACTGGGAAATAAACTCCATATTCGTGTGGGCGATCAGGTTGAGGTCTTAAAAGCTTTGATGAGCGAGCACCACATCACTGGCGTGTATGTGTCAGAGGAGTTTGAACCGTATGGTGTGGCGCGCGATAATCGTGTAGAGCAAGCGGGGATTCCACTGATCAAAGTAGGAAGCCCATATGCAGTCTCACCAGGGCGAGTGCGCAAACCAGATGGCACGAATTATCGGGTCTATACCCCTTTCTACAAAGGTTGGGTTCTCCACGGTTGGCGGAAAGCAATCCCTGCACCAAAAAATATCAATGCGATAACGCCAGGCGCCAATGCGCGAAATTTCCCGACGTGGAACAGCCCCGACGGCAGTGAAATTTTCGAAGCCGGTGAACTTGCCGCACATAAACGATGGAATGAGTTTAAAAAGGGTGCGCTTGCTTGTTACGACGAAGCGCGCAACATGGCCGGAATTGATGGCACGAGTAAGTTGAGCGCGCATCTCAAATGGGGCGAGATTCATCCGCGGACGTTGTTAGCTGAATTGGGCGAAAGTAAAGCTCATGAAGTATTTCGAAAAGAGATTGCTTGGCGCGAGTTCTATGCTGATGTACTTCATCACTATCCACACACTGAAAAAGATTATTACTCACCACAGTTTGCCGGGATGCGATATGACGAACCAGGCGAGAAATTTCAACTCTGGTGCGAAGGAAAGACTGGCTATCCATTCGTCGATGCCGCAATGCGTCAGATTGTCAAAGAAGGGTGGATGCACAACCGAACTCGAATGGTTGTTGCATCATTTCTCGTGAAGGATCTTCATATCGAATGGCAACATGGCGCTAATTTCTTCATGGAACATCTCGTGGATTTTGATGTGGCTTCAAATAGCCATGGTTGGCAGTGGACTGCCGGATGTGGCACCGATGCTTCGCCGTACTACCGAGTCTTTAATCCCATTGAACAAGGGAAGAAATTCGATCCGGAAGGGGCGTACATAAAGAAGTACGTTCCGGAGCTTCGCCACTTAGATAGCGATCAAATACATGAGCCCTGGCTCTATCTCGATGGATATAGCCAGGGCTATGTGGAGCGAATCGTCGATCACGCACAAGAGCGGATCGAATCCCTTGCTCGACTAGAGGAAATAAAGCAAGCTAAGGAAATCAAGCCAGGAAGTTAGTGAACTGCCAAGGATCGCTCTCGTCGTACTCACGTTGATTCCATCCTTTGAATGGATCGAACCGAGTAGCCAACGGATCCCAATCGACGGCATCTGACCAAATCGTGCCAAGGTATGGCTCAATCAGCGGGAGTACTTCGCGCCACGGCAGCTCATCGGGAACCAAGAGCCCGGCATCAGGGTTGGCCATCGCCCACGCAACAGCTGCATAGACAGAGGCAGCAACTTGAACCGTTGTCGCTGATTGCCCTGGAGCGAGAACGCGAGCTTGATCAATCGACAGGAGCGAGCCACACCACCACGATTTGAATGGATGACCCATGAGAAGAACTCCCAAGCGATCTTCGCCGCTAATGATCTCTTCATTCATGATTCGTTGATCGCTTTGTAAGTTCCATTGGCGCATCTCTGTTTCGCGCATGGAGGCAATTGCCGCATCAGTTGGGCAATATGCATAGTGCACAGTTGGGCGGTAGATGGCTTTGCTGCCATCCCACACGGTTAGATGATCTGAAAGTGTGAATGCCTCACCATGGCGGATGACCATGCCGGTTGTCTCGCATGAGGGAACCCAGGAGCGTACCCATGTCGTTGCGCCAGGTTGCGCTAACGCAATCTGGTTCTGCGGCCCAACTTTGTGGGTGTATGCAGTAGGCGGCAACTTCTTCTCGTGGGTACCCCAACCAAGTTCTGCTGGCGCAATACCTTCTTCGTAGAAGCCTTCAACGCTCCAGGTATTCACAAATTCATCGACGCGCTTTGGTTTATCTGAAATCTGGGTGTCTCGTTCTGCAATATGAATGACGCGTACATCGAGCGCGTGGGCAAGGGCTGGATAGTCATCGTCGCTCATTGCCTTTTCCACGGCCCCGCTAGCTTTGCTCTCTTTTAATGCACGCGTGCCAACCTCAATGAGCGCACGTTTAACAAGATGCGAAACCATGCCAGGGTTGGCGCCATGTTCGACAATAGCGGTCGCGCCCTTTTCGCTCCACGATGCTTTCATCTCACGAAGGCGCATATGTCGGTAATAGAGGGTGCGCTCGATGGGATCACGTGATGATCCTCCGGCGTACGGCTCCCATTCTTCTACTGAAGTATTGAGATATAGGACGCCATGATCGTGCGCCCAGCCAATAATCGAATTGGCATCGATATTCCATGCCAAGTCAAGGAGGAAATCTCCGGCTTTCAAATATTTGCTAAGGAACTCATCCATATTTTCTTTGGTGAGTTTGTCGATGATGTACGTGGCACCGCGATTGATCGAAGAGGTAAAACGCTCTCGATTATCTTTGAAATCCACAATTGTCACTTGATGAGGTTCGACCAATTTGTCGAGAAGGATAGGAACTACACATTGCGATACGGATCCTGCACCGAGGACTAGAACTCGATTGTGAAATTTTGCGGCCAACGAACCTCCCATTGAGTGCGTGAGAAATAAGAACGGACCGGCAAATCGTAGGGCATAAATTCACGCAGGAATTACATGTTCTAGCTCACCAGGATTTAGCGTGCAGCGCGCTTGGCCTGGTACATCTGAGCATCGGCCTGCTCGAGCGGATTGTTAGAGGTCGAGATTTCGGCAATGCCGACGCTCGTTGTAAGTACGAGCGCACGATCACCGCAGTAAATTGGCGTTGTTAGCGCTCTGTGTAGCCGTTGGGCGAGTTCTGGGGCGCTAACTATCTCTAGGTCAACCAAGATTGCAAACTCATCACCGCCGAGCCGAGCCAGGTAACAGCTAGCGGGCAAGACGGCGTGAAAGCGATGGGCAACTTCGCGGAGTACTTGATCTCCAGCGCTGTGGCCGTGGACGTCGTTGATTGCCTTGAAGTTATCGAGGTCAAGCAGGAGCAGCGACCACGAGCCATCGAGCGGTAGATTTTTTAGGCGAGCTAAGAATTCTCGCCGATTGCCTACCCCAGTTAATTCATCAGTGATCGAGAGCTCTTTGTGAATCTTTCCTTGTTCAGCTTCCTCGAGCGCAAGCGCCATTCGGGTGAAGGCAAGGAGCAGAGTAATAATTGAAGGAATGAGAGCCAGTTCTGAATTTTGATTGGGATGTAACGAGTGCCAACCAAGTATCGAGAGCGAAAGTCCGAGAGCGAGAAATATCGGAGGGTAAGTGTTCATTTCTCGAACTCGACTTTGATTAAGTTTTGGAGTTGTTGCGCAGAGTAGGAGCGCAAGTAGCCATCCTTCATCAACAATGCCACCAACTGCGTATTGATTGTTGCTAAAGAGCCACAGATATCCAACATCGCTAGTCGTAAAAAGCACGATTGCGCTCATAAGTAAGAAGTACTCTTTCGATGTTCCACTACGGATGCCAATCAACGTGAGCGATGCGATAAGCATGAGATCGCCAATCGGATAAAGCGTGAGAAGGAAAAACTCTGCAGATGAGCGCGCATTGGATGTTGCAGAAAGCGCCAAGGTCGTCAGAAGGGCGGAGAGGCCGAGCGTAATAATCAAAGAATCAAGAATTTGTGACTTCGTGAGCGCCTTCAACTGCTGGCTTTTTACAATATAGAAGAAGAGCAATGGGTAGAGCATCAGATATCCCGCGCCACCCCATAGCGATGCAGCCACCGATAAGGTCATAACTGCAGAATCTGCAATACTTGAAAAAATCGAACCAAGGGTCCAGGCGGCAATAGCGAATGCAATAAGCCGCTCTCTCTTAATGAGAAGCCAGAGTGCCGTAACAACCAAGAGGGCGTTATAGGTGAGTATGTCCCAGAAAAAAGAGCGTCCTGGTTGTGCCACGGCAATAACAAGGTGAACCACTCCAGCCAAAAAAGGGGTAAAACGTGCGAGCTGTGTGCGGCGCGGCATACGTGAACGGTAGGGGAGTATTTGCTGAGAGTGAAGCGAAATCTTTTTAAATCTATCGATTGCTAGTACAGATAGGGCAAACTGGGCGTATGGAAATCAACAGACGTCATTTCTTATGTGGTTCATTGCTCACCGCTCTGGGCACAAGCACTGCAGTGGTCGAGAGCGCAGATGCTGCAACTGGAGTAAAAAAACTCTCAGATGGTTCAATCGAAGTGACGGTTGCTTCTGTGAAATCTCTAGCTAAGGTCGGGGGTATTGCCCTGATCGGTGATGTCAATGGTGCACCAACTGCACTAGTTCGTACCGGTGCAAAGAAATACATTGCATTGGATCTTCGGTGCACACATGCTGACATCACGGTTAAACCAAAAGCTGGTGGTTTCTATTGTGAACCAGCACAAGGTGGACATGGTTCAGCTTTTACGAAAGCGGGAGCCGTGAGTCAATCTCCAGCGGACGCGCCACTTAATCGATTGACGGTGACCGTCAAGGGCAAGAAAGTTATTGTTAGTTAAATTCCAACAGTGCAAGCAAGGTCGCGCACTGTCAAAGCCATCTCGTACATATCTTTCGATGTTCTAGATAACTTATCGAAAGTATCGAGCAGCGCCGCTTTCGAACGTGCGAGCTCTTCCTTATCGGCCTGAGTTAATGAAGTATCCGCCTCGGCAGCTGCAAATTGTGCAAGCAAGTCAGCTTTCTCTTGCAATTTTTTAGCGTAAGACTTCTTACCGGCGATGTATTGGTTATTGGAGTCGATACATTCTTTGATTAGCCACGTTAACTTAGCGCGCTTGACTGTCGGGTTCTTCTGACAGATGTAATCAAAGCCACCAATCTTCGCCTTTTGATTTGTCTTCTTGCATGAACCGCCCGCCTTATTCGCTGCTTGCGCAGGGACGCTAACTAACCCAAGGAGAAGGAAAGCTGATGCCGCTATAGCGATAAGACGTTTGGTTATTCTGCTCATAGGTAGAGCCTAACTTTTCTTTCTGTGAAATCTCGGTATTTACCGCGACAATGCTTGGGTATTTCCTGTGAAAGCGGACTATTTGCGCTGGTTTCGGCGCACTTTTATCCCGGTTTTTCGAACTAAAGAGCGAGGTAGATGGCGTAAGAGGAGATAAATCGTTCGATATTGCCGCCCCGGAATCGCCAAAGCATCACCCCGAAGCACCGCCTCGATTCCATCGCTAACGACTCGATCTGCATCAAGCCAGAGCCACTTGGGCAGAGCAGACATATTCATCTTGCCCCGTTGGTGGAATTCGGTATGGGTAAAACCGGGAGCTAGTGCTGTGACATGAATACCTTCAGAAGCAAGATCTACAGCGAGATACTCAGAAAAGACTGTTACCCAAGATTTCGATGCGCTGTACGTGCTACCAGCGATCCAACCCGCAACGCTGCTGACATTAACTATGTACCCTCGTTTTTTCTCACGCATGAAGGCAAGTGCGGCATGAGTTGTGCGCATTACGGCGCTCACAAGAACTTCAAGGTTTTCGCTTTCGCGCTCGATATCTCCGTCAGCAAATCGCTTGTTAATACCAAAGCCTGCATTATTAACAAGAAATTCCACCCCACCTTGGGCAAGGCGCGATTCAATGCGCTTTAACTCGTCTCTTTTTGATAAATCAGCAACTAATACTTCGCAGGTAATTCCATATCTATTCTGCAGGTGCGCGGCGCGCTCACGAAGGCGACGTTCATCACGCGCTACCAAAATAATGTCGTAACCTTTGCTAGCAAGTTGTTCGGCAAATTCAGCACCAATTCCAGAACTTGCTCCGGTGATTAGTGCCCACATTTTTCTACGCTCCTTTGGCTATCGATTGTTTAAAAAGTTTCGATTATTCGCAGAGCTGCAGGAGCATGAATTGGCACTACCGGATATCGCGGCGAAGTTGGTTTTAAGCGTCGGTATGGAGCACCTTGCAGCGGCCTGCCATCGACATCACCTTTATTGGGCCAGAGTGAAATTGCACGCTCTGCTTGCGCTGTGATTGTCAAAGATGGATTAACGCCAAGGTTTGCAGTTATGGTGGAGCCGTCAATGATGTGCAAAGTCGGGTAATTCCATATTCGATGGTAGGGATCAATGACACCCTCGGCTTCGCTATTTCCGATTACACAACCACCAACAAAATGTGCAGTGAATGGAGCATTCACAAGATCACCGATATGCCCTCCGGCAATTCCACCATAACGATTTGCAATTCTCCGGGCAGTTTCATTCGCAGCAGGAATATACGTAGCATTTGGTCGCTCCGAATCATTCTCGGAAGTTAGTCGCCAACCAAAAATGCCATGTTTGCTTCGAACTTTGATTGCCGAATCCACATCCTGCATGACCAGGGCAATAACAGTTCGTTCGCTCCATTTTTTTACATTGAAAATGGTCGCAATCAAACCTGGTTTACGGACCAAAGTTTTGAGCCATTGCTTCCTTCGCTCAGCAACGCTAGAGCCATCTGTCATAGCTGTTTGAAGTAATCCCATCAGATTACTTCCCTTTCCATAGCGAACCGGCTCTACGTGCGTATTCTCGTCGGGGAAGAATGACGAGGTAATTGCTGCTCCTTGGCTGAAGTTAATGTCAGCGCTCGGCATAATTGCGCCCACTAGTGATTCGCTATTGGTGCGAGAGAGCTCGCCAAGTCTTTCGGAAATTTTCGGTAATTTTCCAGTTGCTTTCATCTTATGGAGAAGTTTTTGAGTGTTGTACGTTCCCGCAGCGAGGATTACTTGCTCGGTAGTAAATACTTGCTTCTGTCGAAGCCAGCGATTGCTTTGTTTGGCGATTACTTGCCATCCATCGTTCGTTTTCTCGATTGAGAGCGCTGTTGTTAATGGAAAGACCGTTGCACCCGCGCCCTCTGCAAGTCCTAAATAGTTCTTAGGCAGCGTGTTCTTGGCATTGTGTCGGCAGCCAGTCATACAACTTCCGCACTGTAAGCAGCTGATTCGATCTGGGCCAACGCCACCAAAATATGGATCGCTAATTAACTCACCAGGCTTGTTACCAAAGTGCACACCAAGTGGAGCCATCTTGAAGGTGTGACCAACTCCCATCTCGTCAGCCACTTCTTGCATCGCCTTATCCGAATTAGTGAAGTATGGATTTGTCTGAACGCCCAACATCCGTTCGGCTTGGTCATACCAAGGGGTTAACTCTGATTTCCAATCTGTGATTTCACTCCACTGGGGATCATTGAAGTATTTTTCAGTTGGTCGGTACAAAGTATTTGCATACACAAGCGAACCACCACCCACGCCAGCACCTGCAAGAATCAAAACGTTCGGTAGCGCATGAATTCTTTGAATGCCGGTCAACCCTAATTTTGGGAAGAACAGAAAACGCGAGAGCCGCCATGAAGTCTTCGGAAAATCCTTGTCAGAGAAGCGGCGACCTGCTTCGAGAATTCCTACTCGATATCCTTTTTCACTGAGTCGAAGAGCGCTAACGCTTCCACCAAAACCTGATCCAATGATTAGGACATCAAAGTGTTTGGTCATACCGTTATATCGCTTGCATCCTCTTCACGTAGCCCCCAGCTGGTGCCGTATTGTTCTAATTTATCTAAATAAGGTTTGGCTGGGAACCATTCGGGCCCATTGACTCCCTCAGGTTTCCACGTGCCTTCGTGGATTAACTCCATAGCAATCACCGGATTGATGGCGGTCTGCCAGACCACAGCTTGGTCGCCGTAGTGCTCCATAGACCATGCGTTGTCGACGACGTGATAGAGATAGACCGCACGCGGCTTACCGTTCTTATCGAGCCCCTTGACCAGCGCGCCAGCGCAGGTCTTGCCCTTCATTCGCGAGCCAAGCGTTGCTGGATCAGGTAGCGAAGCGGAGAGAAGGTCGCGCGGGGAGACTGGAATACCTTGGACATCAACGCTCTCTTTGCGATCCATGCCGAGTAAATGAATGGTCTTGAGGATTGTGATGAACTGATCGCCAAGGCCATATTTGAAATTAACGCGCTTTGCATCAATTTTCTGCGGAATCAACACGACCTCTTCGTGCTCTACATTCACGCATTGGACTGGGCCAATACCTTCAGGGAAATCAAAAGTCTCAATGCCGCTAAATGGTTCAGTAGTGAACCAGCCACGACCGTCTTCCCAAACTATTGGTGGATTTAAGCACTCCTCGATTGTGGTCCAGATCGAAAAAGAAGGCGCAAATTCATATCCTTCAACAACAATATTCGAGCCATCCAGAATTGTGATCTGATCAATTCTTGAGAAAAGTTCTTCTGCTGCATATTTTGCAAACACATCGCTCAAGCCGGGTTCGATACCCATTCCAACAAGGGCATAGATGCCGCGTTCGGACCAATTCCAATCTCGTGCGAACTGTTCGTCGCCAAGTTTTACGCCTGTCTCACTGTAGGGATAGTGCGGATGTTGCCGTGATAGCGACATCGCCATATCCATGTAGTTGGTATTTTCGATTTCACATGCCAGAAAGATGGGCATGACAAATCGTGGATCGACAGCATTAATAACTATGTCTGGCTTGGTCTTGCGGATTAACTCTCGGATATCTTCAAGTTCGGCCGCGTTTACCTGTGCAGCTGAAAAACGGGCATCTTTGACTCGAGTGACGGCTTCTTCCGCGCGCGCCAGAGTTCGATCTGCAATGACTGCGCTGGTGATAAAGGGGCGCTTTGATGCGATATTGGCTATTGCGCGCCCAACACCGCCGGCGCCAATAACTAAGGCTTTCATGAAAATGACTCCTGAACTTTGTCCCTAGGCTAACTCAAAAGGTAAAAGTCTGCAAAATTAGGGGATAATTACCAAGAAGTCAGCACAAGTCCTCGTAGCTCAGTTGGATAGAGCGATCGCCTCCTAAGCGGTAGGTCACCAGTTCGATTCTGGTCGGGGACACGTAATTTAAATAAAAATTACTGTGCGATTGCCAAGTAAAAAGACTCTATCTTCTGCGTAAAGGCGAACTGCTTTTGCTAATACACGACGTTCAATATCACGACCAATGGAAATCAGATCGTCAGGGGTCGCTGAGTGCGTAACGTGAGCAATATCTTGTTCAATGATTGGGCCTTCATCGAGATCTTCAGTGACAAAGTGGGCCGTAGCGCCGATGATCTTGACGCCACGTTCGTATGCCTGGTGATAAGGACGGGCTCCTTTAAATCCTGGGAGGAAAGAGTGATGAATATTGATGATGTGCCCGGCGAATTCGTTGCAGAACTCCTTCGACAAGATTTGCATATATCGAGCGAGGACAACAACATCAATATTTAATTCCTGGATACGAGCCATGATTTCACTCTCTTGGCTCTTTTTATTCTGCGCGTTGACTGGAAGATGCTCGAAGGCAATGCCATGTGATTCGACAAGGCCACGAAGTTCATCGTGGTTAGAGATGACTAGAGGAATTTCCACTGGTAGCTCACCGAGTTCGCGGAGATAGAGCAGATCGCGCAGACAGTGGCTCTCTTTAGTCACCATGATCAAAGCACGGGGGCGGTTGGTGATTTCACGAATCTTCAGTTCCGGTGCGAAGCGGGCGAGCTCGCGCTGCAAGATCTGCTCGGCATCGTCTCGAGAAGCATTAGTAGTGAACCGAGTTCGCATACAGAACATCCCAGTGATGGGATCGGTGAACTGTTGGTTCTCGATGATATTGCCATCGCATTTGAGCACCGCATCGGTCATCGTATGCACGATTCCTGAGGTGTCTTTACATGTGAAGGTAGCGAGCAAATCCATTTGAACAGTCTAGTTGATGGCTAGTGGGAGATGGAGAAGCGTTTGAGCGCTGCCGGGGCCCACCAGTTAGCCTTGCCGAACAAGCGCATCAGGGCAGGAACCAGGAGTGCGCGAACGACAGTTGCATCAAGCACGATTGCAAATGCGACGCCAAGCCCAAGAATCTTGATGGATGTGACTCCGCTGAGCACAAATGCGGCGAAGACTACAGAGAGAATCATCGCTGCGGCGGTGACGATTCGTGCCGATTTCTGCAGACCATACGCAACAGCTTCCGTGTTATCTCCTCGACGGTCGTACTCTTCTTTGATTCTTGAAAGTAAGAAGACTTCATAATCCATTGACAGGCCGAAAGTAGTAAGCAACATTAAGATGATCATTCCGGTATCGACTGTTCCGGTTATCGTGAAATCACCGAAGAACTTTGCAAGATTGCCTTCGATGAAAATCCACGTGATGACTCCGAGCGTTGCGCTCAAGGAGAGCACATTGAGCAGGATTGCCTTAATGGGCAGAATGATGGAACCAGTGAACGCAAAGAGCAGAATTAACACGCTCACGAAGACCCAACCCAACGCCCACGGAAGCGCCCGTGCGATTCCATTTTGGGTGTCGGTGTAGTCGGCAGCAACGCCACCGATGAGTAAGCCTTTTGGCGCAGCTATCTCACGAATTTGCGTGATTAAAGTCTGGGCATCGGAGGTACGAGGACTCATTTTATGAATCGCTTGAAACTTTATGATCCCATTTGCTGATGTATTTGCCGTTACCTCGATGATTCCTGGTACTGCTTTCACCTTGCTCTTATAGGCTTCTATTTCTTGAACTGATAAAGATTTCTCGCCATTGATAAATAGGAATTCGACAGGCGTTGCTTCTCGGCCGGGAAAACGTTCGTCAATTAACTTCGAGGTCATCGCAACTGGATGCGTCTTGGGTAGCACTGTCACATCGGTCTGTCCGAAGGCAATATTTCGAATCGGTGCAGCGAGTATTCCCAAGATGATGAGCGTGAGAATGGTGATAGTAAGTGGTTTGCGCATCACAAAACGCGCCAGGTCAGCCCAGCGACCATCCTCTTTAGGCGTGATCGAGGATTTTCTGATGGCAAAAGAGTCAATTCGCTTTCCAAGTAGCGCCAAGGTCGCCGGCAATGGAATGAGTGCTCCAATAACCGCAAGCGCTACAACTGCGATGCCTGCATAGCCAAATGACTTGAGGAAGTTAAGCGGGAAGAGCAGAAGCGACGCGAGCGTCACCAAGACAGTAAGGCCAGAGAAGAAAACCGTACGACCGGCTGTAGCGACCGTTCTGATCACGGCATCGTGAATGCTTTTTCCTTGGTGGAATTCCTCCCGAAAACGATTGACGATGAGGAGCGAATAATCAATCCCGAGCCCTAGACCAAGTCCGGTGATCAGGTTCATCGCGTAAATACTCACATCAGTGATGAGCGTTAGAAGATAGATGATGAAAAATGAGCCCAAGATTGCGCTAATACCTACTACTAGTGGCATGCCAGATGCAATTAAACCGCCAAAAACGAAGAGCAAGAGTAAGAACGTCAAAGGTATTGCAATCGCCTCAGATTTCTTGAGGTCTTCGCTAATCTTGGTGTTGATAGCGTCGCCAACTGCGCCAGTTCCAGTGTAATAAATTGATAGACCTTTATATTCACTACCAATTCGATCCTCGACCAACTTTGCAACGTTACTAAGTCCGTCGAATGACTCATCATTGCTGTAGACGAAGAGATATCCAGCTTTTCTATCAGCGCTTAACAATTGGGGTGCACCAGTCGACCAATACGAAACCAAGTTAGTCACACCTGTAACTGCAGAGATTTCGTTCGCGATAGAAGTTACGCTTTCTCTGACTGTTGGATCATCTGCTGTGGTATTCGGTGAATCAATCACAAGGAGCACCGCAGGATCTTTTACCTTAAAGTCAGTTTTGAGATATTCAAATGCGCGCGATGATTCACTCTTCGGGTCGTTATACCCACCGCCATCTAATTTTCCGAATGCCTGAAACCCAACCGCACCTGCTGTAATCAGGGTGAGTAGCGATATTACGAGGACGATTTTGCTTCGTCGTGCCACAAGGCGGCCGAGCTTTTCGAACATGGCAATCCATTCTTCTAGTTGACGAGATAGGTGGTTTCGAAGATAATGTAAACAATGTTAACACCCAAGCGCAAAGGCTCTGATTATCACCATGGCGATCTAAAGAGCGCCGCAGTCCTTGCTGCTCGTAATCTCATCGAGAGTGGCGGGCAGCAAGCGCTCGGTATCCGCCGGGTCGCAGAGAAGTTGGGCGTAACAGCCCCAGCGTTATATCGTCACTTCACCTCTCTAGATGAGTTGCTTTATGAAGTCTCGTGTGACGTTCGAGCAGAACTAGGGGAGTTAATGGTGACTCGACGCAGCGAAGTTCATCCAAGCAGGGACAAGCGAAAATATGAAATAGATAAATTTCGCGCGATTGGGGATGCCTATGTCGATTACGCGCAGAAGTTTCCGAAGCTCTTTGAGATTGCTTTCATTCAGCATGGTGAAGAGAAGGTTGGGGAATATAGTGAATTGGCATGGAACATTCTGAATGAGAGCGTCGAGAATTTCGTTACCCTGGGAATTACACCGAAAAGTAAGCGTGCAACTGCACCATTAGTAGCGTGGAGCGCAGTTCATGGCCTTGCTACCCTGGTCGCGAATCAATCGATAGCCTCCTCAGATGTCCCTTTTTTCCGAGAGAGTGTGATGGCTGGCATTGAAGACTCATTATTGAAGAAGAATTGATCTTTGGCGTGCGAGCGCATGTACCGTGCGCGTCCAGATGTAAAGTAGTGAGATGAGCGATTCATCTGTAGGTCCTGAAGAATCTGAGAGCCAGATAGATCAAGAAGAGAGCCAAAAAGGTTCCGATCGCGATGCGGAAATTCTTCGCGAAAAACCTCCGCATCACTAAATGTTTAGTGAACTCTCGAGCCGAAATCGCATAGGTAATCAAAGCTCCAATTGATTGCAAAATTAAATGGCGATCAGCAGGAGTGGTGATTCGAAGAAATGCTCGTTCAATATTTTTTGTCGGCATTGCGCCAGGCTCCCATAATGTGGGAGTACCGAAGCAGAGCTAATCCTTAGCTGTGGAAGAGGGCGCACTGCTATCAGATCCGCCGCTTGAGCCACCTTTACGTGAGTCGGTTCGATAGAAGCCAGACCCTTTGAAGTGAACGCCAACGGGGGCAAATACTTTCCGCGCAGCGGCAGCGCATGTGGGGCATGGTTGATCTGAGGAATCGGTGAAGGAACGGCTTGCTTCGAAATCTAATTCGCAGCTATCGCAGTAGTACTGATAGGTCGGCACTTGGCGCCCCTTCCGTTAAATCATCGAGAATCTCTCACAATCTGCAACCCACTTAGTTTAGAACCGTGGGACGATAGGGTCTAATCGAAGAAGAACTGGGGGAGGTGTACCCATGAGGCGAGTGCAAACCATGAAAATTCCGCGCGTTAGCGTGGCGATACTTCTTGTGGTGTTGGGCGTACTTACCTCCAGTCCCGCTCAAGCGCTGGAGTTGGTTGGCGCTGACCCCGCTGCAAACTCGACCATCAAAAGCGCGCCAGGTGCGATTACTTTGACGCTCTCTAGTGAAATCATCGAGACTGGAAGCTCAATGAGCGTTCGCGCTCCAAGTGGCAGCGCAGTTGATGATGGCTCACTTTTAATTGATGGAGTGCAGGCCCTAATAGGACTTGCGAAGTTAACTGAAAGTGGCCGTTACACCGTTGATTATCAGTTCATGAGCACCGATGGCGAACTTCTTTCAGGGTCATACACTTTTACATTTGATGCACCAGCGGTGGTAACAACACCTACTATTAACCCAACGCAATCGCCAATCCCAAATGAGAGCGAAGAGAGCGAAGAGAGTCAGGCAGAAGCAACTGGCAAAAGTTCACTAGCCACTGACATCTTTATGATTTCGCTTCTTGTTATCTCCTTATTAGTTTTAATCTTCATTGCGCGATCTCTACGGAATACAAAACCAAAAAGACGTAAGAAGAAATGATCTCCCTTTTTAAGTTTCTCTCACTTGCAAGCGCCTTTTCTTTAGTCGGAATCTTCCTCGCTCTGGCTTTTCTGTTAGATGAAATCGAAGGTTATTTTCAAGGCTCGGGGACCAAGTTAAAGCGATTACTGCCACCAATTGCTGCACTATGGTCGATCTCAACTATCGGCACCTTCCTAGCTGACCTCGCTGAGATTGTCGATCGACCAATTCTGGAAGTCTTCAGTGGCAATCTCATCAGATCTTTCGCGTTACAAGTTATTTTAGGAAAAGTTCTTCTCATCAACATCATCGCAGCGCTCATAGTTCTGTTTTGTGTTCCGTTCATCAAACGCACTGGTGGAGCTGTTGCGCTGCTACTGATCACGTTGATTGGCTTGCTCGCACCATATCTTGAAAATCACAACGCTTCTTCAGGCCACCACATGCTTGCGGTAGGACTAGTTATCGTGCACGTGCTTGCATTGTCGTTCTGGATTGGCGGTCTCATAGCGCTGACGCTGATGAGCGCAAGCGCTCGAAAGCTAGCCCACGGACGTTTTCACCACATTGCGCTCTGGTCGCTTGCCACCGTCGCCCTCACTGGCATTGTCAATGGTTGGGTTCGACTTGGATCATTAAGTCAGATTGGCAGCAACTACGGATTACTACTTCTGGGAAAATCTCTTTTACTAGGGCTGATATTTACTATTGCCTTCAAGGGGTACAAGAGAAATCTAGAGAGCGTTAATGAGCAATCGCTAGTTCGCCAGCTCACAATAGAGGGTCTTCTCTTCGCGCTAACGATGGCTATGGCGATAATTCTCGGGAGGACATCGCCACCGGAATTGAAGAACAGCGCTGCGCTTGACCCAATCTTGGGTTCAGTAATGCCGCAGCCGCCCACACTCTCGAGACTTCTACTCGGCTATGAGCCGAATGGGCTCTTCTTAGCGTTTCTCGTTCTCCTTGTGGCGCTCTATATAAAGGGTGTAGTTGTTCTAACTCGCCGCGGAGATAAATGGCCAATTAACCGAACAATATTCTTTGCGCTAGGAATAAGCGTTGCAGATTTCGCCGTGAATGGTGGCTTGGGTGTCTATTCCCATGTTGCTTTCTCATTCCATATGGTTGCACATATGGCGCTTGCAACTTTAGCGCCAATAGGAATTGTCTTAGGTGCGCCGATCACCCTCGCGCTACGCACGCTCCCAATCGGTCGAACTTCTCAAGAGAGAGGTGTGCGTGGCTTCGCGCTCGCTTTACTTCACTCTCGATATTCCCGGTTCTTAACCAATCCGATTGTTGCCATGTTAATTTTTGATGTATCGATGTTCGCGCTGTATTTCACAGACCTGTTCCAATGGTTGATGAGTTACCACTTTGGACATTTCTTTATGGAGATGCATTTCTTTATCGCAGGATTTCTCTTCTTCGCCGCGCTCATTGGAATCGATCCGGTCCCGAACAAATTCCCATTTGTTGCTCGCATTGTGGTGATACTCGCTGCGATGAGCATCCATGCGTTTTTCTCCATTTCGCTAATGTCATCGAGCGTTCTTGTGGATGGCGGATACTTCGCTGGACTTGATCGACCGTGGTGGCCAGATCTATTGGGTGATCAGAAGACTGGCGCAGCTTTTGGTTGGGCGTTTGGAGAGGTCCCAATTCTCTTGGCCCTTGCGGCGACGTTCGTGCAATGGGTGCGCTCGGATTCTCATGAAGCAGCGCGTCTGGAACGTAGTTCCGAGCGAGCCCGAGCAGCAGGAGTTCCCGATGAGGTCGATCGCTACAACGAATATCTCAAATCACTAGAACAGCGAGACCAGCGAGACCAGCGCTAGCAAACTCGGCCAACTTCTGCCTTAATTAGGGGATGGAACCGCTCTTTTTGTTACCACCTGAGTATCAAGCGCTCCGTGAATCCGTTCGCGCGCTCGCCGAATCAAAAATCGCGCCCGCAGCGCGAGAGGTGGATGAGCAAGCCCGTTTCCCGCAGGAGGCTGCTCTTGCATTACAAAACGCAGGACTTGCAGCAGCGCACGTTCCTGAGGAATTCGGTGGCCAGGGAGCAGATGCCCTTGGCGTAGTAATCATCATCGAAGAGGTCGCTCGAGTATGCGGTTCGTCTTCATTGATTCCCGCGGTCAATAAATTGGGCTCCTTGCCACTAATACTTGCCGGCACCGCCGAGCAGAAGCAACGTTGGCTCACCCCTCTCGCCCAGGGAAAAGGTTTCTCGTACTGTCTTTCTGAATCAGAAGCAGGCTCAGATGCCGCTGCAATGCGAACGAAAGCAGTCAAAAAAGATGGCGGTTGGGTGCTCAGCGGTAGCAAGAAGTGGATTTCGAACGCTGGTGAATCTGAGTTCTACACCGTGCTCGCAAGCACAGATAGCTCTAAGGGTTCGAAAGGAATTTCGGCATTCGTAGTCGAAAAAAGTGATCCTGGGGTTTCATTTGGGGCGCATGAGAAGAAGATGGGTTTCCGCGGTTCACCAACTCGAGAGGTGTACTTTGATGACGTACACCTGAGCGCCGATCGAATGCTCGGTGCTGAAGGAACTGGATTCGCTCTTGCGATGAAGACTCTGGATCACACCCGAATCACAATTGCAGCTCAAGCGCTTGGAATTGCGCAAGGAGCATTCGAAGTGGCGATGAACTATTCGCATCAACGAAAGCAATTCGGAAAAGAAATCTTTGATTTTCAGGCGATTCAGTTCATGCTCGCGGATATGGCGATGAAAATCGAAGCAGCGCGACAATTAACTTACGCCGCTGCAGTAAAGAGTGAGAATTCCGAAGCAGACTTGACCTTTTTCTCAGCCGCAAGCAAGTGTTATGCGACAGATGTCGCGATGGAAGTTACGACTAATGCGGTACAAGTTCTCGGTGGATATGGATATGTTTCTGATTATCCGGTCGAGCGAATGATGCGTGATGCAAAGCTCACTCAGATTTACGAAGGCACCAATCAGGTGCAACGAATTGTGATGGCGCGTAACCTTCCGCAATAAATCTGCTCTATATAAATCGGGTAATCCCTCGTTCAGTAGCGACCGCATCGACTCGTACATCGTGCGCTTCTTCTGGTAAATCGTCCTGCGTAAAACAGATGCTATCTATCAGGGCAACCTTCCACCCCGGAAGTTGCGGCAGCGATCGGTCGAACGAACCACCACCCTGCCCAAGACGAACCCCACGTGAATCAATTGCAAGCGCCGGCACAATCACCATATCTATTGCAGCGAGGTCAGATGCGCTCACTTCAGCTCCATCACGGAGCCAGGTGAGTGATTTATCAGGATTCATCCGGGGAAGAAGAAGCTCTTTACCGAGTGCGCGTAATGCATCATGGAGCACGAAAGTATCGGGTTCATCTCCGTATGACTGAAAGGATGCAATCATCTGCGCAGTTGCCAGTTCAGGTGCGCGAAGGAGCTGTTGGCCTGGGGCAGTTCGATCGAGTGACTGTACTTTCATCCGAAGTTCACGAAAGCGCCCACGCGCCTCTTTCTTAGTCTCCATGCGAGCAGCGTAAGGTGTAACCACTATGAACAAGCAAGCCGGTATCAAACACGCGGTCATTCCTGCCGCCGGACTTGGCACTCGTTTCCTCCCTGCGACCAAAGCAATCCCGAAAGAGATGCTTCCGGTCGTCGATAAACCTGCGATTCAGTATGTTGTCGAAGAGGCCTACTTGGCAGGCTTTACCGACGTACTGTTAATTACCGGGCATAACAAGGGAGCTCTTGTTGATCATTTCGCACAAGCTCCCGAATTGGAACAGACTCTGCATGCACGAGGTGATGCAGAACGATTAACCGCATTGAGACACCTCAACACGCTCCCTCCGCTGCACACAGTTAGGCAAGAGAGCGCACGCGGTCTAGGTGATGCCGTTCTAAGCGCGGCTGAGCATGTTGGTGATTCACCATTTGCGGTCCTACTTGGTGATGACCTCATCGAACCCAGTGATCTGCTGTGGCAGAAGATGCTTGATGTGCATGCGCGTTATGGTGGCTCGGTCCTGGCTTTGATGGAAGTTTCCGATGACGATGTTTCAAAGTATGGAATTGCAGCCATTTCAGGAACTGACCCTGCTCGAGTGCTCGATTTGGTAGAGAAACCATCAAAAGCGGAGGCACCAAGCAACTACGCAATCATCGGTCGATACATTTTATCTCCAGCTATTTTCTCCGTTCTTCGCCATACTTCCGCAGGTAAAGGTGGCGAAGTTCAACTCACTGATGCGATAGCTGCGCTCGCTCGTGACGAACAAATCGGCGGGCCGGTCCATGCGGTGGTCGTTAATGTCCGTCGCTTTGATACTGGGGATCGATTGAGTTACCTCAAGACAGTTGTGGAGTTTGCGACTCGTCGTGAAGACCTAGGTCCCGATTTTGCGAAATGGTTGAAAGGATACGTGCGAGAACTCAATGATTAGCGTTGACACATATTTACAAGAGGTACTCGCCATCGCGCACCCATTAGCGCCACTTGATATGCCGTTATTAGATGCGCATAACGCGACGCTATCGAGTGATGTGTATGCAGGGGATCGATTAGTGCTGCGCGCAGGACGAAGGATTCGCTCCACACATATTGGACTTGCCGCTTCGATCGGCTTGGATCATCTACCCACTCGCCCACACCCACGAGTAGTTGTCATTTCTGCTGGTGAAGATCTCACCGAACCAGGTCATACGATTGATGAGCGCCACTCGTACGAAGCGAACTCTTGGTTGTTAACGACTGCTGTTCGTGAGGCTGAAGCGATTGGTTACCGAGTCCACACGATTCCGGATACGACAGAAGAGCTCAAGGACCTCATTGAAGATCAGTTGGTGCGGGCAGATTTAGTCGTCATCTCAAGTGGACCACGCTCGGTTGCGATGATGCGAGAATCGCTGAGCGCGCTAGGTGAGATGCATGAGCGAGAGGTGGCTATGGAGCCCAGTGGGCATCATAGTTATGGGCTAATTGGGCCGGATCGAACTCCGGTTATCACATTGCCTTCAGATTCGAGGGGCGCATACATTGCTTTTGAATTATTTGTGCGTCCGATGATTCGACAGATGTTAGGAAGAAAGAGCCTGACACATCGAACGCTAAGCGCAACGTTAGTAGGAGAGATTTCTGGATCGAAAGAGGTGCGATCCTTTCATGAAGCGATCATTAGCCACGAAAACGAAGTCTTGCGCGCACAGCCGGTGCTTGCGAATGAACGTGGCGAGGCAAACGGTCTCGTAGTTATTGATGAACAACATTCAGCATTGAGTAGTGGTAGTGAAGTTTCGGTAATTCTCTTTGATAGACAGTCTGAATAATCTGAGGAGCCTGATTGCATGGAGCTCTCCGACGGAGTAGTTCACCTTCGCCCAATTAATTATCGTGATGCCAAGTGGTGGAAGTTGGTGCACCAAGAGAATCGCGCATGGTTAAAACCTTGGGAGGTCAGCTACCCGGAGGGAGGCGGTGCGCCGCCGAACTTTCGGAAGATGGTGCGCGCCTTCAAAAAAGATGGTCGATGGGGTCGGTCGGAGAATCTCATCATTATGCATGGCCCAGAGCGCGTGGGCTTTATCGCCCTTGGCGGTATCGCTTACGGTCCCTCACGGAGCGCGTTCATCGGCTATTGGGTTGTTGAGAAGTTTGCCAATCGGGGTTTCGTCACCAGGGCCGTCGATCTCTTACGTGACCACGCCTTCGATGACCTGCGATTACATCGAATCGAAATCAATATCCGACCTGAGAACCAACCATCGATTCGAGTGGCGATGAAAGCTGGATTCGAATTAGAAGGCAAACGTTCGAAGTATCTGCATATCGATGGTGAGTGGCGCGACCACCTCTGCTTCGTAGCAACACGAGATTAAGCGCGTTCAACATCCCTAATTTCTCAGCGCTACCCTTCTATTCTTAGCTCATCATGAGCTCAGGTTTGATCTACTTCGCCGTTATCGCGCTCTGGGTAGCATATTTTCTACCGCGCTGGCTTCGATCGCATGACGAAGTCTCTGAAAGTAAAAGCCTTGAGCGATATCGCAGTGCGATGCATGTTGTATCAATTGGTTCGTCACCCAATACCTATATGACTAGCGCCGAGATTGCAGAGCGCGAAGCATATGCGCTTCGGAAACGACAGATCTCACTTGTGACGCTCACTCTTTTCTTCTTCGGAACAATTATCGCGGCAATTGCTAACGCAGTACCTTTCAAATCCATATTGCTCCCACTGTCGCTATTAATTATTTTTGTTGTTCATGTCAGACGTCAAAAAGTTCAAGAAGATGTGAGACGTCGTCGTCGTGCAGCAACTATGAAGAGCAAGGGATCAAGCTTTAATTTCTCTGAGATAACGTATCGAAACCCTGAAGGTCAAGCCAGCCAGTGGATTCCTATTAATCATTCACGTACCGTGACGGTGATTCCTAACGATTCCTGGCAACCAAGCGATATGCCGCTGCCGACGTATGTGAACGCTCCAAAAGCTCCCGCTAGGCCAGTTGTTGGACGAAACAGTTCCGAGCTCCTTGAAGCCGTCGATGGAGTGGAGATAAAGAGCGCAGAACTCCAGGTGGATCAAGTCTTTGACCAAGAAGTGGAACGTAGAGCGTCTAACGGTTAATTTCCAGTTAAATCCACGACTGTAGCCACATCAAACTTCGCCAGTGATCATAAGTAATCGTAACGCCAAGAAATATCGGCGAGTGATAAATGAAGTTCGCACCAATTACCGTGATGAAAAGAGCGAGCGCACCTTTTCGCGCCCTTCGGGAAAAACGTTCCGGGAGCCTTTCATTTACCTCTTTGATTGCCGCGACAATTGCAAGGATGATCCACGGTTCAAAAGCGATGGAATAGAAGGAAAAAGTAGTCCGCTCGGGAAACGCGAACCAGGGGAGCCAGCCTGCAGCGATTCCCAACAGAATAAGCGAGTGGTTCCGCTTTTTCACCCAGAGAGTTAGGAGTAGAAGTACTGCCAGCGCGCCGCTCCACCAAAGAAGAGGTGTGCCAATGGCAAGAATTTCCTGCGAGCAATCAGTTGATTCACATTTTGGTGATTCGTAATAGAAAGATGTTGGGCGAATCTGTAATAGCCACTGCCAAGCAGATGAGCGATAGTTATGTCCAGAGTCAAGTCCCTTATGGAAGTTAAGAATCTCAAATTGATAATGGATGAAAGAGCGAAATGGTGCCAGGAAACTTCCACCATTATCTGCCGACCAGAACCTACTCCAGCCGCGCGGAGAGAGAAACCAGCCAATCCAGCTCGCTGTGTAGATAACCAGCGGTACCAGAAATAATTGCGCCTTTCGGAGCGCAATCAAAGATAAGAAATCCTTTCGATGGAATTGCTGCACCTCTGCTGCAGATTGCTTACTTGCTATCTCTCTGACCTCTCTGATCTCTCTGGTAACAAAATAAAGAGAGAAAGCGATGATGTAAAAAATTGCGTTCCATTTAGTGCCAAGTGCCAAGCCGAAGAAAACTCCTGCAAGCAAGTATCGTCGATCAATCAGAAACCACGCTGCAATCAACAGGAAAGTCGTAAGAGTCATATCTAGGAGCGCAGTTCGAGACATCACCAAGTTCAATCCATCGAAAAACGCGAGCAGCGCAGCAATCAGTCCATAGCCCAAGGCCCCAAAGATGCGTGCGGCAATTTTGGCAATTAGCAGGATGGAGAGCGTGCCGAGCAGGGCAACCGCTACTCGCCAACCGAAAGGGTTGTCACCAAATATTTGGATGCCCGCACCAATCACCCATTTGCCGATGGGTGGATGGACGATGAACTCAGGTTTATTCGCACTGACTTCAACCCCAAAGTTGAGAAGGTCGCGGGCGCCATCGACGTAGTAGATCTCATCGAAAATCAATTTAGGGGGAGTGCTCAATCGAAAGAGGCGAAGGAAGAGCGCTGCTGCAACAAGAGACCAAATCGCAACAGTCCGGTTCCCCAGGGCGCGAATCATGTCTACCAGCGTAGAACCTGGGAGGATAAGAGTGTGAATAACGGGCGATTGATTCTTGCGGGGGCGCCGTTGGGCAACCCAGACGACGCGTCACCGCGACTGCGCACAGCGCTGACTGAATGTGATGTCATTTTCGCTGAAGACACCCGTCGCTTTCGACACCTCGCTACTGACCTTGGGCTCTCCCTCCGGGCACACGTGCACTCTTTTTTTGCCGGCAATGAACAAGAGCGCGTGGTTGAACTTCGAGATTTGCTCCTCGCCGGGAAATCAGTTCTCTTGATTACAGATGGCGGGATGCCTGGCGTGAGTGATCCAGGATATCTCGCGGTAAAAGTCGCTCTCGAGAGTGGTGTCCACATCGAGGTCGTTCCCGGGCCAAGTGCGGTGACAACGGCGCTCGCACTTTCGGGATTACCGATGGAGCGTTTCCTCTTTGATGGATTTACCCCACGCAGCGCTAAAGCGCGCGCAGATTACCTGCACTCCATCAAGAATGAAGAGCGCGCCATCGTGCTCTTTGAAGCACCACATCGCACCAAAGAGTTGGTCGCAGATTTACTCGAGATTATGGGTGGCGAGCGCAAGGTTGCGCTCTGTCGCGAGATGACTAAGCGGTATGAAGAAGTATTTCGTGGCACGTTAGGTGAACTCAATGCGTGGGTCAACGAGCGCGAGATTCTTGGCGAGGTAACAGTGGTCATCGAAGGTGCACAGCCAAGTGAGGTTGCCGCTCGGACTCCGCAGGAGATCGCAGCGCAGGTGGCGCTTCGGGAATCGACAGGAATGGAGCGGCGCGAGGCAATCACCGCAGTTGCGGAGGAATTTCGGCTCCGTAAGCGGGAAGTTTTCGATGCCCTTGTCGCCTCTAAGATAGAGCAGTGATGTCGCAGGCCAACGGTAAGAGCTTTTATCTCACGACGCCGATTTACTATGTAAATGATGCGCCGCATATCGGCCATGCGTACACGACGGTTGCTGGCGATGTATTAACTAGGTGGCATCGACAACGTGGCGAGGGCGTGTGGTTTCTCACTGGCACGGATGAGCATGGTCAAAAGGTTTTGCGCACAGCAGAAGCAAACGGTAGCGATCCGCAAAGTTGGGCAGACAAGCTCGTTGAGAATTCTTGGAAACCAACATGGCAAGCGCTGAATATCGCTAACGATGATTTCATTCGCACGACCGAACCTCGACATATGGAGCGAGTGCAGAGATTCCTGCAAGGCCTTAAAGATACGGGCCATATCTATGAAGGAAAATACGAAGGCCCATATTGCGTTGGTTGCGAAGAGTTCAAGCTCCCAGGGGATCTACTGCCGGGTGCAACAGAGGATGAAAAACTCTGCCCAATTCACTCAAGACCAGTTGAGCTTGTGAGTGAAACAAATTGGTTCTTCCGATTATCGGCATTTGTAGAACCACTACTCGAGCATTATCGAAAGAATCCCGACGCATGCGAACCTGCCAGCGCCCGTAATGAAGTCGTATCTTTCCTTGAAGGTGGCGTCTCAGATCTTTCAATCTCGCGCTCTTCATTCTCATGGGGAATTCCTGTTCCGTGGGATACCAAACAAGTGGTGTACGTATGGTTTGATGCGCTCCTTAATTATGCAACAGCGGTCGGGCTCGGCGATGAAGTAGGCACTCCTGGTGCGAAAGAATTCGCTGAAAAATGGCCGGCTGATGTACACCTTGTTGGTAAAGATATCCTCCGCTTCCATGCGGTGATTTGGCCTGCAATGTTGATGGCTGCGGGGCTGCCAGTGCCACGAAAAGTATTTGCACACGGTTGGCTTCTTGTTGGCGGTGAGAAGATGAGCAAGAGCAAGCTCACCGGTATCGCCCCTGCTGATATCACTGATTTCTTCGGCGTAGATGCCTTCCGTTATTACTTCCTACGTGCGATTCCATTTGGCACCGATGGCTCCTTCTCTTGGGAGGACATGGTCGCTCGCTACACAAGCGAGCTCGCAAATGATTTTGGAAATCTTGCATCGCGAGCCATTGCAATGATTGAGAAATATTGTGACGGCAAGATTCCATCCATCGCCCAAGAGCCTGCTTTGGCAAGCGCTGCCGCGGCGGCGGTGGACGCGGCTGATGAAAAGATCACCGCTCTAGATTTCCAAGGTGGCATTCTTGCAATTCTTGAATTCTGCAAGAGCGTCAACGGTTATGTCACTGAAAAAGCGCCATGGGTGCTCGCCAAAGATCCTGCGAATAAGAGCGAACTTGATCGCGTTCTTTATGCAACGTGCGAGTCGTTACGAATTCTTGCTGTCCTCTTTCATCCAGTAATGCCTGAGACCAGCCAGAAACTATGGCGAGCTCTTGGGGCGACAACTTTGGGCGAACTATCCACCCAGCGAATCGATGATGTTGCCAGATGGGGCCAACTGCCGGCAGGTGCACAGACCTCGCGCGGTGAAGTGTTATTCCCACGTCTACCTGATAACGCAAGCGAGGAGCAGCGCGGGTGAGCGATCGCCATAATCGGGATATTGATCGCATCCCAGCGCCACTACCAGAGCCCCTTCCATTCCCCACGATTGATTCCCATTGCCATATCGAACTGATTGCAAAATCCGCACCTGATTCTCCAGAGGTGAAAGCGGTCTTGGATGAGGCTGCATCAGTAGGAATCGAACATGTCGTTCAGATTGGTTATGACCTAGAACAATCTCGATGGTCGGTTGGCGTTGCCCAAGCATGGGTTGGACGAGCGCTTGCTGCTGTTGCGCTCCATCCAAACGAAGCGCCCGTAGTGGAAAATCTTGATGAACAACTCCGTGAAATTGAAGCATTGGCAGCACATTCGCGCGTGCGCGGCATTGGTGAGACCGGGCTGGATTATTTTCGTACACCTGAAGAGTTACGTGCGAAGCAGGAGCACTCCTTTCGGGCGCATATTGCCATTGCCAAGCGAACTGACAAAGCGCTCATCATTCATGACCGCGATGCGCATGAAGATATCCTCCGAGTCTTAAAAGAAGAGGGCGCTCCCGAGAAAGTCATCTTTCATTGTTATTCAGGAGATGCGCAGATGGCAAAAGAGTGCGTGCGTTCAGGATATTTTCTCTCCTTTTCGGGAACCGTCACTTTCAAGAATGCTCCAGGCTTGCGCGAAGCGCTAGCCATCACGCCGCTGACAAATCTACTTGTGGAGACGGATGCGCCATTTCTTGCGCCGGCTCCGTATCGAGGAGCGCTCAATTCTCCGGCTCAGATTGCGCGCACGATTCGATTTATGGCTGAGGTGCTCAATCGCCCGGTTGAAGAGTTATGTCATGCAACGCGCGAGAATGCTCTGGCGCTATTTGGAGATTTCTCTTGACCAGTGCATCCGATCAGCCTCTCTCGCCAACGCTAGGCGCAGGAGAAATCAGAGAGCTCGCTCAACGCTTAGAGCTCCGACCATCCAAATCTTTAGGTCAGAACTTTGTGATCGATGGCAATACTTGTCGGAAGATTGTGCGATTAGCAAATGTTCAAAGCTCTGATGTGGTTTTGGAAATTGGCCCTGGGCTTGGATCGTTAACACTTGCGATACTCGCTGAAGCTAAAACATTGGTAGCTATCGAAATTGATCGCAGATTGGCAAAGCAGCTTCCCGACACAGTTTTGCAGCATCTCCCAAAGAAGGTCTCTGATTTACAGGTAATTAATGATGACGCGCTAAACATCACCGACCTTACCCCTGTACAGGCGCCAACAATTCTGGTGGCAAACCTTCCTTACAATGTTTCCGTTCCAGTGCTCTTGCATCTGCTGGAGTATTTCCCCTCGATCACACGCGGGATAGTTATGGTCCAAGCAGAGGTAGCTGAGCGACTAGCAGCAAAGCCTGGGTCCAAGGTCTACGGAGTTCCCAGCGTGAAGTTACGGTGGTGGGCCGATGCCTCGGTGGCGAGCTCAATCTCGCGCGAGGTCTTCTGGCCTGTTCCCCGCGTTGATTCGCTCTTACTCTCCTTTGCTCGCAGGAGCCATCCAGCGGCTAACGATGAAGCGCTACGTAAACGCACCTTCGAATTGATAGATACTGCATTTGCACAACGACGGAAGATGCTCCGCTCTGCATTGGCTACTTTCCTAGGGTCGAGTGAACAAGCATCTGCGCGATTGATGGAGTTGGGAATAGACCCAACTGCCCGAGCAGAAAATCTGACACTTGATGACTTCATCGTTATTGCGCGAGGCATTTATAGCTAAATGTCATTAGGGTAGAACCATGACAGTTGTGAAAGCCCCTGCAAAAATCAATTTGCAGTTATCAGTTGGCGCCAAGGGAGATGATGGCTATCACGACCTTGCAACTGTTTTCCAAGCGGTCTCGCTTTATGATGAGATAAGTGTTCGTCCGGGGGAAAGTGGCTCAGGAATCACCCTTCGATTCACTGGTGATAACCCCCACATCGCGAATCTGCCAACGAACAACAAAAACCTTGCATACAAAGCAGCGCAATTATTTGCACAACGGAAGAAAGTTTCACTCGATTTAATTATCGAGATCAAAAAACAAATTCCGATAGCTGGCGGCATGGCAGGTGGTAGCGCCAATGCGGCAGGAGTTTTGGTAGCGCTGGACTCGTTATACGAAACAAGAATGAGCAAAGAAGATTTGATTGCACTAGCTCGACAATTAGGTAGCGATGTTCCCTTCTCATTAACGGGTGGCACTGCAGTTGGCACAGGTCGTGGCGATCGACTTACTCCAGCCCTAGCTCGTGGAACTTTCCATTGGGTTTTGGCGTACTCATCTCAAGGCCTTTCCACTCCATCGGTTTATGAGGAGTGCGATCGCCTTCGACAAGGTTTTGCGCAACGTCAACCGCGGGTTAGCGAAGAGTTGATGCATGCATTGAGTAGCGGCGATCCCATTGCTCTTGGCAAATCGCTCGTCAATGATTTACAGCCAGCTGCGTGTTCTCTAAAGCCTGCCCTGAAATTAGCCCTCTCTGCCGGGATGGAATCAGGCGCGATTGGCGCTCTCGTCTCAGGCTCTGGTCCGACCGTAGCCTTCCTTGCTAAGAGCGAAGAGGCATCTATCGACTTAGCAGTCGCGCTCTCATCTACAGGTGCGGTTTCGCAATTAGGTCGAGCGCATAGCCCAGTGGGTGGCCCTCGAGTAATTGAAAACTAATTACTCGCCGCTCTCGCTTTCAAATTGCGTCAACATTCGACTGAGGTAGAGGGCCAATTCGTCTCGCTCAGCGCTCTTGAGTGATTGTAATAGCTCCTTCTCGCGATTAAGTAGATCAACGAGCGCAGCATCAACTACTGAAATACCTTTGTTCGTGATTCGCACCAACGTGCCACGCCCGTCAGATGGATCAGGATGACGCGAAAGCAAACCATCGCTCTCCAATCGATCAAGGCGATTGGTAATCGTGCCACTGGTCACGAGATTCTCATGGATTAATTGCCCTGGCGTGAGTTGATACGGCGTGCCCGCTCTTCGCAGCGCAGCGAGTACATCAAAGCCCCACGTCTCGAGTCCATGTTTGGCGAAGGCTGCGCGCCGTGCAATATCCAATTGCCGAGCTAGGCGAGTGACGCGACTTAAAACTTCTAGCGGCGCAACATCTAAGTCAGGTCGTTCCCGTCGCCACGCTGCAACTAAAGCATCGACCTCATCGCGATTATCGCTCATGTTTGATGCGACCTTCGAAGGAGAGGCGTGGACGAGCTTCTAATCCACTCAATCCATTCCAGGATAAGTTCACAATGTGCGCTGCAACTTCTTCGCGCGTGAATGTGCGTGCATCGAGCCACCATTGTCCGGTGAGTGCAACCATGCCAACAAGCATTGATGCGTACATGGGCGCCATTTCGCGATCGAATCCACGTGAACTCAACTCGTCGATGAAGATATGTTCGACTTGCGCAGCCACTTCACTTAAGAGGGTGGCAAAGGAGCCGCTCTGTCCGCCGACAGGTGAGTTACGTACCAATAATCGAAATCCATTACTGCGAGTTTCGATATACGTGAGGAAGGCAAGGGCTGCGCGCTCGGCGCGAACACGCGGTCGACCCGCCTCCAACGTATTCGAGATCATTTCAAGGAGCGCTCGCATTTCGCGGTCGACCACAACCGCATAGAGCCCCTCTTTACTTCCAAAGTGTTCATAGATCAGAGGTTTGGAGACGCCAGCGCTCGCCGCCAATTCTTCGACGCTGGTTCCCTCAACGCCGCTCTCGGCAAAAGTCGTGACGGCCATCTCAATAATCTGCTCGCGCCGTGCGGCGCTGCTCATGCGAGTGCGAACCCCCCCAGATCCGGGCGAGGTCGCGGAGGTTGGCGTATTCATACCCGCCAAGGGTAGCGCCGAGCCTGGTCGAATCCGGCGTGGTCGAAAAGGGGGAGAAGATACGAGAGAATACGGGTTCCGCCATGGTGTAGTGGCTAGCACATGGGCCTTTGAAGCCCAGGGTCCTGGATCGATACCAGGTGGCGGAGCGCACGCCACGGTGTCGAGGAGAGCTCGCGCGAAGTGGTGGATGAGGTGAAGGAGGGCAGGCCTTCCATGACGAGCCATCGCGATAGGCGAGTTGCGATTCTTCTTGCCGCTGGCGAAGGAACGCGAATGCGTTCTGATGTTCCTAAAGTTCTGCACACAATTCTTGGTCGTACCTTGATTCGACATGTACTTGTTGCGACCGAAGCTCTTAATGCAGATGAGCGCATCGTTGTTGTCGGCGCGAAAAGTGAAGAAGTGGGCAAAGAAATTTCGAACTATGACGCGCAGATTAAAACAGTGCTGCAAGAGCGTAGAGGTGGAACTGGACATGCAGTTCGCTTAGCTTTGGAAAGCGCCCTAATCCAAAGCAGCGGGGAAAATTCTGATAGCACCGTTGTCATAGTCGTCGCTGGTGATGTCCCGCTACTTTCCGGAGAAACGCTCAATCGATTGATTAGCGCATGCGATAGCGTGGAAGTTGGCGCTGCAGTTTTGACTGCGGATGTTGATGATCCTCACGGGTTTGGCCGAGTGATTCGCGATAGCAATAATGGAATCCTCAAGATTGTTGAAGAGAAAGATGCGGATAGCGACGAACGAGAAGTTCACGAAGTGAATTCCAGCGTCTATGCATTTCGGCTCGGGCCATTGCAGCAAGCGCTCGCCGCAATTACTCCAAACAATGCTCAAGGTGAAGAGTATTTAACGGATGCTATTGAATTGATTCGACAGCAAGGAAAGAAAGTAGTCCCGGTTGTTGCTGAAGAATATTTTGAAATCTTGGGCGTGAATGATCGAATTCAATTAGCAGAGGCCACTGCAATCATGCGCGATCGCATAAATCTTCGTCTGATGTCTGAAGGTGTCACTCTCATTGATCCACCAACAACATTTATTGACATAACGGTGGCGATCGAACCAGATGTCACCATCAAACCTGGCTGCCAAATTGAGGGCGAGACGACGATTGCCAGGGGCGCTCTTATTGGCCCCGATGCGCGGCTGTTCAACTGCGTCGTTGGCCCAGCGGCGGTGATCACCAAATCCGAGTGTGATGGCGCGACTATTGGTCGCCATGCTCATGTTGGCCCCTATTCATTCCTGCGCCCTGGAGCCCATTTAGGCGATGGCGCAAAGGTTGGCTCCTTCGTCGAGGTGAAAAACTCCACGATTGGAGCTGGCTCCAAGGTCCCGCATCTCTCTTATATCGGCGATGCCACCATTGGGATCGAGAGCAATATTGGCGCCGGGACGATCACTGCCAACTATGACGGCGTGGCTAAGCACGAGACCGTGATCGGCGATTATGTCCGCATCGGCAGCGACAATATTCTCGTCGCGCCAGTGGAGGTAGGCGATGGCGCCTATACCGCTGCAGGTTCGGCAATAACAGAAAATGTGCCACCCGGGGCAATGGGCGTGGGAAGAGGGCAACAACGGAATATTCTCGGCTGGGTAACCCGCAAGAGATCAGGGAGCGATTCTGCGAAAGCCGCAGAACGAGCGAGTAAGAATAACTAGGAGCGAAGTGAGCGAAATCCGACTTTCCTCTGAGAAGCGCCTGCGACTTTTTACTGGTCGCGCATTCCCTGAGCTAGCGCAAGAGGTCGGTGATGAATTAGGAATTCCACTCACTCCAACTTCTGCATACGATTTTGCCAACGGTGAGATTTTTGTTCGCTTCGAAGAGAGCGTTCGCGGTTGCGATGCCTTTGTTCTGCAGAGCCATGCAACGCCAGTTAATAAGCACATCATGGAACAGCTCATCATGGTCGATGCACTTAAGCGCGCATCCGCAAAAAGAATCACAGTAATTGCACCGTTCTATGGATACGCCCGACAAGATAAAAAACATCGTGGGCGCGAACCAATTTCAGCTCGTCTGATGGCTGATCTCTTTAAGACTGCAGGTGCGGATCGTTTAATGGTGGTTGACCTGCATACCTCGCAGATTCAAGGGTTCTTTGATGGACCGGTCGATCATTTATTTGCACTTCCACTATTAGCGAACTACGTCGGAAGTAAGGTCGACCGTACGCGTTTGACCATCGTTTCCCCAGATTCTGGTCGAGTGCGAGTAGCCGAGCGCTGGTCTGATCTTCTTGGCGGGTGCCCAATCGCATTCATTCACAAAACCCGTGATCCTCGTATTCCTAATGAGTCAAAGACTGGGCGCGTTGTTGGCGATGTCACTGGACAGACCTGCGTAGTCATTGACGACATGATCGACACCGCTGGAACGATTACAAAAGCGGTGGATGCGTTGTTCGAAGAGGGCGCGCGCGAAGTCATTGTTGCTTCTACGCATGCTGTGCTCTCAGGTCCTGCAATCGATCGTTTAAAGAACTCTCGAGTAAGTGAAGTTGTCGTCACTAATACACTTCCAATTCCCGAAGAATCGAAGTTCGACCGATTAACGATTCTCTCGATCGCACCGCTTCTTGCCCGGGCTATCAAGGAAGTTTTCGAAGACGGCTCAGTCACCAGCCTCTTCGACGGCCACTCCTAACGATTAATTAGCCAGATTTTTCAAACTCACCCCTCCTGGGTTACTCTTCAACCCTTCCGGCGAGGGGATGAACGTCCCGTCATCGACGGCTAGCTCTAGGGCCCGCCTCGTAATCTCGCTGGTAATGAGTAGACAACAACGGGGGATCAGATGGCCGAAATCAAGATTGCAGCGAAGGTTCGCTCTGAATTTGGAAAGGGCGCCGCTCGCCGTGCACGTCGCGACGGATTGGTTCCAGCAGTCATCTATGGCCATGGCGAGAAGCCCATTCACATCGCGCTCCCTGCCCGCGAGGTAGGCGTTGCATTGAAAACTTCAAACGTCCTTCTTGATATTGATCTTGGTTCACAAGTTGAGCTCACGCTGCCTAAGTCTGTTGTGCGCGATCCCATCAAGGGCACCTTGGAACACATCGATCTAATCCTTGTCCGCCGTGGTGAGCGCGTAGTTGTCTCAGTACCTATTCACACCTTTGGTAAGTATGACCAAGATGGAATTTTGGAACACGTTAACAACGCTGTTGAAGTTGAAGTTGAAGCTACTTCCATTCCTTCACACCTCGAGCTCGACATGGAAGGTCTTGCAGCTGGTGCGTCTCTCTACGCAGCAGATGTTAAGTTGCCAGAGGGCGTTACCTTGGCAAGCGATCCAAAGATGATCGTCGTTCACTTAAGCGTACGTGTCGCCGCCGAAGAGGTTGTTGCAGCTCCAGCTGCTACTGACGCTGCTGCTGGCGCTAGTGCTGATGCCGGCTCTGCCGGTGATGCCGCAAAGAGCTAACGCCTCACGCATTCTGCATACGCGCGAGAACGCCAGAGATTGTTAGAGATTGTTAGAGCAATGATGAGTAGCCAATCGAAAAATACTTGGCTAGTAGTTGGGCTTGGCAATCCAGGTGACAAGTACAGCGCAACTCGTCACAACATCGGCTTTGTCGTTGCTGACGAATTAGCAATCAGGTGTGGCGGTAAGTTCACATCCAGCAAATATCGAGCTTTAGTCTCAGAAGTTCGATTAGGTATGGGAAGTCAAGCGCCCAAACTAGTCATCGTGAAACCGCAGACCTATATGAATGATTCAGGAGATGCGGTTTCTCCATTAGCCAAGTACTTCAATACCCCGGCGGAACAGATCATTGCGATTCATGATGAACTCGACATTCCATTTAACACAATCAGGGTGAAAATTGGCGGCGGGGATAACGGCCACAATGGACTTAAATCACTTACTCAATCATTAGGTACACCAGAGTACTTCCGAATTCGCGCGGGAATCGGAAGGCCTACTACTCAGCAAGATACCGCCGACTATGTGTTGAGTAATTTCGGCAAAAATGAGCGCACCGAGGTAACGGATTTAACGATGCGCGCATGCGATGCAATTGAATCGCTTATTGAAAAAGGCCTTGAAGTTACCCAACAGAATTTCAACCAGTAACGCGTAGATATCCCGAGTTGCCCGGCGTCACCCAGTGTTTCGAAGTCCCGCTGCAATTCCATTTATCGTAAGTAGGAGCGCTCGGTTGAGAATTCCATCAACCTCTTCACCATTACGCACTTTTTGGAGGAGCGATACTTGGAGAAGTTGCATCGGACGTAAGTAGACATCTCGGATTGCCAGAGTCTGCGCCAAAATCGGTTGGTCACCAAGGAGCTCTCGTTTTTGAGTAAGCAATAAGATCTCTGCCACGGTCAATTGGTACTCGGATTTGATTTCGTCAAAGAAATGTCGAAGCTCTTCATCGACAAGAGTATTTACATAATGCTCGGCCGTATGTAAATCAGTTTTAGCTAGAGTCATTTCCACGTTACTGATGAACGTTTTGAAGAAGTGCCACTCTTCGAACATTTGCTTCAGAATCTTGGTATCACCAGCTTCGCGAGCAGCCTTTAATCCGCTGCCAACGCCGAACCAACCGGGAACAATTTGTCGAGATTGAGTCCACCCAAAGACCCATGGAATGGCCCGTAGTCCCGAAAGTCCAGCATCTGATTCCGGACGTCGAGATGGTCGGGAACCCAAGTAAAGATTTCCAAGTTGCTCAACTGGCGTTGATTGGTAGAAGTACTTAGGAAGATCAGGGTGATCGACGAGGTTTCGATAGCAACTCATAGCCGCAGCGCTGACGGTATCCATGCATGAATCCCAATGAGCAAGATCGCGTGAGCTCTGTCGTGGCGCACGATTGAGCACAGTTGCCTCGAGAGCGGCTGCCAGAATCAATTCCACATTCTCACGAGCAAGTGAGGGAAGTGAGTATTTATCGGAGATTACTTCACCCTGCTCTGTCATCTTTATCTCTCCAGCTAGGGAACCCCACGGCAGCGCAAGAATTGCGTCATACGTGGGTCCCCCACCGCGACCGACCGAACCGCCTCGACCGTGGAAGATTCGCAGATGGATGCCAGCTTTACCCGCAAGATCCCGGAGTTTTCGTTGCGCTCGATGAATTTCCCATTGACTCGTCGTAATTCCCGCATCTTTATTTGAATCGGAATATCCCAACATCACTTCTTGAATCTCTCCGCGAAGTTCAACAAGTTCTCGATATTCTGGAATAGCGAGCAAACGTCCCACAATCGCATCTGCACTTTGCAATTCGGCAACGGTCTCAAGGAGCGGAACAAAACCGATAAGGGCCTTACCTTCGTGTAACGAAACTAAGCCTGCTTTTACACCAAGAACTACGGCAGCGAGCAGATCACTAGCAGATTTGGTCATTGAAACGATGTAACTTTCAATCGCTTCATCACCGAATGTTTCGATGACCTCTCCGATAGTCACAAAAGTGTCGAAGGTTTGTTTGCCTCGCGTATCAAGGCTGTCTCTATCGAGAGTGCGGCCATTAGTGATTTCTTCTATCAGTAATGTTAATCGCTCTTCGTCACCAAGTGTCAGGTAATCCTGAATTCCAAAAGATGAGAAATATTGATTTAACACGTGATGATGTTGGATAGAGTGTTCGCGGACATCAAGAGTTGCATGAGTTATTCCAAAAGCGCTAGCGGTGCGAATGAGCTGTTCTAACTCTCCCGCGGCGATTAATTCCCCTCTATGCTCAAGGAGAGATTCACGCATCAGAATTAAGTCATCGAGTAATTCTTGCGTATTCGCGTAATCGCGCCCTGGTTGATGGGGAGCCTTAGTTGCATGACGTCGCTGAGTAAGAACTAATTTGTGTCGAATAGCCGTTGCTTTCAATCGATATGGCTCTTCTACATTCAACCGTTTAAATCGATCTTCAAACTCTGGAATGTTTATTAGGTCTACCTCGATAGATTTCAATAATTCATCACTTGCGCCAGCAAGACGAGCAGAAACCGAGAGTGATTGTCGAAGCGCATCGAGTTTCTCAATCAATACCCGGACGCCATGGCCGACATGCAGCGTTACAGTTTCGGAAGTGATTGCAGGAGTCACATTTGGATTTCCATCACGGTCTCCGCCTATCCAACTTCCAAAGGAGAGCGGGCGCGCTAGTACATCGAGGTCAATTCCGTATTGGGAGAGCTCATATGCGAAGTCATCCAAGACTTGCGGAACTGTATAGCGATGAAGATCATCGAGATAGTAAAGCGCGTTTGTCGCTTCATCCAAGGGTTCAGGTTGTTCTAATCGCAGCTCGTCAGTCTGCCACAGTAGCTCTATTGCCTCTGCAAGTCGTTTATCGCGTTCACGAATATTCTTCTCATTGAGTAATTGTGCAACCGTTCCCAGTTTGCTGAGGACGGAACGACGAGCTGCTTCGGTGGGATGAGCGGTGAACACAGGGCGGACAGACAACATCGCAACCGAGCGAGCCAGCTCGTCCTTACTTATTTTTGCTTCGGCAATTTTGTGGAAAGTTTGTTGTAGCCAGGAATCCCCGTTGACGCGCTCCTCATAAAGTGCGTGTGCGCGATGCACTTGTTCCGCGATATTAGCTAGATGAAAGTAAGTGCTAAAGGCACGTACTAGTTTGATGCTATCTACAACTTCCACTTTCTCAAGGATTGATGAGCCCAGAGGTGAATCCTCTCGAACTGCCAAGCGCACTGATTCAACGAGATCCAAAAGCGCCTGACCCTCTTGTCGTACGAGAGTTTGGCCTAGTAATTCACCAAGTCGACGAACATCCGCTCGAAGGGATGATCCAGCGTTTACTCCCAGCGCTGTCCCGCTATCGCCGGAGAGGTCGCCTCCGGAGTGGCCCTGAGTTTGCATGGTCATATCTTGGCAGAGCAAGAGAGGTACCATTCACGCGGGTTAGTCCTGAAAGAACTTTTCACGACAACTCATCAGCCCCCCGCCGTGGCGGAATGGGGCTATTGGGCTATTTCCTGAAAGATCGAAGGAGGGGGTATCTGATGGCAGCCGAGTCAGGCGGACCAAAGAAGGTCACAGCGATTGCATCGCTAGTCGACCAACTCGATTTGAGTACATCGAGCGCTGCGCTACGTTCCGGCTCAACGCTTAACGCGCCTATCTCCGCAGCATCTTTCGCGATTGCTGCTACGGCAAATAGCGCAAAGGAATTCCCGCTGATTGTGGCGCTCACGGCAAACAATGGTGAGGAACTAGTTGAGGAACTCAAAGCGTTACTCCCAGAGAAAAGAGTGTTGCGCTTTCCGCACTGGGAAACGTTGCCACATGAACGGTTAAGTCCGCAGAGCGACACCATCGCAGAACGATTCACGACTTTACAAGCCATCCGCTCGCATTCATGTGAGGTTGTCGTCATTCCGGTGCGCTCTTTATTGCAACCATTCATCAAAGGTTTTGGTACTGCAAAAGTTCCATTATTAAAAGTTGGAGAGCAAAAAGAAATAGCAGAGGTAATCAAAGAGTTGCTTGCTCTAGGGTACGAGCGAACGGATTTAGTAGAAAAACGAGGAGAGTTTGCTCAACGAGGCGGCATACTCGACATTTTCCCACCCCATGCACAACATCCGATTCGGGTTGAGTTCTTCGATGATGTCATAGATGAAGTTCGATTTTTCTCAGTCGCAGATCAGCGCTCACTCGAAATTTGCAGTGATGGGTTATTTGCCCTGCCTGCTCGTGAAATTCTCATCACCGATGCAATCAAAGATCGAGCGGAAGTGTTGGTGCAGGAGATTCCGACATTATCGGAGATGTTCTCACGCATCAGCGAAGGTGTACCCGTTGAGGGCATGGAGTCATTAATGCCTGCCTTGGTGCATGAAATGGAGACTTTGGTAGAAATCCTGCCAGCCAAATCGCTTCTGGTTTCGCTTGCGCCAGAGTTAATTCGAAGTCGCGCTGAAGAGTTAAGAAAAACTGGAGAGGAATTTCTCAATGCTTCATGGCTTAATGCTGCAGCCGGGAATGTCACTCCGATCGACATGCAAGAGCTCGAACTTCATTCGTTCCGTACGCTAGAAGAAGAAATTACAGCAGCAAGAGAGCGCGGATTTACCCTCTCATCCATTGCACCATTTGGTGGTGGATCAGAGGCTGTTGAATCAGCTTTGCGTACCATTGAACCTTTCCGTGGTAACGCAGAGAGATTGATTGATTATCTACGTGAAAAGATCAAGAATCAGTGGCTATTAGCTATTACCGCACCTGGCCATGGCACTGCGCAGCGCTATGAGGAACTCCTCCGAAGTTATGGCATATCTACTGCGAACTCTTTAGTACCAGGCGCAGTTTTTATCCTCAATTCTGGAATTCGTCACGGCTTCACTTTTGAAGACGAGAAATTTGCCCTTATTACCGAACGTGATTTCGCTGGAAGTAAAGCGCAAGATGGCGAGAAACTTTCATTGGCATCAAGGCGAAAGAATCGGATTGATCCACTCTCCCTCAAAGAAGGTGACTTTGTGGTACATAAGGTGCATGGCATTGGGCGATTCATCGAAATGGCCGAACGAGTTGTCAATGGTACTAAACGAGAATATTTAGTCATCGAATATGCATCGAGCAAGCGAGGACAATCTGGAGATCGATTGTACTTGCCAACGGACTCGTTAGATCAAGTCACGAAATATGTTGGTGGTGAGGCGCCAACAGTGCATCACATGGGTGGTGCAGATTGGCAGAAGGCGAAAGGTAAAGCAAGAAAGGCCGTAAAACAGATTGCGGCGGAGTTAATACAACTATACGCAGCACGAACTAGCTCTCCAGGTTTCGCTTTTTCACCTGATACGCCGTGGCAACGTGAGCTAGAAGATGCCTTCCCGTACGTTGAGACACTTGATCAGCTATCAACAATCACTGAAGTTAAGAAAGATATGGAAGCAAGTTACCCAATGGATCGAATCGTATGCGGCGATGTTGGGTTTGGAAAAACTGAGATTGCCATTAGGGCAGCGTTCAAAGCAGTGCAAGATGGAAAGCAAGTTGCCGTTTTAGTACCCACGACCTTGTTGGTGCAACAACATCTGACCACCTTTGGCGAACGATTCGCAGGATTTCCCGTCAATCTCGCGGGATTATCGAGATTTGCCACTCCTAGCGAGATAAAGAAGACGCTAGAAAAGCTGGCAATTGGTGAAGTCGACGTTGTTATCGGCACACATCGCTTGCTTTCCTCGGATGTTAGTTTTAAGGATTTAGGGCTTGTGATCATTGATGAGGAGCAACGATTCGGCGTCGAACATAAGGAAAAACTCAAGAGATTTCGAGCGTACGTTGATGTTCTTTCGATGTCCGCGACCCCGATTCCGCGAACATTAGAGATGTCAATCACGGGCATTCGAGAGATGTCGATCATGGCAACGCCTCCAGAAGAGCGACATCCAGTTCTTACCTATGTGGGTGGATATGAAGAGCGGCAGATTGCAGCGGCAATTCGACGCGAGTTACTCCGCGACGGGCAAGTTTTTTACATTCATAACAGAGTCAACTCGATTGATAGGTGTGCCACCAGCATTGCTGCCTTGATACCTGAAGCGCGAATTCGTGTGGCGCACGGCCAAATGAGTGAGAGCGCGCTAGAAGAGGTAATTCTTGCCTTCTGGGAGAAGGAGTTCGATGTATTGGTATGCACCACGATTATCGAGAGTGGAATTGATATTCCAAATTCAAACACATTGATTGTCGAGCAAGCAGACAAGATGGGACTATCGCAACTTCATCAACTTCGCGGTCGGGTGGGAAGAGGGCGGGAGCGTGGCTATGCGTATTTTCTTTACGATATCGATAAGCCGCTTACTGACACTGCACATGATCGACTTGAAACTATCGCCGCAAATACTGAATTAGGTTCTGGCATGCAGGTAGCTCTCAAAGATCTCGAAATTCGAGGCGCTGGGAATCTTTTAGGTGGCGAGCAGTCTGGGCACATCGCCGATGTTGGATTTGATTTATACATGCGGATGATTGGCGAAGCTGTCGCGGATTTCAAAGGGGAGCGACATCAGGAGCAAGAATGTAAGTTAGAACTTCCCATAGATGCTTATCTGCCACATGATTACGTTGACAGCGAGCGGGTGCGTTTAGACATTTATCGTCGCCTTGCCGCAGCGCAGTCATTTGAAAATGTAGACCAAGTGGATGAGGAGTTAATTGATCGTTTTGGCTCCTATCCCGAAGTTGTTGCAAACCTGTTGGAGATTGCGAAGGTTCGAGTGCGTGCGAAGGAGTTGAACCTGACAGAGGTGATAGTTCAAGGCAAGTATCTACGCCTGGCCCCAGTGACCCTCAGCGACTCTTTATCTGTGCGGATGACACGTCTCTACCCAGGACATATATATAAGTCAGCCCTCTCTACTGTGCTTCTGCCATTGCCCAGCAACAAAGGCGTGGCATTTGAGGCAGAGAAACTAGGGAATACTTCTCTCTTGAACTGGGTAGCGCAGGCATTTGATGCGACTACCAATCGAGCCCCGATACCGATGAGTTGAGTCAGACAAGAAGGAGTTTTGATTTTCGTGGTAAAAAGTAAAGTTGCAATCCTCTTGTTAGCCCTGACTGCATTGGTGCTCTCAGGATGCAGTGATCCTTCGGATGCTGCGAACTACAAAGGTGGAAAAATCACAATCGAACGTCTCCAAGAGAGCGTTTCATCCATTCTGGATGAGCGCGTGAAGTTCGAGACAACTCCACAAGATGCCTTGACTGGTGAAGCCCTCACTTTGAATCAACTTGAATTTCACATCTTTACTGCGTTGCTTACACAAGCGGCAAAGGAGCGAAAAATTGCTGCCACTGCTGCAGAAATTTCTGCACAACGAGCAGAAATTGTAAAAAATGTTGGTAGCGAAGAGGAACTCTCGCTTGCGCTAGTCAACGCGGGAATCGCATCAATCGATCTTGACCAATATCTATCGTTAATTATTCTCCAAGATAAATTACGGTTAGTTATTGCTCCAACTGCGACTGAAGATGGACAGATTATTCAGGCGCTACAGAAAATGCTTGAAGAAACTGCGACAAAAGAGGCGCTAACTGTCAATCCTCGCTACGGAGTATGGAACACAACTACTAACAAGATCGATCCTGCCGACCCAACTGGCGGGGCGCAACCAAACTCCAAGAATTAGTGAACGCGAACAGCAACCTTCTGCGCCTGGTTGAGGTGATGGATACCCTCAGGTCGCCTGGCGGTTGTCCGTGGGATGCAGAGCAAACTCACCACTCACTTTTAACGTATTTATTGGAAGAGACGTACGAGTTTATCGATGCAGTCGAACGAGCTGAGCGCAACGACATGGTTGAAGAGTTGGGCGATGTCCTGCTTCAGGTTTATTTCCACTCACGAATTGGCCAAGAGCGAAACGAGGGCGCATTCTCAATCGAAGATGTAGCGGGAGCAATCTGCGAAAAACTCATCCGACGACACCCGCATGTCTTCCAGTCAGCAGAAAATCTGACTTCAGCAGAGGTCGAAGGGAACTGGGAGCGATTGAAGGCAGCTGAAAAATCCCGGAAATCACCCGTTGACGGTGTGCCACTTAATCAGCCAGCTCTTGCACTGGCATCCAAATTGCTCCATCGCGCCGAACAACATGGCCAGCTTGCTATTTTGGACGAGCGTTTCACCGAACTAGCAAACGTTTCGGAAGAA